>NZ_VIQM01000010.1 GCF_008520265.1 Sphingobacterium cavernae
GTGGAACTGCAACTAAAAATGAGAGACTTTTTTATGCTGCTGCTAATTTTTCTTTTTTCAACAGCATTTCCTCCATCTGCTTAGGGGTTTTATAACCTAAAGCCGAATGTATTCTTCTGGTATTGTAAAAGCCTTCAATATATCCGAAAACCTCCAATTTAGCCGATTGTTGATCTATAAATCTCCTGTGATAAACCATTTCAGCCTTTAATGACTTGAAGAAGCTCTCAGCTACCGCATTATCCCAGCAGTTCGCCTTTCTGCTCATGCTCTGGATTATGTCATTATCCCTGAGTATCGATTTAAATTCGTCGCAGGCGTACTGGACACCTCTATCTGAGTGGAAAATCAGCCCTTTTCTCACACCTCTATTCTTAACCGCCATTTTCATTGCCGATACGGAGGTATTTTCTGCTGTCATATCTGCACTTAAAGACCAGCCTACAACTTTTCTATCGGCAAGGTCAATAACAGTCGTCAAATATAACCAGCCTTTATTGGTGTGGATATAGGTGATGTCACCGACCCACTTTTGCGAGAGTGCATCCGCTGAAAAATCTCTTTGGAGGAGATTTTCGGCTATCCTATAGCTATGGCTTGAATCTGTGGTGATCTTATATTTCTTTTTTACTTTACTGCGTATCCCGTGTTTTTTCATTAGTCTGGCCACATAAGATCTTGATACAACATCTCCTTCTTTATGTAGCTCTGCGGTTATACGTGGGCTGCCATAGATGTAACCGCTCTCCTTGTGGACTTTCTGTATTTTATCAATAAGCATTTTGCTCCGCTGCTCTCCAGGAGGATCCGGTGAAACCAACCAACGG
>NZ_VIQM01000011.1 GCF_008520265.1 Sphingobacterium cavernae
AAATAAACTGTGTCAAGGATAATAAACAGAAGTATTATTTTTGACATAGTAATTATGAGTATTAAGGAAAGCGATTTTGATTTTGAGTCCATGAAGGACCTAGCCCTAGAACAGTTACGTAGCGGTGAATCACTTTATGGCAAGAACGGAGCTTTTGCTCCTTTAATGAAAAAGTTTTTAGAAGCAGCGCTAGAAGCTGAGATGGAGAGCCATCTGGATGAAGCTGAACGCTCCGGTGGTAATCGTCGTAACGGCAAGTCCAGCAAGCAGATTCGCACCTCAGATGGCACTATCGAGATCGATACTCCGCGTGACCGTCGGTCTAACTTCGAACCCCAGCTTATTAAGAAACGTGAGACGATTTTAGCCGATAGCCTGGAGAAGAAGATTTTAGGTATGTACGGTCTTGGCATGAGCCTGCGGGACATCTCGAACCACATCAAGGAGATGTACGATACTGACATCAGCCACAGCACACTTTCTTCGATTACCGATAAGATCATTCCCCAGGTCAAGGAGTGGCAATCAAGAAGTCTAGACTCCCTTTATACGATTGTTTGGATGGACGCCATGCACTACAAAGTAAAAGAAGACCATCGGTTTGTTTCGCGGGCAGTATACAATATTCTTGGCATTGATCGAAATGGACATAAGCATCTGTTAGGGATGTATGTTTCGGAGAATGAGGGAGCTAACTTTTGGTTGAGCGTATTGACTGATTTACAAAATCGAGGCGTGGAGGATATCTTAATTGCCTGCATCGATAATCTAAAAGGATTTTCAGAAGCGATACAGAGTGTTTTTCCCGACACCGAAGTACAG
>NZ_VIQM01000013.1 GCF_008520265.1 Sphingobacterium cavernae
AATTACATCCATTTAATGAAATTCCTTGAAAACCCAGAAAAAGACTGGATTATTGATACGCATGAAAGTAAACAGCTAGCCCTTTTTTGATACCTTGTTTTTTGAATCTGAAAAAGATAAAAACCAATAAGCTGACTATCAATTGAATGAGAAAATTAAATTATTAAATCTGGTTTTTACCGGACGCTAATGATATTTTTTAATTGTAATCATAATAAAATATTAGTGTGCGTGGATTGTTAATATATTTCTTTAAAATTTATTTTAAGGATTTACACTAAAGTTTAAACCCTAAAACCATACGATAAATTTAAATTAATTTAAAAATTGTGATTGAAGGCTCTTTTTGAAATTATAGCTATTCATCTACATAAAGTTTTTCAAAAAACACTATTTCGTTAAATAATTTTCTTTTAACAAATATTTTTTAAAAAACTTGATACAAAAAGTAGGTGCAGCGAATATTATATCACACATTGATATTTTAACTTTTATTAAAATAAATTATATATTTATTAAATTCAATTAATGACTGTCAATAAAAATAAATTAGATGTTTTAATGATATTCTTACATTTTCATGCAAACGGTTATAAATAATTGCATAAGTAGTATCTTTGCATTTCATAAAAAAATTTCTATTGTGATTGATGTAAATAATATCTCTGTAACATTTGGAGGCACAACTCTTTTTAGTGATGTATCTTTTTCTATTAATGAAAATGACAAAATAGCCCTTATGGGCAAGAATGGAGCCGGGAAGTCTACGCTTCTAAAAATCATCGCTGGTGTTGGCAAAGCTACAACTGGTGGGGTGTCTGGCCCGAAAGAAGCAGTGATAGCATACTTGCCTCAGCATCTATTAACACATGATAACGTCACCGTATTTGAAGAGGCCTCAAAAGCTTTTGAAGAGGTATATAAGATGCGTGACGAGCTTGAGGACATCAATGAGCAACTGAACATACGCACAGATTATGAATCTGATGATTATATGAAATTAATCGAGCGCGTGTCCGAATTGAGTGAAAAATTCTACTCCATTGAAGAAACAAATTACGATGCTGAAGTTGAGAAAGTTTTGAAAGGACTTGGATTCGAACGTACAGATTTCACGAGACAAACTTCAGAATTTTCTGGAGGATGGCGCATGCGCATCGAATTAGCGAAGATATTACTTAAAAAACCTGATTTAATCCTATTGGATGAGCCGACTAACCATATGGATATTGAAAGTATTCAATGGCTGGAAGACTTTTTAGTAAATTCTGCAAAAGCTGTAATTGTCATTTCTCACGACCGTGCATTCGTAGATAATATTACAAATCGTACTATAGAAGTCACTATGGGGCGTATTTATGATTATAAAGCAAAATACAGTCATTATCTAGAATTGCGAAAAGAGCGTCGAGCGCATCAGTTAAAAGCTTACGAAGAACAACAACGATTTATTGCGGATAATCAAGAATTTATCGATCGTTTCAAAGGCACTTATTCGAAGACATTGCAAGTACAATCGCGTGTGAAAATGCTAGAAAAATTAGAAATAATTGAAGTTGATGAAGTTGATAATTCTGCTTTGCGTTTGAAATTCCCTCCTTCGCCAAGATCTGGGAATTATCCCGTGATCGTAGAAGATTTATCTAAATCGTATGGTGATCATGTTGTTTTCGAAAAAGCGAATATGGTTATCGAGCGTGGTCAGAAATTAGCTTTCGTTGGTAAAAATGGAGAAGGTAAATCCACGATGATCAAAGCTATCATGGGTGAAATCGATTTTGAAGGAACTCTAAAAGTAGGCCATAACGCTAAAATCGGTTATTTCGCTCAAAATCAAGCTGCCTTATTGGATGGGGAACTTACTGTATTTGATACAATAGATCAGATTGCAGTTGGTGATGTACGCGTAAAAATAAAAGATTTGTTAGGTGCATTTATGTTCAGCGGTGATGACATGAATAAAAAGGTAAAGGTATTGTCTGGCGGTGAGAAAACACGTTTGGCGATGATCAAATTACTTTTAGAACCAGTCAATGTTTTGATTCTGGATGAGCCTACCAACCATTTGGACATGAAAACTAAGGATATTATTAAAGATGCATTGCAAGATTTTGATGGAACATTAATATTAGTTTCTCACGATCGTGATTTCTTAGATGGCTTAGTAACCAAAGTTTTTGAATTCGGTAATAAACGAGTGCGTGAGCATTTCGAAGATATTAAAGGCTTCTTAGAATACAAAAAGATGGCAAATCTAAAAGATATCGAAAAATAAAAATATTAAGCCTGAACATTTGTTCAGGCCTAATATTTTTATAAATCCAAGGACAATTTGGAGAAATGTATTAAATGTACGATGCTATTAATCGTACAGAATAAATTCCCATTTCGAACGAAATTAGACACATAGCATTTCAGACATTACCTAATTTAGAGTATATGTATTGTAAATAATGATTTGAAGTTTTCGATTAAATTAAGTAGTCAATAAAAAATCACGGCATACTCAATAGGACTACATCATCTGGAAATACCTATATCTATTTTACTGTAATGTTTGCTTGAGCAGGTTTCAAACCTTTTGCTTTTACCAAAAGTTTTGCTAATCCTGTTCTATCAGAGGACATAACCAAAACAACTAACTGTCCATTGAAGGTTTTCATTTTCGGCATATGGAATGATTCTAAAGATGTTGGATCGCCATTGCAGGCGGCTCTAAAATTAGCTGCGCCACTTACTTCAAATTGTAAAGGTATATTTGCATCAGGGCATAAATTACCCTGCTTATCCACTATTGATACTTTCACGAATGATATATCTTCTTTGTCTGCATAAATTGTTGTTCTATCCTCCTCTAATACAATCTTATATGGCTCTCCCGCAGTATGGATTTCTTTCTCCATCGCTGTAGAACCATCGTTGTTATAAGCAACCACTTTTAAAGTTCCAGGCTCATACTTCACATCCATCCACATCAAGCGATAGCGATGCTGAGGTGTAGAATTATTCTTTTGTTGTATGCCCATACTCTTGCCATTTACAAAAAGCTCCGCGCGGTCAAAGTTTGTATACACAAAAACAGGAGTTGTTTTACCTATTCGATTGGGCCAATTCCAATGCGGTAAAATATGTAAAGTATTATCCGTAGTATTCCAGCGACTACGGTATAAATAAAATCGGTCTTTAGGCAAACCTGCTAGGTCACTAATACCGAAATAAGAACTACGGGAAGGCCATTTTTCATCATACGGCGTCGGCTCACCTAAGTAATCAAAGCCAGTCCATACAAACTCTCCTATCACCCAATCTTTATCATCTTGTAATATAAAATCATCTTCCGGCAGGTTAGACCAACTCGTTGATTCAAGATCATAGCTAGAAGATTGTAAATCATCATATGTTTTGTTTTTAGCTTTCTCTACAGGGAATTTATAAACACCTCTTGAACTTACAGTTGAAGCCGTTTCTGAACCTAACAGCATCCCTTGAGGAAATTTTTGGTATGCTTCTTCGTAAAGGTGTGTTCTATAGTTAAGTCCTGGAATATCAACCACAACGCCAAACCCTGATTCCATAACAGCCTTTACTTGATCCATGCCTACAGTAACAGGACGAGTTGGATCTTCTCTATGAAAAATATCTTGTAGAAACTTCGCTCTTTTAACACCTTCACTACCCCACTGATCAGGAACCTCATTTCCAGAACTCCACATCACAATACTAGGATGGTTTCGTGTTGCACGAACTAAATTGACAATGTCTTTCTCCGCGTCCGAATTGAAGAATTTCGCATAGCCATTCTTAACCTTAGGTTTTGCCCACTCATCAAAACTTTCTGCCAAAAACAAAAAACCCATTTCATCTGCCAACTCCAATTGCTCGATAGAAGGCATATTATGTGCACTTCTAATAGCATTACAACCCATATCTTTAAGGATTTCCATTTGTCGACGAAGCGCTGCTTTATTTACAGCTGTACCTAATGGTCCTAAATCATGATGTAAACACACTCCTTTGAATTTTGTCACATTACCATTTAGCATAAAACCTTTTCCAGCTACGTACGCAATGGTTCTGATTCCAAAACGCGAATGAAGAATATCCATCAACTGACCATCTTTAAACAATTTAGAAACAGCAACATACAAATTTGGTGTTTCTGGAGCCCAAATTTGTGGATTTTGAAGCTTGATATCTTGTTCGAAATATTTCCCAAAGATGTTGGATGTAGAATCTTTGGCTAATAAGCCACCTTTTAAGTCCTGAATTTCTGTAATGATATAATCAGGTTGACCAATGACTTCGGATTTAATATGTATTTGTGCAAAGTCATCTTGCACTTGCTTTGTGGCCACACTAACTCCCCATTGCTCGAAGCTAATATCTTCATTCACAATTAAAGAAACATTACGATATAATCCCGCTCCTGGATACCACCTTGAGGATTGAGGCGGATTTGAAAGGTGTACAGCTAATGTATTCTCTTGATCTTCTAATAATTCATTACTAATATCGAAATAGAAATAGCTGTAACCATAATTCCATTGACCAATTAATTTGCCATTCAAATAAACTTTAGGCTGACTCATAGCTCCTTCGAAAAGCAACAGTGCGCGCTTCCCTTTTTTGAATGTTGGAACTTTAAAAGTATTACGATACCAGGATTCACCTATATAAGGTAATGCCCCAGTGCGACCTGTTTTTTCAGTAGCCTCTTTTTCATTATTTTGTGTTATCGCAACAATCTGCTTATCTATATCTTTGTCAAATGGCCCAAAAATAGCATAATCATGAGGAATACGAACCTTTTCCCAATTCTTCGTATCAAAGTTAATCTGTTCGGCTAGTGGAATAGAACCACGCTTGAAAAACCAGCCATCATTCAATTGTATCACTGAACGAACTTGTCCAAGAGCAACGCATCCAACTAGCAGAAATAATACAGTAGTTATTAATTTTGTATAACGAATTAATAAATGTTTCATAGACATAATTTGGTTCCTTTGAAATTTTATGAATAGGAAAATATATGAAACATATCATAGAAAACCATCCTTTACTGTCCCACTACTTTATCTTATTCTGGTTCGAGTTAGGCTTCAATTCATCTGGACTATCTTTTGTATAATTAGATACTTTCGTGCGTGATTCCGTAGTAAAAATATCTTTAATAACTTCCAATGATAGCTTTTCTTTTGGATTAAAATTGTCTGACTCCATATAATTTAGTATAGAATAAAATAATTGGGAAGATGCTGGTTTTCCTTGTAAATTCTCCTGCAAGTCAGCACTACTTACAACAATTTTACCTTCTCCAACTTTAGCTTCAAATATTAATCCTAATCTTCTACTCACAAACCATGTATCTATCGGTTGTACAATTGGTCTAAAAGAGGCGGGAAAATCTTCCAAATTCATCACTTGAGACTTATGTTGTATATCCCACCATTGTAATTGCGAATGATAGCTTGTTGGGAAATCAGAAAATGCTTTATGGTCTTTTTGTATTAACATCCCTGTAACATGTGGTGGACGCATTTTGAACCAAGATGTATTCCAAAATACAGGTAGAAAGTGCATTTCCACTTCTTTGCCTTTGATTACTTTTCCTGCAGCATTCAGAAACACCTTCCCTCCTCTCTCCAACACTTTTTTTGCAGCATCATCCAATTCAGTGGTATAATATACTGATGTACCACGATCTTTTTTGACCGCAGGATACACCCAAAAATCCCAATCATTTATAAATGACGTGCCACGCACCGAGACTTCCAATTTCAGTGCCTTGGCATTTCCTATTGATTGTAAAGATTGATTTATCTTTCCTACCGGAATACCATTTGCAATGGGATAGGATTTACTGTCAAAACTTCCCTTATGAAAAATTTCACCCTTGTCATCACGAATAACCCAATCAATAATGGCGTTCTCTAGCGAGGATCTACCTGAATGAAATAGTACAACATCCACACTAAAATTTTCAGTGTTAGAAAATACAAATTTGGGAAACTGTGCTAATGGCACAGTTTCATTACTAAATCTTCTATACTCATCTGCAGTGACGTAACCTTTTTCTTGCCAGAAAGCATTTAACACACCAACCAATGCGGTGCCCTGTCCTGGAAAATCTTGCAAGCCCAATAGTTGAAAACCATTGTAATTGGGCGTGCGTAAAATTCGTTCAATATCATGTTTGTAAGCAAGTGTTTGCAATTTTCCCGAAGCCATCAAAAAATCCTTAGCCTGATCTAGCATATGGTTGTCAGCTAAAATTTGTCTGAACATTTCCATATTCTTTGCGCGATATGCTCCTGTATAATTTTGAATTTCATCAAAATTTGGGAAGACACAGTATTGACCATTTTCGTGCGCCACAAAAGGAACATCAAATTTGGAAAGTTGTTCAGAGAAATCAGAATACGTTTCTGGCATTCTATTCCATTGAAGTCCCCGTACTCCACCACGCACCTGAAATTCAGCATTTGGAACAACAGGCCAACTCCCCCCAACAGACATACCTGTATAAACTCTTCGTGGATCTCGATTTTTCCAGAAATCTACAAACTTATTTAAATACGAAACCTGATTACCAGCGGGTTCATTTCCCGCAGACAACATTACGAATGACGCATAGTTACCGTAGTGATCAACCATGCGAATACTTTCATCGTATAGATATTGATCAACAGGCTGACCTAAACCAATTTTCGGACCGTGGTTTGGCCAACTTGGAGCTTCTGGAAGTAAATACAAACCTACGATATCAGCTGCAATGAAAGCAGCTTCTGGTGGACACCAGGAGTGAAATCTAACGTGATTAAGTCCATAATCTTTGATTTTTCTAAAAATTTTCAACCAATCTTCAGTTTTTGTCGAAGGATATCCAGTCAATGGGAATTCACAATTATGCAGCGTACCCCTTAAAAAAACAGGACGACCATTAATCAAAAACTGTTTTCCATTGATTTTAAAATCGCGCATTCCAAATTGTATTTCTTTGGAAGATTTTCCTTTGGCAGTGATCAAACTAATATTTAATTTATATAAAGCTGGATTGAATTCGTCCCAAGTCAACATGTCTTCGCCCATAGGCAAATCTATTTCTAGTTGTCCATTTGTATTGGAAGAGTAAGTCGCAGTAACTTCCTTTGTTTGATGACTTACAATGGAATTAAAACTTTTCGCAGATAGTTTGATTTTACCAGTAATAGATTGCTTCAAGTTATTGGATATGTTAACTTTAACTTTAGCTTTCTTATTCGCTAAATCTGGATAAATTTCTACAGCATCCAAATGAACTATTGGCTCTGATTGAAGTGCTATTTTTCCGATAATCCCGTTCCAATTTCCCTGTGTATGATCTGAAATGCTATGTGAATCAGGACCAACATTTATCTCTTTTATTTGATTATCTACTCGGATAGTTATGCGATTATTTCCACTTTTCAGATATGCTGTAATATCGTAGATATGCGGCGCAACTAGTGAGTTTTGAAGTCCAACTTCCTTCTCATTTATCCAAACTCTAGTTTCGATATGTGTTCTTTCGACGTAAAGTGTGATATGATTATTTTTCCATTTAGAAGGAATTACAATGTTTTTCTGAAACCAAGAAGCCCCTACATAATGTTTTACCGGTGTCAACCAAAATGGAATATGAATATTTCCTGGCTGCCTAAATTTCTCCAATGCTGGATTGAAATAGAACGAACTGTCATAAATAGATCCTGTCCATTTTGTATTCAACGTGATTTCATCACCTTTGTCTTGCTCAGCCAAAGATCCCGGAAGGCGTATTTTATCCTTTAACGATTGATTGAACCATTGCTCCTTAACCCCAACATCGCTATGATCTAATGAAAAATTCCATTCTCCGGCTAACGAAATCTTCTGTTGAGCAAAAATTTCATTAGGTAATGACAAATAAAACAACAGTAAAAATAAGTATAGAGTAAACCTCATAAAAAAATTAGATAGATGAATTATAATTGGTAGACAGCAGTGTGTCCAGTTTAGTTGATTATTAATCAGCTATAAAAATAGGTAAATCTTTAAGGATTCAAAGTATTTTAGATACCTTTAATACGAAAAAAAGCACTAATCTTATTTGGATTAGTGCTTTTTGTAATCTTATAATCTATGTATTAAGAATTTTGGCTTATTGCGTCTTTGAATTTCATCAGTCTTACATAACCAGGGCATTTTGTTATGTCACGTTGCCATTGTTCTAATTCAATAAATTGTATTTTTAGAAATAACGACACATCAACTACGATTTGATCTTCGCTTATTTGTACTCTTTCAGGATATGTTTTGCCCAACAACTCCTGTTTTAATTCATCAATAGTCACTTTTCCCTCCTCTTAATCAACTTATATACGCATACGTAATACCATCTCCACCTCTATCTGCATGCTCATCTTCGAAACGAGAAACATGATTGTACTTACGCAAATAATCGCGAATAAACTTTCGTAAAATTCCATCGCCCTTGCCATGAATAATTTTCAACGTCGGATATCCAATCATCACAGCGCGATCCAATACCAATTCAATTTTATGTAAAGCATCTTCTGTGCGCATACCGCGCACATCAATCTCAGGATAAAAGTCTGCTGCCGATTCTGTCGAAACTGAAGCTTGACGCTTTAGAGCTTTTGATTTTTCTTTGCTTCTTAATTTTGTTACACGACTCTTTTTAACTACGGTACGAAGCTCACCTAAAGCAATTATTAAGCTGTTGTTTTTAGTAATCTCTAGTATTTCGCCTTCTGAATTTGAATCTTCAATTCGCACCCAATCTCCCACTTCCAATTCTGTGGTCACACTAGGATTGGACGTAGCAGTAACTTTTTTGTCCTTTAGTAAAGCCGAGCTGTGTTGATCCAAACTTTTATTTAGCTTAGAACGAATTTCCTTCGTTTTTTCCTTATCGGCTTTGGCAGATTTAATCTCTGAAATCGTATTTTCAATTAGCTTATTCGCATCTTTAAGAATAAGCTTTGCTTCTTCTTTTGCTTTGCGAATAATTTCTCTTTTGTTTGTTTCGATGTCCGCATTCAGGCTATCGTATTTAGCTTTGAGTTCGATTAGTTCGCGCTCACGTTTACTAATTGCGTATTTTGTATCAACTATTTCTTTTTTGTCACGTTCCAAATCAACAAGCAAAGTATCCACTTTCTTTTGCTGAACGCCGATTTTTTGTTTTGCAGATTCTAAAATCTCATTGGACAAACCAATTTTTTGTGCTATTTCGAAAGCGTATGAACTTCCTGGTTTCCCGGTTTGCAAAATGTACAAAGGTTGCATCTTTTGGTTATCAAACATCATCGAAGCATTTTCTAAACCTTTGGTATGACTCGCAAATAACTTAAGGTTTGAATAGTGAGTAGTTATTACACCTCTCACTTGCTTTTTGTTCAACTGCTCTAAAACCGCTTCTGCTATTGGGCCACCAAATTGAGGGTCGGTACCTGTACCAAACTCATCAATGACAACCAGTGTTCGAGCATTCGCAAATGTCGTAAAATGTTTCATCTTCGAAAGATGCGCTGAATATGTACTCAAATCACTTTCAATAGACTGATCATCGCCGATATCTGCAAAAATCTGCTTAAATATTCCTACTGAAGAATTTTCATCTGCTGGAATAAGAAGTCCAGATTGTACCATTAATTGCAGCAAACCAACAGTTTTCATACACACGGACTTACCACCAGCATTAGGCCCTGAAACTAAAATAACGCGATCTGTAGCATCAATCTTAATATTTAACGGAACTACGTGACTTTTTTCACGAAGTGAATTTAGATACAATATTGGATGTCTTGCATTCACTAAATTGATACTTGCCTCCTTATCAATCAAAGGCATATTAGCTTGTAAATCAATGGCGAATAAAGCCTTCGCGCGAACGAAATCTAACTTGGTGATTAATCCATGATAAGATAACAAAAGTGGTACATGCGGACGTATTTCGGTAGTCAATTCTGTCAAAATTCGAATTACTTCGCGACGTCTATCAAACTCCAAATCCCTTACTCTATTGTTTAAATGAAAGACTTCTTCTGGCTCAATATAAGCTGTTTGTCCTGTTGCAGACTCATCATGGATCAGACCTTTTAACTTTCTTTTATTCTCAGCCAAAATTGGAATACACAAACGCCCATCACGAATGGTTAAATTACCATCTGCAGTCCATCCACTAGCTTGCGCTTGACGATAAACAATGTCTAGACGCTTACGCGCTTCTTGTTCGGATTTTGCTATTTCTTGAGTAATCGCTTCCAACAGTCGAGAAGCGTTATTTTTTAATTTTCCACGTTCGTCCAAGACACGTTCAATAGAACGGATAATTGACTTTTCAATCGGCAAATGTTCAAACAGCAACTCTAGATTTGCGTATTGACCTTCCCTGTCATTGAAATAACGAATAATATTAAACACGGTTCGCAATGCCAAAAGCATGCGATATAGTTCGTCCTCGGCAAGAAAAGTTCCTTCTAGTTTCGCTTTGTCCGCCAATGGTTTTATTGGATAAATATGATCGACTGGAAGAGGCTCATCGTGCATCAACAACTGTTTGAATTCGTGTGTCTGACGCAAAAAACGATCAATCTGATCGACCTTTATCTGCGGTTGGATTTTCTCCACCATTGTGCGCCCCGCCTCACTCAAACATTTTTCTTTGATTAATTCCCGAATCTCTGTGAAGCCTAACTTATCTATTGCATTTTGTGGATATATCATTGAGGTAACGCTCTGTTTACAGGTTTCACCATTCTATCATTTCGTAGCATTTCTCTTTGCTGCCGCAATTGTTCAGCTTTTGGAAGTTCATTTTGCACCGTCGGCACAGAATCGACTAACACTGGTGCCACTTCTGATGAATCAGACGTTCTATCCAAAATAACTTCATTCACCTGTGCAGGTGTCGGTTGAGGTGCATGATAATAGTATCCTGATGGAATAAAAATCCTTAATTTATTAATAAATTTCTCACTATTCAACTTGTACTGTGTCAAGTCTACTTTATTATTTTTTGCGGTGTCAACATGAACAAAAGGCGACTTAAAGTTTCGCATGTAATTTGCCAAACTATCTTTATGCAACATATCTAAATTCGGCATTGGCGACAAATTCAAATAATTTGCAATAAATTCTACATTTGAATTGTTAATTAATCGCCTATTAAATTCATAGTAATTTTTGTATCCAGTATCACTCGCATTATAATATCTCAGATTTTCGATTCTACTGTACACACGTTGCAAGTAGTGAACTCTATTCATGGAATCTTGCTGGAAAGCATTTCGAATAGAATCTTCCAAATGAATTTCGCGTTCGTAACTACTCAATTTGCTGTTGACATTTGTATAAATTTTATCCGTCAAATTGGGATTCCCAAAATAAAAATCCAGGTTTTTGACAAAAGTCGCTGAATCTAAGTCATATTTCTCAAAAATCTTGTCATAAAGCACGGGCATCACACGTTTAGCGCTATCCGAAGGCAAAGTATTCAGGTATCCATCTACAAGCGAAACCTCCGTAAGTACTTCTGTAATTTTACTTTCCGAAACTACACCACTAGGTTTTGACTTCGCGCAAGATAGAATCAAAAAAAACGATATAAATATGCTGTATAATAACCTTTGCATTGCTTAAATTTGTACAAAAATACGAAATGATACTCTTCTAATGAGTACATCTTGTAAAATAATAATTTATCTTCTTAAATAGATTTTAATAATGAGTATTACAACAAATATTGAGGAAATTCAGAATGAGTTAAAACCTGTGGGTGTGACTCTAGTGGCGATATCGAAAACAAAACCTATAGAAGATATACAAGAAGCATATAATGCAGGACAGCGTATTTTTGGCGAAAACATGGTTCAAGAGATGGTTGAAAAATATGAGGTTCTCCCGAAAGATATCGAATGGCACCTTGTTGGGCATTTGCAAACTAATAAAGTCAAATACATCGCTCCTTTCATTTCAATGATTGAATCTGTTGATTCAATCAAATTATTGAAAGAAATAAATAAACATGCTGTAAAAAACAATCGTATAATAGACTGTTTGTTGCAAATCTATATTGCGGACGAGGATACAAAATTCGGTTTGGATCATGTGGAGTTGATCGAGTTGTTAGAGAGTCAAGAGTTTGCTGAATTGGAAAATATTCGCATACGTGGATTAATGGGTATAGCAACCAACACGGATAACGAAAAAATTATCAAAGAGGAATTTTACGAATTGAAAATGTTGTTTGACGGAATCAAGGTGAGCTATTTCCGTAAAGAAGACTCTTTTGACACACTTTCAATGGGAATGTCCTCTGACTACAAACTTGCTATCGAACAAGGCAGCAACATGATTCGTCTGGGCAGTACGTTATTCGGGAAAAGAGTTATTAAACATTTCAAAGCAAACTAATATTTTGCATATTCTACAGTCAATGATAAAACTGTTTTCAAGTATTGCAATCATTTTATTCATCTCTTGTAATCCACAAGGTGAAAGGAGTCAAAGCACTACTTTTCAGTATAATACAAATACAGATACATTAAATTATTCTTATAAAACGCATAAGGATATTAGCTCTTATTTGGTGGAAAACGAAGAGGATGTAGACACAGCTTATTTTCAAATTTCTTATCCTTTCTTTTCTGACACAACGTTAAATAACATTCTAAAACCATTTATTTTAGTGGATGGTGATGAATCCATTGAGACAGCAGCCGAAGCCTTCATTTGGGGTTTTAATGAATTCGTTGAAGAAAGTAGCACACAAAATATTAGTTTTCCTTGGTATAAGAATGTGAAGAGTGAAGTGTGGACGAATACGCCATTTTTATTGACATTAGCTACAGCTGTCGATGAATACACAGGCGGCGCACATGGAAATCATTACACTATTATCTCAAATATTGATATTCAGAACAAAAAGAAAATTGGGTTAAAAGATATCATTGACAAAGAAAAGATTACTGAATTGACTAAAATTGCGGAAGCACAATTTCGAAAAAACGAGAATTTGTCAGATTCTGCATCTTTAGAGAAGGATTTCTTTTTTGAAAATGGTACTTTTGACATCAACGATAATTTTGGGCTAACCAAAAACAGTTTAATTATTTATTATAACGAGTACGAAATAAGACCTTATGCAGAAGGACCTACCCTTTTAGAAATTCCATATTCTACAATGGAGAATCTTCTAAATCCCACAGGGAAAAAGTATGTCAATAGCATAAAACAGTCTTTGAATTAACCCTAATACGAAATCTATACATGCAGGTATTTAAGTTTGGTGGTGCTTCTGTAAAGAACGCAGAAAATATCAAAAACGTAGCATCTATCATATCCACATACAATTCTTCGGAATTGCTCGTTGTTGTCTCTGCTATCAACAAGACCACCAACAAATTGGAACAGGTTATTAATGCTTATTATCATCAAGATGGCGATTATTTTGGCTTTTTGGATGAAATCAAAAATGAGCATTATCAAATATTACATGACTTATTTGAGGATCCAAATCACCCTGTTTTCGATGATGTAGCCAATTCTTTTGTAGAAGCAGAATGGATTTTAGAAGAGGAACCACAAGATGCGTACGATTATTTGTATGATCAGATCGTTTCGTTAGGGGAATTACTTTCCACAAAAATTGTTGCTGCTTACCTCGTTCATACTGGTATGCAAGCCAAATGGATTGATGCGCGTGATTACATTCAGACTGATAATACACATCGTGAAGGAAAAGTAAATTGGCAATTGACAGAAGATAAAATCCGTCGTGATTTACCTGAAATATTGGATGAACATGTTGTGATTACGCAAGGCTTCATTGGCTCGACTTCTGAAAATTTCACGACTACCTTAGGTCGTGAAGGTTCTGATTATTCCGCTGCGATTTTTGCTTCTTGTTTAAATGCGGAAGACATCACCATTTGGAAAGATGTTCCTGGCGTCTTGAATGCCGATCCAAAATGGTTTGCAGAAACGGAACTGATCCCCGAATTATCATATACAGACGCGATAGAACTTACGTATTATGGTGCAACTGTCATTCACCCAAAAACCATTAAGCCCTTACAAAACAAGAAGATAACATTGAATGTGCGTTCGTTTATCAATCCTGAAAAAGCAGGAACTGTTATTCGCACGACAAACCAAACATTACCCGTTCCTTCCTTTATTTTTAAGGTTGATCAGGTATTTATCAATATTCAACCGCGCGACTTTTCCTTTATTGTAGAAGACAATTTATCGTACATTTTCAATCTTTTGCATGAGCATCGCATCAAAATCAATATGATGCATAATAGTGCTATTAGTTTTGCTATAAGTGTAGATAATACAGGTTCAAATATCGATGCATTGCTAGAAGATTTGGAAAAAAGATTTAAAGTTTCGGTTGAAAAAGGCTTGGAATTGATTACTATTCGTTACTATAATCAACAAACAATTGATCGAGTATTAGTAAATAAAGAAATAATTCGCGAACTTAAGGATCAATATACGTGTCAGATATTGGTTAAAGATTTGAATGAATAGAAACATATTAAACAAAGAGGTTCAGGAATTTATAAAAGCTAACAGACAGTTGGATCCATCCGCTATTGCCTTTAAGAAAAGTCGGTTCCCAGAAGTTTCATCATCTGAATTAGCAGCCCAAATAGATGGCTGGCAACGTGCGTGCAAAAAACTGCCAACTTGGGCATATTCTGCCAATATTTACTATCCAGATAAAATCAACTTAGAGCAATGTTCTTCTGAGCATACTGCTCTTGTCAAGCAATCGCTGATTCGTAAAGGAAGCAAAGTCGTTGATGTGACAGGTGGATTCAGCGTAGACAGTTGCTATTTTGCACAAGAAGCGCAAATTGTGGTTCATTGTGAACTAAATGAAAAGCTATCACATATTGTGAAGCATAATGCAGAACAATTGGGCGTGCGAAATTTAGTGCCTCTGCATACCGATGGTGTTAAATTTGTAGAAGATCAAGAAGATGATTCTATTGATTACATTTACATCGACCCCTCTCGTCGTGTTAATCATGCAAAAGTATTTTTACTAGAAGATTGCGAACCGAATATTGTAGAGTTGCAGGAGATGTTTTTCAGCAAATCGCGCTATATTTTATGCAAACTTTCTCCTTTGATGGATATTAATTCAGCTTTGCAAAAGTTGAAACACGTCAAATTACTTTACGTTATTAGTTTAGATGGCGATTGTAAGGAGTTATTATTCTTACAAGATCGAAATTTCGAAGGAGAAACCAAGATTACAGCGATTCGTTTGTTTTCTAACCAACTTCAAAACCTTTCTTTCACTTTAGAAGAAGAGAAAACAGCTTTAGTAAAGACTTCAGAGCCATTAAAATACCTATACGACCCTGATGTCGCTGTGACCAAAGCAGGCGCATTTAAAAGTATTGCCAAAGAATTTGGTTTATTCAAATTGCACACCCACACGCATTTGTATACTTCAAATACTATAGAAAATGACTTTTTGGGACGAATTTTCGAAATTCAAAATGTCTATTCATTAGGAGAATTCAAAAAATCGAATACAATTACTAAAGCTAATGTTGCTGCAAAAAATTTCCCAATAAAAGTCGATGACATTCGCAAGAAATTTAAAATCAAGGACGGTGGCAATGATTTTCTTTACTTTGTGACCGACTACGCGGAGAATCACATTGTCATACATTGCTCAAAAATTTAATTAAGACATAGAATTTACAATCTTCTTTCCCATTCATTGTATCTTTAAATTACTATGAATAAATTGAAAATTTCTGCGCTAGAATTAGCTACCATTTGTAAAAACAGCAATCCCTCAGAAGCGATTCAACGCGCTGTAGAAGGCGCACAACATATCGAAAAATTAGGTTTTGAACGCCTTTGGTTTGCCGAACATCACAACATGCCACATATTGCGAGTTCGGCTACTTCGGTTTTAATAGGTCATATTGCAGGCAAAACCAATACTATCCGAGTTGGTTCTGGTGGAATAATGTTGCCAAACCATACACCCTTGGTTATCGCCGAACAATTTGGAACTTTAGAAAGTATTTATCCAGGTAGAATTGATTTGGGATTGGGGCGAGCACCAGGTACGGATCAAGTAACTGCAATGGCTTTGCGCCGCAATAATCTGAATACCTCATTTTATTTCAAAGATGATATTCTGGAATTGCAACAATATTTGGATGAGAATAATGCACAAGCTAAAGTCCGTGCATTTCCAGGAGAAGGCTTAGATATTCCGATTTATATTTTGGGGTCAAGTACAGATAGTGCGTACTTGGCAGCAGAATTGGGTTTACCTTATGCATTTGCAGCACACTTCGCTCCTGCTATGTTAAAACAAGCGACGGAGATTTATCACGAAAAATTCCAACCTTCGCAGTATTTACAAAAGCCATATTTTATTATATGTGTAAACATTGTTGCGGCAGAAACGCTGGAAGAAGCGCATTTTCAATCGACCAGTTTGTTTAATATGTTCGCTGGAATTTTGACAAATCTGCGCAAACCACTTTCTCCGCCGACAGAAAAGCCAATTTATGATGGCATTCCCGAAATAGAACAAGCTGTGAAAAGTATGGTAAATTGTACATTCATCGGAACGGAAAAAGAAATTCGTGAAGATGTGTTAGCATTTGCAGAACAATATCAAGCCGATGAAATAATGACAACAAATTATATCTTTGATGCAAAGAAACGTTTAGAATCTTTTGATATTATTGCAAAAGCACTTATACAAAACTAGGTTATGAGAAATTCTGTACTAACTATTTTATTTGGGACACTATTGTTTTTGAGTTGTAACAATAGAAATAATGTTAACGATAATTCGCAAGATTCTACAGTAATCGAACTTCCTGAATCAATAGCAGATAGTTCATTAGATGATGTGAAAGTTTTGGAATTAGCAAGTATTGAAGATGTCATTCTTTTCCCCTCGACTTACAGAATACTAAATAGTACAGAATTGAAGGATAAATTGGCATCTACGAAATGGAAAGAAATCCACAAGAAAGATGGCGTTTACCAGATCGCAGATGCTTTGTATAGTTTATCCAAAATAAATGAAGATCCCTGTTCTGGATATCCTGCACAGCAATTGGAGTCCAATAATAACGCATTATTATTATTTGCTATACTGAATATCCAAAATGGCGAATTGGATACAGTAGCTTTCACAGCGTCCATGATCAAGCCGAATTCTCCATTTAATTTTACTTTTAAAGATCAGCTCTACAAATTAGAAGCTTACGGAATTGAATTCTACGGAGACAATGGCAGCAATCCAAAAGGTGATTATACCTTAAAGTTGTTCTCGGATAAATATCCAAAAGGCTTAACCTTAATCCATCAAACAGAATATAACGATACCAGTACCGAATTGGTGATGATTGCAGATTTAGACAGAGACGGTTTACCCGATTTCATCTTCTCTAGTCCACGTGATTATGAAGAAGAACGTTACTTAATTATTCTTTCATCGGATAACACTACTTACATTGGAGATAGGCAATTTGATTGTTAGAATTAGAAAATACATTATGCATCATAAATTCCTTTATTCAATTTAATCAAATAAATAAAACTTATTATTGAGATTTTCTTTAAATATTAAGTCAAATATTCGGTAAATTAATAACATTTGTAATTTAAAATAAATACTTTTGAGAATATTATTTAATCATGAGTTTACAAACTGTTATTACCGTTTTAGGGATCATCGCTGTTTCGCTTTGGATACGTTCATATGCTAAAAAGAAAGGCAATGAAGTCATTATATTATCTGACGATAAAAAGCAATTAAAATCACATATTATTTATTGTAAAGCAGGTTTTCTTTGTGTTATAACATTTTTAGGTTTACTTATTTCTCTTATCTATTCAAATTTTGAAATCGATTTAAATACTAAAGAACCAATTACATCTTATTTTATAATATACGGGGTGCTATTTATGTTTGCAGCTTTGGGAACCTATTCACTTCTCTATTACTATAATCATAAAGTTGTATACAATTCAAATGAAATCATTGTACATAATGCTTTCAAAAACTGCAAAATAATAAAATGGGAAAATATTAGTGACGTAACATTTAACGCAGGTATGAATGAATACACGTTTCATACATCTGAAAATACAAAAGTAAAAATAAGCAGTTTATTCTACGGATTAGAGGATTTCAAAAATGAATTCATAAAACACAGTCCATTCCTTGTTGAAAAAATGGAAGGAGCAAAATAATTATCCTTCCAAATTCAATAAACTATGCTGCGTAGCGGTAAAGATATTGCGGAAAACAATATTCAGTTCATTATCTTTTTGCGCACCAGAGATTCCAACCAATGGAAATAAAGTCGCCACTGCTTCTCTGATTTCTCGAACCATTCTTCTAGATTCGGTTGCTATTTCAGTTAATAACTCTTGAGAGATATTTCCTGCATCAACAGAAACTTGCTCCCAAAGTTGCAGAATAAGCATTTCAGCTTTTTGTTCATATAATTCTGCCTTTTGTTGATACCTATCCACTTGCCGAAAACGAATTTTACTGTATTTTTCAGCCCAATCGGTATTTTTTGATTTATCAAAAAAGTACTTTTCGACCAAATCCAAAAAGCGCTTATACATCCCCAAATAATTTGGTAACAACGTCAATTCCGCAAAGGTCATAAAAGGAATTTTGTATAGCGTATTGTCTACTTTGCGCGATGAGGGTGTTAGCTTAAAAGCATAGCCTTTATCTATTGCAACTTTTTCCAACGAAAAACTATGCGAAGCCGTACACTCCAAACCAAAAGTATCCCAATCGTAATGAATTAGCACGTATTCTCTAGGTACAAAGAAAGAATACACCACAGGTTCACCCTGTTCATCTATACGTTGAATCTCGCCATCGTAGACAAAAGCATTTAACGTAAAATGTGTCAAATGCGGAGCACCTGTAGCATATTGCCAAACTCCAGTAAGGTGATATTTTCCATCCTCAAAAACAGCTTTGCCATTCGCTCTTCCACTCCCACCGAAACAAACTTTTGGGTTTTCAAAAACTTCCCTTGCCACTTCATATTCGATGAATCCTGAAAACATATTTGCACCTGAACAAAGTGTTACCGTCCATGAAAATGCACCATCCCAATAGGCTAAATTCTTAATTAATCTAAAACCATCTATAAAGTTTAAATTCAGCCCTTTGTACTCTACCGGAACCCAAATATTAAACCAATTGTTTTTATAAATTAAGTCTAATTGTTCGGCTACTAATTGTTTGGCTAAAATAGATTTTGCTTGCGAATCGCGAATAACGGCTATAGTTTGTTCGTTTAACTGCATATTAAGAAATTTTTGCTTCGAGTTTCATTATTTTTGCCCATTTGAAATAACCAAAAATGGCTACAATGAACAGGAAAGTGGTCAATAAAGCAAATAAATATAAGTCTTTGTGAATCAATAAGGGGATAGCAAAAGCATTGCTGATATTAAGTAAAATCCAATTTTCAATTTTTCGTCGCGCCAAAAGCCACATTCCAGCCCATGCTGTAGCTGATACCCAAGCATCCCAAACGGGCACATCTGAATCCGTAAATGAGATTAGTGAAAAATAAAGAACTATAAATGCAACTATAACTATGCTAGCTACAATAGACCATTCACGCTTATTACAAGCTGTAATCGGTTGTTCGCTTGCTTCCTTATTGGTTTTCCAATACCACCAACCGTAGACACTCATCACGAGATAATACATATTCAAGGCGATATCTGCATAGAGTTTAGCCCCAAAAAGCACATACATACCCGAGATAATACCAAGAATACCAAATAAGTAATTGGAAACTTTATTGTTTTTGCTTAGAAGTACCTGAATGATACCACAACCGACAGAAAATCTTTCTAACCAAGAGGTCGATAGAAAGGCCTGTATTATTTGGTCTATAATTTCCATTTAAGTGCGTTATAATTTATATTAAACTACACTTACGGAAATGCTTTGATAGCTTTTAGAAATTAATCCCTACGCCAGCATTACCTGGATCAGGTTCCTTCCGATAGACGGAATTGGGTATAATCTCAGCTTAAAAAGTAGAACCTCTTCGGCTCTACTCTAGCACCCCATAAGTTTCTTTACTTATATAATTAATCCATTTTTAATATGCGTTGCGAATGCTCGCGAACTTGCGCACAAAGTTCTGGATTATCATTTAGTGACTGACCCCAAGAAGGAATCATTTCACGAAGTTTCTTTTTATATTCCGAAGATTTCGCTCTTTCAGGGAAGCATTTCTTCAACAATTGAATCATAATTGCTACAGAAGTTGAAGCACCTGGTGAAGCACCTAGTAATGCCGCAATCGAACCATCAGCACTCGATACGACTTCCGTACCAAATTCCAATACACCACCGTGCTTAGGATCTTTTTTAATTACCTGTACACGTTGACCAGCTTTCTCAATTACCCAATCTTCCAACTTAGCTGTAGGCATGAATTGTTTCAAAGACTCCAATTTGTCTTTTGGTTTTTTCATCACCTCAGTAATCAAATATTTAGTCAAATCTAAGTTATCTAAACCTGCAGACAACATCGGTTTGATATTTGACAACTTGATAGAAGCTGGTAAATCAAAGAATGAACCTTGTTTCAAGAATTTAGTTGAAAATCCCGCATATGGTCCAAACAATAACGCTTGCTTGCCATCGATATAACGTGTATCCAAGTGTGGAACAGACATCGGAGGTGCACCTACAGATGCTTTACCGTACACTTTCGCTTGGTGTTGTTTGATGATTCCCTCGTTTGTACATCTCAACCATTGGCCACCTACAGGGAAACCTCCGTAACCGTTAGCTTCAGGAATACCTGATTTTTCTAACAATAATAAAGAGTGACCACCTGCACCGATGAATACGAATTTCGCTTTGATTTCACGTTTATCACCAGTTTTAAGATCTTTTACTTCTACTTCCCAACGACCATCATCCTCACGATCAATATCTTTAACTTCTTGATTTACCGAAATATTAATGTTTTTCTTTGTTGCAAGATGGCTAATTAAATCTCTAGTCAAAGCACCGAAATTTACATCCGTACCGATATCCATTTTAGTAGCTGCAATAGGCTCATTCCCTACTCGACCTTCCATCATCAATGGCACCCACTCATTTAACAACGCAGTATCTTCGGTATATTCCATACCTTTAAACAACGTTTCTTTGGTCATCGCCTCAAAACGCGTTTTCAAGAATTGCACGTCATCAGCACCAAATACAGCACTCATGTGCGGTACTTTTCGGATGAAATCTTCTGGATTTTTGATAATTCCTTTTTCTACTAAATACGCCCAAAATTGTTTCGATACCTCGAATTGTTCTGCAATTTTGATTGCCTTATCAATTTTCACTGAACCATCAGCCTGTTGTGGCGTATAATTCAATTCACATAAAGCAGAGTGACCAGTACCCGCATTATTCCACGCGTCGGAGCTCTCGGCTGCCACTACGTCTAAACGCTCTAAAATCTCAATATTTATATCTGGATTTAATTCATTGATCAATGTACCTAGAGTAGCACTCATGATACCTCCACCAATTAGCACTACATCAACTTCTGATTTTTGTTTTTTCTTGCCCATGACTAGTATTAATTGCAACAAAATTAACATTCGTAAATCTTTCTAACGAATGATTTTGTCAATTTATGCTCATATAATTTGAAATTTATCAAGAAAAAGTCAACACCTATTTAAGAATGAAAGTCAATGTCATTTTTTAATAAATTATTACTATTTCAAAATTTGTGTATTTTTGTTTTTGCTGCTACAAAGATGGTATCTTCGCAGTCTTAGAAAACGAAACTATAAAAAATAATATATGAAATTATTAGAGGGAAAAACAGCTTTAGTAACTGGTGCGTCAAAAGGTATCGGTCGTAGAATCGCAGAAGTATTTGCTCAACAAGGTGCTAACGTGGCTTTCACATACCTATCGTCGGTAGAAAAAGGTCAAGCATTGGAGCAAGAACTGCAAGCATTCGGCACTAAAGTCGTAGGTTATCGCTCAGATGCTTCAAAATTTGATGAAGCAGAAAAATTAATCAATGACATCGTAGCTGATTTTGGAACTATTGATATCGTTGTAAACAATGCAGGTATCACAAAAGATGGTCTTTTGATGCGTATGACAGAAGAAAATTGGGACGACGTAATAAATGTGAACTTGAAATCCATCTTCAACGTGACGAAAGCAGCATCTAAAGTCATGATGAAAAACCGTAAAGGTGCATTTATCAATATGTCTTCGGTAGTAGGTATCCAAGGTAATGCAGGCCAAGCAAACTATGCAGCTTCTAAATCGGGTATCATTGGTTTCACAAAATCTGTTGCCAAAGAATTAGGTTCTCGCAATATCCGTGCTAACGTAGTTGCGCCAGGATTTATCCGTACAGAAATGACGGACGTATTAGATCCTAAGGTAGTAGCAGGTTGGGAAGCTGGAATTCCATTGAAACGTGCGGGTTCTACAGACGACATCGCAAATGCATGTCTATTCTTAGCTTCTGACTTATCATCATATATCACAGGACAAACATTGTCAGTAGACGGTGGTATGGTATAATAATGTCTTTAATGTCATGTTGAGTGTATGCGAAACATCTATTATATAATGTAGAGATCCTTCAGCAGGCCTCAGGATGACAATTGGATACTTATTTTATTATTGTAATAAAACGATTGGAAGCGTCTCGAGTAATTTGAGACGTTTTTTTTATGCTTATAATTTTGATAAACATTAAAATCACTTCATTTCGGTTTTGGTTACTTTTTGCGAAAAAAAGCAACTGCCTGCCCGGCATATAGGGCAAATTGAAATATATCTAGTATATTTTTATACTTATATTTGTAGCCTATGATCGCTAAAGAAGATGTTTTTTCTATTCAGAATGATGAAGATTTCAATCGTGTTGCCCTAGAAGTTTTCCAATACCAATTTGAAAACATTAAGGTTTACCAACAATATGTAAGCAATCTGCATATAGACACTACAGCTATTAGACATTATACGGAAATTCCTTTTCTACCTATTCAGTTTTTCAAAACGCGAAATGTTTCAACATTAGAAAGTGATCCAATTATTACTTTTACTAGTTCGGGTACGACAGGTATGATCAACAGCCAGCATCATGTATACGACTTGGAATGGTACGAAATGAGCTTTCGTAAAGCTTTTGTCCATTTTTATGGCAATATCGAGGATATTGCAGTTTTAGCATTGCTTCCATCCTATTTAGAACGTGAAGGTTCTTCTTTAATCTATATGGTGGATGATTTGATTCAAGCCTCGCAACAGCCCGAAAGCAATTACTTCCTTTACAATCACGATGAATTGTATGCGACTTTACAACAATTACAAATCAAAGGCACAAAAACTTTATTAATAGGTGTGACCTATGCCCTATTGGATTTTGTAGAGACGTATTCAATTGACTTCCCACAACTAATCGTTATGGAAACGGGCGGTATGAAAGGAAAACGCAAAGAAATGATCCGCGAAGAATTGCATCAGATACTTTGTACTGGTTTTGGTGTATCGGCTATTCACTCCGAATACGGTATGACCGAACTATTGTCCCAAGGCTATTCTAAAGGTGAAGGTATCTTCCAAACCCCAAATTGGATGAAGATTTTAATCCGTGACACCAACGATCCATTGTCTTTACTCCAAAACAGTAATACCGGAGCAATTAATGTAATTGACTTAGCCAATATACATTCTTGTGCTTTTATAGCTACACAAGATTTAGGCAAAATATATCCCGACCAATCTTTTGAAATCTTAGGAAGATTCGATAATGCAGATATTAGAGGTTGTAATTTGTTAGTGCAGTAGACTTACAGCTCCATATATACGATATTGTTCAACAAAAAATATTAAATAACTAGCTCAATTAACTACTTAAGAAAGTATAGTTTCGCTATACAAAACTCTACAGCTGATCAAACAATTATTTTTGTTCGCTATACGCGAAATATAAACAAAATAAATATTTGAAAACTAATAATATACAAAAATATACAATATTTATAACGAAATACGTCTATAAGGATGATTTAGCGAAGCATTTTTGTATATTAGTTTCGTAAACCAATTGTTGTTAGCAATCCGCTGCGCTCCTTGCTAACAACCGCTCGGCGACTTACGTCGCTTGCCGTAAGCCGCCGCTGCGCGGACTGCTTACAACAAGCGACTTGGCTAAATAGATCCGCTTTTGTATCTTCGATACAGCTTCGCTACTTCGCCAATTCGCCGAGCGGTTATGTGACATTTTTAACCAACTATGTCTTCAAATCACAAATACTAATAATGAAAATTTACGATATATCAATTTCCAACTTTAGAGGTATTAGATTATTACAAAACCTTAAAGTTGGCGAAATTAATTCTTTCGTTGGAAAGAATGATTCAGGCAAATCAAGCATACTAAAAGCACTTGACACATTTTTTAATGAAAAATTTAGTCCAAATGATGTTTTTAAAGGTATTGGAGAAAACGAAAAAACTGAAATTACTCAACAATTAATTGTATCCAAATTTCTATTATCATTACTGGCAGCCTGCACCACAATTACATTTCTCTTCATAGCATAGGCTAATGCATCTGTTACCCATTCACTATTTGGTGAATAATATTTTCCAAAGCTCATATTGATAATATTTGCACCATTATCCACTGCAAATCGGATTGCCAAAGCAATATCCTTATCAAATTCATCGCCGTCAGGAACAGCACGCAATCCCATCAATTTAGCATTATCCGCCACACCGTTGATGCCAATTTCATTCGCGCGATTAGCAGCTACTAGACCACCAACAAAAGTTCCATGATAAGAATAGGATTTCCATAATTATTATCGCGCAATGAATTAATGTTATCACCGATATTGAATCTTGGGTTAGATTGATCATCTATACTTTTAATGCATTTTTCTGCGGTTTTGAATTCTTCAACTTGATATGCATATAAATCTGACCATTTCGTTGTTTCAGCATAGCGGTAAGATGAACGCTTTGCTGCTTCAATATATTCTTGCGTAACCGAATCCGTTGATTTTAAATTAGCCAAATCCTTTATTGACAAACTTTGCTCATCTAATCCTTGCACTTTAATCGTTGAATCTGTCAGACGAAAAGCTTCATAGGTTAATTTGATTATTGGAAAGAAATTAAGATAACCTTGAATTTTTGCATCTTTCTTTACCTGCAAAAAGTAATTGAATTCTGCAATATCTTTCTTCTTTTTCCAATCCGACAATTGTGTGTTTTCGTACTTAGGACGAAGTTTTTTGTATTCACGAAAGGCTTCAGTACCTACTTTAGAAATAAGTTTGTTATCTGCCGTTCCAAGAAAATTCCATCCATGTACGGCACTTGCATTAGATTTTAAAGATTTAGGATTGATCCATAAATTATCTTTTAAATCTTCGTGATTGGTATCAAGGTCACCATCAATAACAGCAACAACAATTGGCTTTAAGCTTATGTTTTGATTTTTTAAGTAATCGTATGCTTCATTTGTGTTTACACCATAGTAACCTTGGGAAGAATTTTGATGATGCCAATGAATAGGTAATTTACTCTGCTGTGCGAAAGTTGATTCTGTAAATAAAATCATCTGCACCATTAAAAATATTTTCAGAAAACGCATAATACCGCGAAAATATTTTTAATGGTGCAGATATAAAATAACAAAACTGCAAAATAACGCATTTGTTGCTTATAAGAACATAATATGCTAAATGATTAAATAAGTCTCGTACTAAAACCTATTTTGAATTTTTAAATCTTAGTCAGACTAGATTACTTACTATAGCTTCTATCAAAATATTTTTTAATTATAATTCTTAATAGTTCTATCAAATCAAATAACTTATCAAAACTGACATTGTAATGAACAAAATGATTGTAATAGAACTCTCAAATATTTCTAATGAAAATGCCTTATTCGACGTTAAGCTAATAACAGCGTCGAGTAAGGCATAAAATAAATTTTTTCTTTTAAGAGTTTTATCTTAAGCTGGGGTCATTAAAAGTATTCCCAGCGTTAATATTGCCTGTTTCATAACCCTTTTTAAACCAATACATCCTTTGCTCAGAAGTACCATGCGTGAATGATTCTGGATTGGTATAGCCTTGAGATTTTTCTTGTATATGATCATCTCCAACAGCAGCAGCAGCTGTCATACCATCTACGATATCTTGATATGTTATTTCAATACTGGTAAGTTTATTTACGTAATGTGCCCAAACTCCTGCATAAAAATCCGCCTGCAACTCAGTCATTACAGAAATTTTATTGTATTCACGTTCGCTCATTTTTGCCCGCATCGCATTTGTTTGGTTTAATACACCTGTTAAATTTTGAATATGATGTCCTACCTCATGCGCAATCACATAAGCTAAAGCAAATTCACCTTTAGCTCCAAATTTAGTACTTAGTTCTTTATTGAAACTTAAATCCAAATAGACTGTTTGATCTGCGGGACAATAAAATGGGCCATATTCAGCCCTACCCACGCCACATCCTGCAGTTTCACTAACTTGAGAGTATACCGCCAATACAGGATCTGGATATCTTTTACCAGATTCAGCAAAGATATGTGACCATACTTCATTTGTGCTTGTAAGAACTACTTTTGAAAACTGCATCAAACGATCTTCCTCCGGGGTAGATACATATTCTCCCTGCGTTGTTGTCAACCCTCCGCCCTGCATTTGTTCTAATAACTGTCCTGGATCTCCGCCCATGAAAAGACTTATCAAAAGGACAATTACACCGCCAACACCTCCTAAAGCTAATTTTTTACCGCCAGACATGCCACGTCTATCTTCGACTCTACCGCCTGTGCGACCACCTTGCCATTTCATAATTTTTATATTTGATTATTAGTTTTATTGAATTTAACAAAATCCTTACCAATTACGACAATTACTTAAATAAAATTACAAATTGGTCATTATACTACTTATTTTGTATTTTTGGACTTTTTAATTAACCTATATGAGTTTAGAAAAACAACTTCAAGAAAGAAGCGGAAGCAAATGCGAATTGTGTACTAGTTCCTCTAATTTGAGTGTCTATGAAGTTCCTCCAGTGTCTATTGTAAATGTTGATAACAGTATTTATGTATGTCAAACTTGTAAATCTCAAATCGAAAAGACAGAACAAATTGATCCAGAGCATTGGAAAGTTTTGGGGGAAACGATGTGGTCTGAACATGCTCCTGTTCAAGTGGTCGCTTGGAGAATTTTAAGTAGATTGCGTAATGAAAGTTGGGCAATTGATAATCTTGATATATTATATTTAGATGAAGAAAACATAGAGTGGGCAAAGAAAACAGGCGATCATGAAGCAGAAGCTACCGTTGAATTTCATCAAGATTCTAATGGAACGCGTTTATACGAAGGTGACACAGTAGTGCTTATCAAAACTTTAGATGTAAAAGGGTCTTCAGTGAATGCTAAACTAGGAACTGTGGTAAAGAATATTAGACTTGACCCTAATAATACTGATTATATTGAAGGAAAAATCGATGGACAAACAATCGTTATTCTTACAAAATATTTAAGAAAAGGATAATTAAGTTTTAGATTTTTAAGAAAACGGGATATGAAATTCATATCCCGTTTTTTATTTTATACCCTAAGCATGGCATAAAATTTAAGTATTTCGCAAACGAAAACCGTACTTATTTGTTTTATCTACACTTGTGTAGAACGCTAACATAGTGATATGTATATAAAACATCATTATCACAACACACAAAAGCTGCCAAACAATTAAACATAAAACATTATAAATCAAAATTATATGAGGTATATATTTACTTTATTCATGGTTTTGCTCTATGCTAATTCGGTTAGTGCGCAAAATACAATTTCTGGTGTAGTAAAAGATGAGCAATCTTTAGTCACTATACCTGGGGTTACTGTCGCTATTAAAAATAAGTCGACAGCGGTACAAACAAATGCTGTAGGTCAGTATTCAATTACTGCCATAGCAGGTGATACACTTACATTTTCATTTATCGGCTATCAATCCCAAAACTTAGCTGTCGGGAATCAGACATCACTCGATGTTTTTCTTGTAAGCGACGATAATGCTTTAGAAGAAGTCGTAGTCATCGGTTACGGTACAGCTAGAAAACGTGACTTAACTGGTTCTATCACCCAAATTAAGGGTGAAGACATTGTGGACAAACCAGGTACTAACCCTGTTGCAAATTTGCAAGGTAAGGTTCCGGGACTACAAGTTACCAATTCTGGTAGACCAGGTCAAGAACCAGATATTCGTATCCGTGGTACTAATTCAATCAATGGAGCTAAGCCACTCTATGTCGTTGATGGATTGTTAAATGACAATATTAATTACCTAAATCCAAATGACATCGAAACGATTGAAGTGCTAAGAGATCCTTCCAGCTTAGCGATTTTCGGTGTTCGTGGAGCAAATGGTGTTATTGCTATCACTACTAAGCGAGCAAAACTAGGACAATTGAATTTTGAATTTAATTCTCGAATAGGTCTTAAGAATGTAGCAAAACGTATGGATATGGCGAATGCCGAACAATTCAAAGAATTATATGAAGAACAACGTTTCAACCAAGGAAATTACCCATACGACTATACAAATTGGACAGGAAATACAAACTGGCAAGACGAAATTTTTACTAATGGAATTTTGAACTACAATAATCTAAGCGTCAGTGGTGCAACAGATAAAAACACCTTTCGAATGGGCTTGGGATATTCTACGGATGAAGGTATTATTAATCATGAAAAGCACAGCCAAATCACCTTCAACGTGACAGATGAAGTTAAACTAACTAATAATTTTCGTACAGGTATTGTCTTGAATGGATATAGGGCACGCTTACCGCAAGAGCGAGGCGTCTTCGGCGCAATACTTGCCGCACCTATAGCTCCTGTCTTCAACAATGATTACGGTCTCTATCATTCTCTTCCGGACTTTCAACGTGCACAAGTAAACAATCCATTAGTGGATATTGAAGAACGTAAAAACACATATATTGGAATCAACTATCGTGCATTAGCAAATTGGTATGCAGAGGTGGATTTTCTAAAGAACTTCAATTTCAGAGTTAATTTATCCGCGGATTATGGATTTAATAATTTTAGATCTTATCAAGGTTTAGTTTCGGTATATAACCCAGATATCCAGGGTGATGACAAAAGAGAACGTATTGGTAACCAATTAACTTCAGTTAATCACGAACAAAATACGCATTACAAATACCAAACAGACTGGTTATTGAACTACAGAAATACTTTTGATAAGCACAATCTAACCTTGATGGGTGGTTTTACAACTTATTTACAAGGACTTGAAGCTACTACTGCGCGTAGAACCCAAGGTGAAGGTTTAGAAATCCCAAATGATCCAGATTATTGGTACGTCAATATCGGAGATCCAAACACTACAACAGGAAATTCAACCGCATCAGAATACCGTACGCTATCTTGGTTGGGTAGAGCGTTATACAATTACGACGGTAAATATTTGATCAATACCTCTTTCCGAAGAGATGGAAGTTCTGCATTTGCAAAAAATGGTAAGCCTTGGCAAAATTTCTACTCAATCGGTACTGCTTGGGTGGTAAGTCAAGAGAGCTTTATGCAAAATGTTGAATCTATCAATAATCTGAAATTAAAAGCTTCATGGGCTTCACTAGGTAACCAAAATGTTGGCGGAAATTGGTACCCAATGTATCCATTAATGGTTCCAGGAAATTCTGCTGTATTTGGAGATCAATTAATTCCAGCTTATGAAGCTGAATATATCCCAGATCCGAACTTACATTGGGAAGTAGTGAAATCCTGGGAAGCTGGTTTTGAATTGAATGCGCTTCAAAACCGTTTAAGTGTCGAAGCTGTATACTACAATAAAAACACGGAAGACATTTTAGTACGTGTACCAGGTATTCTAGGCAGTAAACCAGGCTTAAGCAATTTAGGTACAATTCAAAACAAAGGTATTGAAGCTGGTGTGACTTGGGCACAAACCATTAATGAAGATTGGAGCTACACAATCGGTGGTAATATTACAACTGTAAAAAACAAAGTTGTAAAACTTTCGACAGATGGCTATGATATTATCAACGGTGCTTCGAGAACAATTGCTGGCTACCCTATCGGTTATTATTGGGGGTATATACATGATGGAATATTCCAAACACAAGCAGATGTTGATCAATATGCAACAAATGGTTTAGGTGGTGGAGCATTCTTACCAGGTGACATCAAATACAGAGATATCGATGGTAATGGAACCATTAATTCACAAGATAGAACAATGATAGGAAACCCGACACCTGATTTCTATTATGGTATATCATTAGGAACTTCTTACAAGAATTTTGATTTAGGAATTGAATTACAAGGTCTTTATGGTAATGAAATTTTAAGAACGTGGAATCAAAACCAATTTGCTACTTACAATTTCTTGACCGATAGATTAGGCAGATGGAATGGTGTTGGCACATCCAATTGGGAGCCAATCCTACACGAAGGAAGATCAGTCAACAGACAATATTCTACTTATTTCATTGAAGATGGAAGTTTTTTCAGAATTCGTGATATTTCGTTGGGATATACTTTACCAGCAGAAACAGTATCACGTATGCGTTTGAAAAGTTTGCGCCTATTCTTGAATGCACAGAACGTTGCTACATTTTCGAAAAATACAGGTTTCACGCCTGAAATTGGCGGAAGTACCACATCATTTGGTGTTGACAATGGTACTTACCCAGTTCCTGCGATTTACACTTTTGGTTTAAACTTAAATTTTTAACGATTATTTAGGTCAACATTATGAAAACAATAACAAATAGATATAAAATAATCACAGGCATTTTTCTTGTTTTTCTCTTTGCTAGTTGCAGTAAAGATTGGTTAGATATTAAGCCTAAAGGAAGATTTACAGAAGAAGATATGCCTACAGGATCCTTAGAGGGACAAGTTTTTGCCGCATATGCCGGTTTACGTTCAGAGGCGACAAGTGGCCTACCGTATGTAGCTTTGCATAACATTCGTTCTGATGATGCGCAATTAGGAAGTAGCACAGGTGATGAGGCTGGCGCAGGACCAATATTTGATAATTTCAATTATCCGCTAGATTATTGGTTAGTGAATAACTATTGGTCAGGGCATTACAACCTAATCAATTTGACCAATAATGTACTAGCGACTGCAGATTCTATCGATAATCCATCTGAAGGTACATTAGCCAATATTGGAGAAATGAAATTCCTACGTGCATGGGCTTATTTTAATATGGTTAGAACATTTGGAGAAGTTCCTTTAGTAACTTTTAAAATTACAGATCAAGCTTCCGCGAATATTCCGAAATCAAGTATTAATGATATTTATCAGCAAATTGATGCTGACTTAACGGACGCCGTAGCCTATTTACCCTCGACATGGCCCAGTCATCCTGGACGTATTACTAAAGGTGCTGCTTTAGCTGTGCAAACTAAAACGCTAATGGCACGTAAGAGGTTTAGTGAAGCTCTGGCATCTGCTATGCAAGTAATTAATTCTGAAGTTTATGATTTGAGTGTTCCTTACAATATGATTTTCCGTGAGGAAAGTGAAAATAGCAAAGAATCAATTTTCGAAATACAAGCACTATTTGATGGCGTACAAAATTTTGGTGTTACTTATGCCAGCCGTCAAGGTGTACGCGGATCAGGTTCTTGGGATTTGGGCTGGGGTTGGAATATTCCACATCCTAGATTGCTAGAGGCTTTTGAGGTAAATGATCCACGAAAAGATGTAACATTTTTATATTCTGGACAACGCAATGAACCATATGGTGAAGTATTACCAGACAACCTTCCACGACCATATTGGAACAAAAAAGTATATACTAACCCTACATTACGTACAAGATACGGAAGCAGATTTGGAGATTGGTTCAATGTACGTCTGATTCGCTATGCTGATGTGGTTCTGTTAGCAGCAGAAGCTGCAAATGAAGTGGGTGGAAACGCAAATGTTGACTTAGCATTGGATTTGCTGGAACGTGTGAGAGCACGTGCAAGAGGCGGTAACGCTGCTATATTACCAGCCGTGACTACACGTGATCAAGTAGCTCTTCGTAATGCGATTCGTCATGAAAGACAAGTCGAATTAGGAATGGAAAATGAACGTTTTTATGATCTAATACGTTGGGATATTGATGTAGAAACTATGCGTGATGCAGGACATGTAAACTACCAGTTGAAACATCGCTTCTTCCCTATTCCTCAGCCAGAAATTGATAAATCTGCTGGTGTATTAGTTCAAAACCCAGACTACAGATAAGCTATAAATTGATACCTTATGAAAATTAATATATATAAAATATTTTCCTTTTTGACATTACTCGCTTTTATGAGCTGTCAAAAAATGGAACGACCAGTAATGAATATCATTCCTGATCCAGAAGATGATGGAACAATTCGTGTACTTGCTATTGGTAATAGTTTTTCCGAAGATGCCATAGAGACTCATTTGTATGATCTTGCTAAAGCTAATGGACAGAAAATCATTATTGGAAATCTGTACATCGGCGGAGCTACATTAGAACAACATGTAAACAATGTAAAAGCAAATGCAGGTGCATATAGCTTTCGCAAAATTGATGCTGAAGGAAATAAAACTACAGTAGCAAACACATCCATTGCTACAGCTTTAGCAAGCGAAAAGTGGACACATATCAGCTTTCAGCAAGAAAGTTCTAATTCTGGGAAATTTGATACTTGGTCTGCTTCTTTAGCTGAATTGTACAATTATGTAGCACCACGTGCTAAAAATGAAAATGTAAAATTTATCTTACACCAAACTTGGGCATACGCCAAAAATTCTACACATGCTGGTTTTGATAATTACAACAAGGACCAAATGCAGATGTACACAGCCATTGTTGACGCTGTCTATAAAGCGAAAGAATTGGTTGACATCGATATGATTATTCCGGCAGGTACAGCAATACAAAATGGTAGAACTAGCGTCGTAGAAGATAATTTCACGCGAGATGGCTACCACTTGAGCATGCCATTAGGAAGATATTTAGCAGCATGTACATGGTATGAAAGTCTTATGGGTACTAATGTGATTGGTAACAGTTACAAGCCTCAGGGTTTATCTGATTTTGAAGTTGCCATTGCACAAAATGCAGCACATTTGGCTCTACAAAAACCAAACGAAGTAACACCTATGACCGATTTTCAGGGTGGATCTGGCGTGCCTCTGACAAGTAGTGTATTATTGGACTTTGGTAATAACGCAGCAACTGATCATTGGAATCAAATTAATTCATTCTTAGCTGGAACGTCCATCAATCTAAAGGATAGCATTGGCTCCTATGTTGGTATTAAACTTACGATCACAGAAAGATTTAATGGCGTTAACACGGATGGGCCTACAACGAGCACTACGTCATTAAACATGCCTTCAACTGTTTCGAGATATTCTTACTTTGGTAACTCAAAAGGTAATTTTGGAGGGATGATTATAACTCAAAGTAAATTTGAACTTACCGGTTTGGATAAAGATTTGAATTACGATATAACATTCTTTGGTTCAAGGGGCAATGTGACGGATAATCGCGAGACTAAATTTATTTCCTCTGGAACTAACGAAGTCGTTGTAAGACTTAATACTTCAAATAATAGCACCAACACAGTAGTCGCAAAAGACATAAAACCTGACAGCTCAGGTAAGATCACCGTAACAGTTACTTCAGGTGAAAATAATACAAATGGCTCTGGCTTCTATTATTTGTCGGCCGCAAGACTTATTTCAAAATAAATTAGTATTCCTCCGCTATGGAGGAATACACTTTCATACACTATGAGAATACAATTAATATATATTTTAGCAGTATGTTTATTTTTAGGATGCAAATCATCTGATATTAATAAGCACGATAAAGCAACAGAAGATTTACTAACAAAAATCCAACACCAAACATTCAAATACTTTTGGGAAGGTGCTGAGCCAACATCAGGTTTGGCTAGAGAACGTATCCATATGGATGGAGAATATCCGCAAAATGATAAGGACGTCATCACTATCGGTGGTAGTGGATTTGGATTAATGGGTATTTTGGTTGCCGAACAACGGAAGTTTATCCAACCTCAAGAAGCTCAGGATCGATTTAAGAAATCACTTACATATCTTTCTAAATTACCTCGGTTCCAAGGCGCCTATGCACATTGGTATGAAGGGCCTAGCGCAAAAGTAAAAGCTTTTGGGGATAAAGATAATGGAGGAGACATTGTTGAAACGGCATTTTTAGCGCAAGCACTAATCTGTGTGCGAGAATATTATAAAAATGGTACGCAAGAGCAAAAAGAAATAGCAGCATTAGCAGACAATATCTGGAAAGAAATAAATTGGAAGCATTACACAAATGGTAAGGATGTGATTTATTGGCACTGGAGTCCAGAACACGAATTTGGAATGAATCATCCGATCCAAGGTTTTGATGAATGTCTAATTACCTATGTATTAGCGGCGTCTTCCCCTACATTTCCTATTGAAAAACAAGTTTATGACCGCGGTTGGGCTAGAAGCGGTCAAATTAAAACAGACATCCAAAAATATGGCCTTCCTACTGAAGCAAAACATAATGCTCATCCACGTGAAGTAGGTCCATTATTTTGGTCACATTATAGTTTTTTAGGATTAAACCCTAATGGTTTAAAAGACGAATATGTAGATTATGGAAAAATAGTCTATAATCATACGCAAATACATATTGAACATGCGAAACGAAATCCAAATAACTTTGTGGGATATGGAGCTGACAAAGGTTGGGGATTGACAGCAAGCTATTCTGTAAGTGGGTATGATGCACATCATCCCGATAATGATAAAGGCGTCATATCTCCTACCGCAGCCTTAGCATCAATGCCTTATGCTCCGAAAGAAAGTATGAGTTTTGCAAATTACCTTTTCAATAATTTAGAATCAAAAGTTTGGGGGGATTATGGGTTTTATGATGCGTATAGCGAGACGGCTAATTGGTTTCCACAACGTTACTTGGCAATTGACCAAGGACCTATTGTTGTAATGATTGAAAACTACAGATCGCAGTTCATTTGGAACTTATTTATGAATGCACCAGAGATTAAAGAAGGATTAAAGAAATTAGGATTTAATATTAAATAAAATTCTTTTAAGAAGAAAACAATTGTAACAGAAAGAAAGTATTTCGTGAAATTTAAAATTGTTAGTTTTCTTTTTGGTATCTTCGAATATTAAACTGAACAACCGTGCGATTTCGAAAAACTTTATTACTGAGACTCTTATTATTAGTAGTTATAATAACATCATTTATTTTACTGTGTACAATCTTTATTTCTCAATACAAACAGTATAAAGAAATTGAGAATAGATTAAATATTGCGTACTAAAACAATTCAAAGCTTTCACCTGTGCTTTATGAATTGTTTTCGACATTTACTGAGGTTGACAATTTATTTCGATTATATGCCATCTCATTTGATGATAAGAGTTTTAAGGATTATCAAAATAAATTAGACACCTTAAATAAAATAATACATACACTAGATTCTATTCCTACAAATAATACACCTAATTCTGCTAAGAAAGAGATTGAAGTTCTTGACCAATCTCTTTCAATGCAATTTTTGGCATTGAAAAGGCAAATTGACAACTTAATAATTTTTGCTGGCGAAAATTTCACCAACAACAATATAGGATTAAGAAGTCAACAAAGAGGAAGACTTACCAATTCTGATTCTGTCATTAACCGCATACTTAATGATACATTAGCGAGAGTAGAGGTGGATGCAGATACTATCGTAAAGAAAAAACAAAGTTTATTCAAAAGAATATTTAATGCGAAAAACGATACTGTATTAAATACCTCTAGTTCGGCAGTCTTGAATGTAAATCAGATAGATATTGTGCAGAAAAATATTGAAAATTTGATTCGAACAAATGAAGAAAGTTATTCTAAGAATTTCTCTAATTTAAGAAGCATATATTTACGCTCAAAAGAAAAAGAAAGGAAGCTAATAACATCTAATTATCAACTCATAAATGACCTTAAAAAATCTATCGAAACAATCCGAGAGATAGAATATTCAAAGTTTAGAAGTGCGGAAAAAGACGATTATATTCTTTACAAATTTAATACACAAAAATTTAGATCTTATGCAATAATGGCACTATGTGTTATATTATTGATGTTAATGTTTATTATTTACTACCAATATGTAGTTTCTAGATATGAGAAAAAACTAATAAAAGAAAAAGAATACGCATCAAAATTAGCTGAGGAAAAAACAAATTTATTAGCGAATATAAGTCACGAAATACGCACACCATTATATTCATTAAAAGGCGTAGTGAAATTATTGACATCTAAAAAAACAGAGGCAATAGACGATAAAATTCTCTCAAACATCAATTAAGACATTAATCTAATAAATAATACTGTAAATGATATCCTTAACTTAAGCAAAATAGAATCGCAGGCAATAGATGTTATAAAGGATGAAGTGTATATATCCAAAATCGTTAATGACACCTTTAGTTTACACAAATATCAAGCAAATCAAAAAGGTCTTGAGTTCATAAATGAAAACCATCTCAATGATATATTAATTATAAATTCGAATGAATTTAGATTAAGACAAATCCAATCTAATAAGTAATGCACTTAAATACACGAATAAAGGAACAATAAAAGTCGTTAGTAAAATTGCTGGTGGTAAAATTCAAATTGATGTTATTGACACTGGTATAGGTATTGATGAGAAAAAAATTGATCAAATCTTCAGAAAATACTATACTGTGGAAGGTGAAAAGGCAAAAGTAGGTTTTGGTCTTGGTTTACATATTTCACAATTATTAGCAAAACATATTGGAGGTAAATTGAGTGTTAAAAGTCAATTGGGTATTGGCTCGACCTTCTCTTTGCAAGTACCATTATCACTAGATAAATCCCCGACAACGAAAAAAGAAGGAAATTCTAATTCCAAAAAACTATTACCTAATGATACGTCTATCGTTCTCATTGACGATAATAAGATCAATATATTGCTTGCTAAACAGATATTCAATAATTATAAGAACATTCAATATTTTGAAGACGCGCACAAAGCACTTTCATACATTGAAAGTTCCAAACCTCATATTGTAATCACTGATATTATAATGCCTCAATTATCAGGATGGAATGTATTGGAAATGATTAAAACAAACAAAAACCTAAATAATACAAAGGTTTTTGCTAATACTGCTGAAGGTACTTTAGCAGAAAATAAGACTTCTAAATTTCAATTTGATGGAGTCTTAGATAAAGGTTTCGATACCGAAAGTTTATCTAAAATTTATTATAACTAATAAAAGAATAAGGGAGAAATATCCCTTATTCTTTTATTAATGCACGGTCGAGATGCACATAACCTCCATCCACATATACCAATTGACCTGTTGTGTGACTAGATCGATCTGACAATAGAAATACTGCTGTATTTGCTATTTCAGCTGGTGTAGTCATGCGATGATCTAACGGTATTCTATCGGTAATTTTCTTTAATGTTTCTTCTGGATTGTCCAATGTTTGAATCCACGTGTCGTATTGTGGTGTTGCACATTCAGCTACGATTATTGCATTTACACGAATACCATAAGGTAAAAGTTCAACCGCCCATTCTCTTGTCAAAGCATTTCTAGCGCCATTGGATGCTGCATAACCCGAAGTTCCACCTTGGCCTGTTTCCGCTGTTTTAGAACTTATGTTTACGATTACGCCTTTAGAATCTTTCAAGGCTTGCAATGCATGATGAACTATTAGATAATAGTGCACTACATTTTTATGGTATGATTCGATAAACCCCTCATAGCTGCCATTTTCTAAACCAATGCCATCATTTTGACCTGCATTATTTATAATACCATCAATTCGACCATACTGTTCAAGCGCAAGATCAATTGTTTTCTTTGATTCTTCAGGAATAGACAATTCTGCTTCAATACACAAACATTCACTGCCTAAGGCTAGTACTTCATCACGCACCAAATTGTTGTCAACTTGCTTTCTACCTACAATAACAGGAATAGCACGTTCTTTAGCTAAAGCTAATACAATACCTTTTCCTATTCCTTTTGCTCCACCCGTAACGATGAATACTTTATCTTTTAAATTTAAATCCATAATGGTTAGATGGTTGATTTATTTTAGATTATAAAATTTCACGGCATTCAGACCCCAAAATTGTTCAAGCTCTTTCGCTGTAAAATCCTTCATTTTATCTTGAACAACTTCAATACATTGTTCATAGCTTGCTGCAATTAAACATACTGGCCAGTCCGTACCAAAGCATATTCTATCTTTTCCAAAAGATTTGATTACGTGATTAATATATGGCGTAAAATGATCTAACTCCCAATTTTTCCAATCAGCTTCAGTTACCAACCCCGATATCTTACAATATACATTTGGAAAATTAGAAAGAGCTTCTATGAAAACAGCCCAATCTTCAAATTCTTTCGTTTTAATCGACGGTTTAGCCATATGATCCAACATGAATTTTTGATTAGGATTTGACCGTACGCATTCCAATGTACTTTGGTAATGACGCGGACGAATGAGTAAATCGTAGGTGTAATCAAAAGCGGTCAAACTTTCAATTCCTCTAAGAAAATCATCTTTAATCAAAAAGTCACCATCAGGCTCTCCCTCTATAACATGGCGAAAGCCTTTTATAATATCGTGCTTTCGAAATTCTTCTAAGTATGCCTCAATTTGAGACGAACGCAAATCTACCCATCCAACGACACCTTTAATCATTTTATAGACTTGCGAAAGTTCTGTCAAAAAATAAGTTTCTTGATGTGACTGACTAGCTTGCACTGCCACGACACCATCAATATTGTTATTTTTTAAAGTTTGAGAAATATCATTCGGCAAAAAGTTGCGTTGAATAACAGACATTTCCTCTGTTATCCATGAATCTCGGTCTTTGTCATAGATCCAAAAATGTTGGTGTGTATCTATACGCATGATCTATTTTTTATAGTTAATGACCTCTTGTCGCTGTTCTCCTAAAAAATCTGCTCCTAATTCAATCACATCCCCTTCTTTCAAATAAATAGGAGGATTGAAACCTAACCCCACTCCTGCTGGTGTGCCCGTAGAAATAACATCTCCTGGCAACAATGTCATGAATTGTGAGACATAAGAAACGATAAAGGGAACGGAGAAAATTAAATTTTTAGTATTGCCGTTTTGATATGTTTTACCGTTAACTTTCAACCAAAGATTGACATTATTGATATCTTCAATTTCTTCTTTTGTTGTCAACACAGGTCCCATAGGAGCAAAAGTATCACAGCCCTTTCCTTTATCCCAAGTACCACCACGTTCGATCTGGAATTCACGTTCGGATACGTCATTGTGCAATACATATCCAGCCACATAATCCAATGCTTCAGATTCTTCTACGTAAGTAGCTTTTTTACCGATTACAATCCCAAATTCAACTTCCCAATCGGTCTTTTTTGAATTTTTAGGAATAACGACTGTATCATTTGGACCAACTAAAGCGGTAGTAGATTTCATGAAAATAATAGGCTCAGCTGGCAATGCAGCACCTGTTTCTTCTGCATGATCTTTGTAATTCAAACCTATACAAACAATTTTTGAAGGTCTTGCGAACGGAGCACCTAAACGCACATCCGCTGACAATTCGGCTAATTTATTTGTATTTTCATCCAAATAACCTTGCAATTTTTCCAAACCATTATTTGCAAAAAATGACTCATCGTAATTTGAAACAAAAGATGAAACATCATAATTTTTACCTTCAATTTGAACGCCACATTTCTCCTGTCCTACCTCACCAAATCTTATTAATTTCATATCTAAATGTATATTAGTTTTAGTTGTTTAATTTTATAAATCCCCCATCAATAGGATAATCATTTCCCGTAATGAATGCTGCATCATCTGAACATAAGAATAAAGCCAATTTAGCGATTTCTTCTGGTTTCGCCATACGTCCTATCGGTTGCGAATCGGACAATTTCTGGAACATTTCTTCTTCTTTTCCAGGATAATTTTTCGCAATAAATCCATCCACGAAAGGTGTATGTACACGAGCTGGTGATATCGAATTGCAACGAATATTATCTTTCATGTAATCGCGTGCAACTGACAAACTCATAGCATAAATTGCCCCTTTACTCATCGAATAGGCAAATCGATCCGAAATACCGACTAATGCCGCAATAGAAGCTAAATTCAGAATGACACCACCACCCTGTGCTTTCATCTTAGGAATTACCGCATACAGAGCATTATAGGCGCCTTTCACGTTAACTTGAAAAACTTTTTCAAAATCTTGTTCAGGACAGTTTTCCAAATTACCTACATGCGCAATTCCTGCGTTATTAATCAAAATGTCCACACGTCCTATCGACTCAATTGCTTTTACAATTTCTGCTTGATTTGCAACAGAGCATACATGCAATGTAGCTTTTCCACCATGAGAAATAATTCCTTGCACAACTTTTTCTCCACCTTCAGCATTCAAATCCAAGATATGCACGTGAGCTCCTTCTTGTGCAAAAACTTCGGAAATAGCTTGACCTATACCACTTCCTCCTCCTGTTACTACAGCAATTTTTCCTGTTAATTTTGACATTTTATTTCAATTGAATTTTAATAACATAAGGATTATCGAATTTTTGATTAGATAAGTCCAAGTATTATTCTTTTATTAATTATGTTTTGTTGAATAGAAATACTCTATCACATTTACCTATTCATTAAGAAGACCCTTTAAAGTGAAACACCTCTTCTCCACGGAATAAAATCATCCTGCCCCAATCTCACCGCTTTAGGAATTTCATTGCCACTTGCAACTTCGATTACATATTCAAGAATACGATGTGCCGCTTCCTCAATTGTTTCTTGTCCATCGATTATAGTACCACAGTTGATGTCAATAATATCAGGCATACGCTCATAAATAGCAGTATTTGTTGACAACTTAATAACTGGTGTAATTGGATTCCCGGTGGGTGTTCCCAAACCTGTTGTAAATAAGACAATATTCGCACCAGCGGCAACTTCAGCTGTGGTACTTTCCACATCGTTACCAGGCGTACACAATAAGTTTAGACCAGGACTGTCCGCTAGCTCGGGGTAATCAACAACAGCTTTAACTGGAGAAGTTCCGCCCTTTTTTGCCGCACCTGCTGACTTTATCGCATCCGTAATCAAGCCATCACGAATATTTCCAGGAGATGGATTCATATAGAAACCCGATCCATCAGCTTCAGCCTTAGCATTATAGGTTTTCATGAGGTGCATAAAACGTTCGGCTGTATTTTCATCTATGCATCTATCACTTAATTCTTGTTCCACTCCACAAAGCTCGGGGAATTCAGCTAAAATCACTGAACCGCCTAACGACACAATAATGTCTGAAACATAACCTAGAGCAGGATTTGCAGAAATACCCGAAAAGCCATCCGACCCACCGCATTCCAACCCTATACACAATTTATCTAACGTAGCCGGTTGACGAGTTTGTGTATTGGCTTGCGCTAGACCTGCAAATGTAGCTTTAATAGCTTTTTGCATCAATTCAGCTTCAGTTCCTTCTTTTTGTTGTTCGAAAATATACAATGGTTTGTTAAAGTTCGGATCGCGTTTCGCAATTTCAGCTTTCAATATCGAAGCTTGCGCATGTTGACATCCTAAACTTAAAATTGTAGCACCCGCTACATTGGGATGCGTGACATATCCAGCCAAAAGACCGCATAGAGCGTCAGAATCCATGCGTGTACCACCACATCCCATATCGTGATTTAAAAACTTAACACCATCCACATTTTCAAATGGTTTATTTGATTTTTGGGTGATAGTAGAAGATGTTAAATCTAACTGTAGTAATTCATCAATTGAGGCACCAGCTTTATATTTTTCTAATAAAACATCTACTTCGTTTGAATAGTCTTTACTTTGAACTTTATATCCCAACTTCTCTTCCAAAGCCGACTTTAAAGTCAAGACATTTCTATTTTCACAGAAAACTAATGGTATAACTAACCAATGATTTGCTGTCCCAACTTTTCCGTTGGAGCGGTGAAAACCTTGGAAAGTTCTGTTTTTAAATGCCGAAACATCGGGTTGCTGCCAATCCAACTTGCGCTCACCCAATTTAAAATCATCCGCAGCATGACGTAAATTATCTACATTAATCAGACTTCCTGTGGGCAAAGCGTAATTTAATTTTCCCACTAAAACGCCATACATGTAGATTTCTTGATCTTTCGCACAGTTAAAAAACGTAAATTTATGTTTTGCTTTAATATCTTCTTGCAACAACACACTGATTCCATTGAAATCTATTTTCTCTCCTGCTTTTAAATCGCGCAATGCGACTAATACATTATCTTTAGGGTGTATCTGCAAAAAATGCAACCTATCTCTTTCCATTATTACAATTGAAATATTTTATCCATTATGACCCATTTCTCACCAGCTTTTGCCCCAGGAATAGCCTGTTGATATTTCCACATCAAATTTTCCCATTCCTGCACTTTAGCGTTTCCTGCGTCCATTTTTCCTTTATTTTCAAAACTAAAACCATCTTCAGTCTCCATCAACATGCACAACCTATTACCAAAACGGTAAATCTCCATATTTATAATACCTGAATCCAATATGGACTTTTTAATTTCAGGCCATATTTCTTTATGGTAATTATCGTATTCAGCTATCAGCTCTACATCGTCAATCAAATCCAATGCTAATACATATTTTTTCATTATTTATTTAATTTTTAATAGCCTGTACATTTCGTGTATACCATCCAAATAATAATATAACAACAAAACATATAAATACAACACTATACGACAAATGAATATTACCTGTATTATCAGTTACAACACTTGCCAGAGGAGGAATAATCGCTCCACCAACTATGGACATAATAATAAAACTTGAAGCTGATTTTGTATCACGGCCTACACCTTGTATACCGATCGCAAATATTGTTGGAAACATTATTGACATAAAAAATGTGATACCTACCAAAGCATATAGTGTTATCATCCCTGAATCAAAAATCACGACAAGACATAATAACATCGAACATAAGCTATAAAACATCAGTAATTTGTATGGTGCGACAAAGCGCATAAAAAATGTACCAACAAAACGTCCAATCATAAACAGCAATCCGGCAAGCCCAGCATAGTATTTGGCATCTTGGCCAGCCATAGCTAGTGCATCTTCCGCAAAGACTAATAAGAAACTGAATACATATACTTGTGCACCCACATAGAAAAATTGTGCAACAATTCCCCAACGAACATTTATATGACGTAGACTACTGAAAAAACCGGCTTTAGTATCTGATTCTTCCTCTTTTATATCAGGCAACTTAGTTAAAAAGAATAATACCGCTACAATCAAAATGATTATACCTAAAACCAAATAAGGTCCTTTAACCAATGCAGTCTCTGCTTGAATATATGCTTCCTTTGCAACATCTGTCATCTGCGCTAGTTCTTCTGCAGATTTTGGCTCCTCTGCCAAAATAAATATTCCGCCCACAATTGGTGCTAAGGATGCAGCAAGACCATTGAATGATTGTGCAAAATTCAGGCGCTGTGTCGCTTTTGCAGGGTCTCCCAAGACAGTAATATAGGGATTAGCGGCAGTCTCCAAAATGGTCAATCCGCACGACAAAATAAATAATGCTGTCAAAAAGAAAGTATAACTAACAGTGTTTGCGGCTGGGATAAATAAAAAACATCCAAGTGCAAATAAACTTAACCCTACCAAAATCCCTGCTTTGTAGCCATACTTCTGCATGATTAGACCTGCCGGAATTGCCAACAGAAAGTAAGCAAAAAACACAGCAGAATCCACCATCGATGCCTGAAAATGGGATAGGCTAAATGCACTTCGCAAATGTTTAATTAAAATAGGGTCAAGGTTATGTATGAAACCCCAAAAAAAGAATAAAGATGTGATTAATATAATTGCAAAGGTGTATTGATCTTTTCTACTCATAATGATGTCTATAATTGATTAAGTAAATTTACTAGTAAACATTTAAACTTGCATTAACCAATTTACCAAATACATAAACTATATTACCCAAATAATTAGTAGTTTTAAAAGATCAAAGAATAACCAAGTAAATTTAGGCTATCACTATGAAAAAATTGAGCTTAACAGATAGTTATCACAAAAGTCTTCATGTGCGAAGGGATACATACCCTCAAAATCATAACATTTGGCATTATCACGAAGAGATTGAATTTATCTATTTGGCTAAAGGCACAGGAACTTTATTTGTTGGTGATTGTATTCAAAGTATTGCCGAAAACAGTTGCGTACTCATTGGTCCTAATATACCGCATTATTGGTTATTTGACGATGACTATTTAAATGAGCATAATCCAATTGATTGTATAGTTATTCATTTTAAACCTAATTTCCTTGGAAATGATTTTTTTCAACTCCAAGAAACAAAGAATCTTCAAAATTTAATACTAAACTCTTCTAGAGCGTTGTATCTCGAACAGTGTTCTTCAATATTTACCAGCCTTTTTTATAATGTAAGTGAACAGTCGGACATTCTAAAAATCACAAAGCTGATTGAATCACTTTATTATTTTCAGAAAAACAATCCAAAACTATTAATCAGTGAGAATTATGAGGTTTTCAACCATTCATCTGATAACAAAAGAATGAACGATGTAATAAATTACATCAAAGACAATTATCGAAGTAAAGTTGAGTTGGATGCGCTGGCAGATTTAGCAAAAATGACAAAAAATTCATTTTGCCGTTATTTCAAACAGAAAACAGGAAAAACGCCCATTCAATTTGTCTCAGAACTTCGTGTTTCTCATGCTTGTAGACTACTGAAATCTTCCGATATGAATCTAAAAGAAATTAGTTTCGAGAGTGGTTTTAATAGCTTTGTAAATTTCCATAAAATATTCAAAAGTGTAACCGACACCAGCCCTAAACAGTATAAAAAGGTCAATATTCCACCAGCTAAAAATTAGACTGTCTTATTTTCACATGTAATTTGCTATTTTCGGAGATGAAATCTACCGTACTTTTTGGCATAGATGTACTAATATTACAAGCTAAAAATTATCAACACGCACGAATTGGTCTAGTATGTAATGCTGCATCATTGACCAGCAACGGTTTACATAGCAGAATAGCGTTAAAAGAAGCAGACTTGAGAATTGTAAAATTGTTTGCGCCCGAACATGGGTTTGATACAAAAGGAGAAGATGGTGCTTATATTAATCACCAAATTGACTCAAAAACTAATATTCCTATTGTAAGCCTCTACAGTGAAAAACTTGCGCCTACAGCAAATGATTTAGAAGAAATCGATATAATACTAATAGATTTACCGGACATTGGTGCGCGTTTCTACACTTACTTGTGGACGATGACTTATGTCTTAGAAAGCTGTGAAAAGTATAAAAAACCAGTAATACTTTTAGATCGTCCAAATCCAATGGCTCATGCTATTAAGTTTGCTGAAGGTCCATTTTTGAACGAATCGTGTAGCTCTTTCATCGGAAGGTTCAACATGCCCATTACACATCACTGTACTTTTGGAGAATTAGCACAATATTTTAAGGCTATTTATTATCCTAATCTTGATTTGCAAATCTTACAAATGCAAAATTGGAATAGATCTGAAAATACCGGATATACATTTTTTCCAACTTCACCTGCTATCCAAAAAAGAGAAACAATTTATACTTATGCAGGAGCATGTCTTTTCGAAGGCTTAAATATCAATGAAGGACGTGGTACTGAATTTCCATTTGCGCAATTTGGTGCGCCTTGGATTGATGCCGATTTACTTTACAATTCAGCTAGTGCAGAATTAACTGAAGCTACTTTAGAAATTGTACATTACACACCCGAAATAAGTCCTTTTGCAGGAGAAGTGTGTCATGGACTAAGAGTTATTCCTAATAATCCACAGACATTTCATTCTGTACAGTATTTTATTGATTTAATCCAACTGATTTATCGATTATTCCCTGATAAACTCACCGAACGAAACTATTGTACAAACGCAAATCCTACTGGAAGCCGGCATTTAGATAAGCTTTTAGGAATTCCAAATGCTTTTAATTATCTAAAACAACATAATATAAATACAAAGGAAGGAATTGAAGAGTGGCAAACCGAAATTTCTCCTTTCCTACTCTATTAAATCAGAAAGCTCAATGAAATTAATCATTGAGCTTTCTGATTTAATATTTTGTTTTCTAAATCTTCCCAACTACTACTTTAAATAATTTATCGTAATCGAAATAACGGATTGCAATATCTTGAACTTTGCTAGCATCCATATTTTTGATTACATCAGAATAATAACTGTAATAATCATTATCTAAACCTGAAAAATAAACTGCTTTAAATTTATCTACATGTGAAAATATGCTTTCCAGACTGCCCAACAACATCCCTTGCATGTAATTTCTCACCAATCCAATTTCGTCTTCCGAAGTTTTTTCTTGGCGCAATATTTCAAATTCTTTCTGAATTTCAGCGAGCGTCTGCTTCGTCACATCAACTCCCACTTCCGAAGCTATGGTAATAAAGCCTGTATGCCTCAGATTTCCGATATACGATCCAATGCTATACGTATATCCCTTTTCTTCACGAATATTACGCATTAGTCGTGAACCAAAAAAGCCTCCAAATAATGTATTTACAAATTGTAAAGCTGGAAAATCAGCATCTCTACGATTGATAGTTAAACCGCCTAAGCGTACAGCGGATTGCAAAGCATCAGGTTTCTCTTCGATGTACAATTCTGTAGTGTAAGAACCAAACTCTAGTCTAGCAGGCTTGTAGAGCTCTTCTTTATTCTCCCATTCTCTACCAAAAAACGTTGAAATCAAATTTTTGATTTTATCATCAACATTTCCCGCAACAAACAAGTTACAATTTGACGGTTGTATTTGTCGACGATATAATGCTAAAATAGCATCACGTGAAATTGAATCATAAATTTCTTCTGTAGGAAGAACACCATATCGCGTACCTTGAAAAACCTCTTTATAAAAATTGCGTCTTGCAAGCACATCATTTTTTTGCAATGATATTTGCAACGATTGCTTATTGTTTCGAATATTTGTGTCCAACTCCGATTGAGGAATAATGGAATTTTGCAAAATATCAGCTAGAATCGGTAATACCTTATCTACGTATTTATGCATCGTGTACACCGTCAAGGAACTTTGGTCAAAACTGTATTCTGGCATTAAATAAGCTCCATAAAAATCAACCGTGTCCGCGATTTCTTTCGATGTCAACGTTTTGGTTCCTTCTTTGAGCATCGAAGAAAGTACAGGATTTAAAATCGCTAATTGCTCTTTCAATAAAATATTATCAAAAGTGAATTCCAATTTTATTAAATCCAAATCAGGAGCCTGGAAAATAAAAGTTTTCAAGCCATTCGGATAAACCAACTTTTCTGGCTCCACAAGGTTAATACCTTTTATCTCTTTGAAATCAGGTGCTATCGTTCTATTCTGCATTTTCCTTCTCTTTTGATTTGTAAAAAAGTGTGGAAGAATTTTCTTTCGAAAACAGCTCCTTAGCTACACGTTGGACATCTTCAGCTGTCACTGCTGCGTATTTTGCGACTTCTTGATTATAATCTTCCGCCTGACTTAGCATTTCAAAAAATGCTAAATTCATCGCTTTATCCAAAATAGATAATTCCGCAAAAAGCATCGTCGATTCTACTTTATTCTTAACCTTTTGAAGTTCTGATTCTTCTACTTTTTCGGATTTAATTTTCTCTAGCTCCTTCCAAATATGTTGCTCAGCTTCCTCTAATGGAACACCAGCTAAAGGTTTGCCTTCAACCACAAACATATTGGTATCTATGCTGCCCATCATATATGCATTAATCTCACTAAAGTGTTGATTTTCTTTTACCAAAGAACGATACAAGCGCGAAGATGAACCCCGAGATAGCAAATCAGAAATCAAATCAGTGGTATAGTAATCTGGAGACAAACGCTCAACTCCATGAAATGCAATATAAATAGCATCTACAGGTACATCGGCCTCTACGATTTCTTGACGCGCCTCCTCTTGTTTTGGTTCTTGCGGCAGATTTCTTTCGTACGCATTTCCTGCCGGAATATCTGCAAACCATTTTTCAGATAGTGCTTTCACTTCTTCCAAAGTTACATCACCAGCTACGACCATAATAGCATTTTGAGGGGTATAGAATTTATGGAAAAATGCTTTAACATCTTCCATTTTTGCATCCTCAATATGTTTCAATTCCTTACCAATCGTTGCCCATCGATAAGGATGAACCTTATAAGCTAGTGGTCGTAATTTTAAATATACATCTCCGTAAGGCTGATTCAGATAACGTTGCTTAAACTCCTCACAAACTACTTGACGCTGAACTTCTAAACTCTGATCACTGAAAGCTAAACTTAACATTCTATCACTTTCCAACCAAAATGCTGTTTCAAGATTATCCGAAGGAAGAGTGATGTAGTAATTGGTAATATCGTTACTTGTAAATGCATTATTTTCACCGCCGACAGATTGCAACGGCGCATCGTAATTCGGAATATTAACCGAACCTCCAAACATCAAATGCTCAAACAAATGGGCAAATCCTGTTTGATCAGGCGATTCATCGCGAGCCCCTACTTTATATAGAATATTCACCACCGCCATAGCCGTAGTATGGTCTTCATGAACCAAAACTGTCAAACCATTATCTAGTTTGAAACGATTAAAATTTATCATTAATAATTGATAATTATACCCACTGAATACCTTTCTTCAGCAAATCTAAAGTTTTTTGCTCTTCTGATCCTGGTTCTGCTTTGAAGTCATAAAACCAATTCGCTTGCGCTGGTAAGCTCATCAAAATCGATTCAATACGTCCATTGGTTTCCAATCCAAATTTAGTCCCTGAATCGTAAACTAAGTTAAATTCTACATAACGTCCGCGACGCAACAATTGCCAATCTTTTTCACGCTGTGTGAAAGATTGATGACGATGTTTATTAACTAACTCAATATATGTTGGTGCAAAAGCTCTTCCCAAATCACATGAGAAATTAAAAATTTCTTCATAGCTCAAGCCTGTTTTTTCGGGAGTTAATTTATCATAAAATACACCACCAATACCACGTGTTTCGTTTCTGTGTTTAATAAAGAAGTAATTATCAGCCCATGTCTTAAACTCAGCGTAGAATGTTTCTTTGTGCTTATCACACACATTTTTAAGTTGTTGATGGAAAAATGCTGCGTCATCTTCCACGACATAATGCGGTGTCAAATCAATACCACCTCCGAACCAACGAATCTGCTCATTCAACTCAAAATAACGAATATTCATGTGAATAATAGGCACATGCGGATTATTCGGGTGTATAACGATAGAAACTCCAGTCGCGAAAAAATCATCCTCATCTACACCAAAGGCCTTTTTTATCGGTTCTGGCAACTTTCCGTGAACAGCAGAAAAATTTACGCCCCCTTTTTCTAAAATGTTACCATTTTGAATAATTCGAGTTCTTCCGCCACCTCCGCCTTGGCGTTCCCAAATCTCTTCTTGGAATTTCGCTCCTCCATCTAATTCTTCAAGCGCTTTTGTTATTTCGTCTTGTATTGTCTGATAAGATGCTGCTATATGTTCTTTTGTCATGATTTTTACGACAATTTCTGTGCTAATATGTTAACTTCTTTTATTGCTGGACTATTATTATACAGGATTTGGTACACCATATGGCAAATCGGCATATCCAATTGATATCGCGCGATAATACCCTGTATACAATTAGATGCATAATAACCTTCTGCTACCATATTCATTTCTAATTGTGCTGATTTCACGCTGTAACCTTTACCAATCATATTACCAAAAGTTCGATTACGGCTGAATTGTGAATAAGCAGTCACCAACAAGTCGCCTAAATACGCGGATGCATTAATGTCTCTTGAAGCGGGATTTATAGCCTCTACAAAATACTCCATCTCGCGGATCGCATTCGACACCAATACCGCTTGGAAATTATCTCCAAAACCTAAGCCATGACAAATTCCACCTGCCAAAGCATAAATATTTTTTAAAACAGCGCCATACTCAATGCCCAAAATATCATCCGAAATAATGGTATTGATGTATCTGCTTTTGTAGAATGAAGCAACTGCTTCGGCATTTTCAATAGTATTACATCCAAAAGTCAAATACGACAACTTCTCTTGCGAAACTTCTTCTGCATGGCAAGGACCACCAATTACAACTATATTTTCTAAGGGAACATTGTACGTGCTTGTCAAGTATTCACCTATTATTTGATTTTCATCTGGAATAATGCCTTTTATGGCTGAAACAATGATTTTGTCTTTAAAATCATCTGCCGTAAGACCTTGCAAAGCATCTTTAAGATAAGCTGCAGGTGTATTTAACACGACAACATCACTCCTATCAAATACAAACTTCACTTCATAAGAAATGTTTTCAAAAGGTATTTTAATTTCGACAGCAGTCAAATAACTTGGATTATGATTATACGATTGAATGTAATCGATATCCTCTTGCTTTCTAACCCACCAATATATATCTTTTTCTGATAGATTGTCTGTCAACATCTTAATCATAGCCGTCGCCCAACTACCACTCCCGATGACACCAATCCTATTTGAAATGTGTTTATCCATACTTTAATGATTTGACAAAGATACTTAATATAAATGTATAGCGGATTCTTAACTTAAATTAATGGAATAAAAATGACTTTAGCTATCTTAATGGAATATTCACGCACAGACAAAAAGCATGACAGAAAAAGATAAGATGATAGCAGGAAAGCCTTACATGGCTTCAGATAGAGAATTACAAAAAGCGAGACTTGAAGCGCAACGCACTTGTTATAGATACAATCAAATTGATCCCAAAAATTATAAAGAACGAAAAGGGCTAATTAGAGGTTTATTTGCAAATACAGATGCATTATTCTGTATAGAACAACCTTTTTATTGTGACTATGGCTTCAATATTAGTATCGGAAATAATTTCTTTTCCAACTATCATTTGACAATTCTAGATTGCGCACCTGTAACTATTGGCGAGAATGTCATGTTTGGACCTAATGTTGCGATTTATACAGCAGGACACCCCATTCATCACGAAATAAGAAATACAGGATTGGAATACGCACTACCCGTAACTATTGGCGACAATGTATGGATCGGAGGAAATACCGTGATAAATCCTAATGTAAATATTGGAAACAATACTGTAATAGGCTCGGGTTCTGTAGTTACCAAAGATATTCCATCAAATGTAATCGCTTTCGGAAACCCTTGTAAAGTGTTGCGTGAAATTACGGAAGAAGATAAAAAGTATTATTACCGCAAACAAGAATTATAAAAAAACCCTGTACGGAGAGTACAGGGTTTACCAAACCAATTATTAACCTAAATATGAAATTATTGAAAATTTTATATTCAAATATTTAATATCAAATAATATGCCAAGATTAAGAATAATTGGAAATAAAAAAGAAACCCCTGAAGCGGAGAGCTTCAGGGGTTACCAAACCAATTATTAACCTAAATATGAAATTATGAATATTAATTTCTACTTATAAAACGCGTATAGCATTCACTTTATTATTTAGATATTTTATTTTAACATTTTTTAACAAATGACTTTTAGTTTGAAGACGGTGTAATAATTTCGACGACCTTGTCGCTGAGTCTAGTTATATCCGATTTTAAGCCGAACAATACAGTTAAAGCATGAAATGGGCGATCTTGTATTCTTGTGAAATGCCCCATATAGCCCACTTCTCCACCAAGAAAGAAACTTTTGAATTTATAATCAGCACCTATCCCCAATTTACCTCCAATAGCAAAAGAACGTTTGTAATCTATTTTGACTGTAGTACCAATTTGCTGTGCACGTGGTTCATTCACCAATCCAAAACTAGGACCAGCATATACATAGGTATTCAAACGTTTCATTTGTTTACGAGTGCCTCCTGCCAAACTTAACATATAGATACTTGAATTACCATTTTCAATTGTATGATTATATTTACTATCGGCAATCTTCTGATCGTAAGCAAAATTAAATGTGTACAACGCTGGATAGAGATAATACTTGGGATTTTTCAAGGAAATATCCAAACCCATACTTCCCGAGAATAATTTTGGAGAAAGTACTTCTTTAGTTTTACCTATTGGTAAAGCAAGTCCAGTTCCTGCAAAATAATAAACCTTACGGTAGTGAATAGTATCAGCTTCCTTTTGCGCATGAGAAATTTGCACAGCGCAAATCAGGCAAATAACAAGTGTTAAATATTTAGACATAAAATACTTTTAGGCTTTATATTCTCATAACAACAACAGGCTCTAAAAGTTTTAGAATGTGATAGCAGATATACTACAAATAATTTTTACTTTGCGGACCTTGATTGAAAATTAAATCAATGATACTTACGTTGGGAATAAATCCAGTTCTTTCCTCAAAAACTTGATAATAAGGTTTAGGATTTACGTAAACTGATTCTTTTTTGGGATGAATTAGATTACGAAAATCTAGCTGATTATAAGTCTTAGAAAATTTTTCTGTAAACTCTATTGTACGTTTTAACTTAAGACATTTTAGTACTAATTCTAACTGCGCAACATTATAGTCGAACAAATATTCGTAGTTCGTATCATAAAGCGCTTTAAAATCATCTTCATAATATTCAAAATAAGCCGAACTGCGGTAAGCTGTCTGAATACTCAACCAATGTAAACGCTGCCAATCGTGATCGTAATTAATCTTGACATCCTTCATAGGCATATGCATTTTGCGCCCATGATCAATAGGCACAACTAAATTCAAAATGCCATTTGCTGTCGCTATTCCAGTTCTATTACGAAAAGTTTGCTTTGGAAAATGCTCATGTTTATCAAGTATGATATTTCCTTCATTTCGTGCAATTGCATGAAAATAAGGCACTGGAGGAAGATAACACGCAGGTAAAATGATTGAATTAGACATATTTGTACTTACTTCTTAAAATTTACCGCAAAAATAAGTTAATTTGAGGATATTTGTAGCATAGAAAAGCAAGATACGTTAATGAGCAAAAGCATCCTTCGATATACATTTTGGAGTTTATCCAAATTACCTTTTGGGTTACTCTACCTCCTATCGGATGTGCTTTACGTACTTATTTACCACGTCTTCGGGTACCGAAAGAAGGTTGTTTTTAAAAATTTAAGAAATTCTTTTCCCGAAAAAAAAGAAGAAGAAATTCAACTCATTGCAAAGAAATTTTACAAAAAATTCCCTGATCTTATCGTTGAGGCAATTAAAATGGCGAGCATCACGGAGCAAGAAGTGATTGATAGAGTTGAATTAATTAATACCGAAGAAGTTTACAGACATTTTGATAGCGGCAAAGGCATCATATGTGTCACCTCTCATTATAGCAATTGGGAATGGGGAATTCATCGCTTGTCATTTATGACTGATTTTCCTCGCTTGGTTATATACAAACCACTCAATAATAAAGATTTTGACGATGTGTACAACGGCATACGTACCCGTTTTGGTGCCACCATGGTGCCTATGAAGCAAATATTACGACACATTGTACGATTAAGAAACTCTCCATATTTCAGTGTCTTCGTAGCGGATCAGACACCAGTATATCAAGATTCAGATTATTACTTGACATTTTTGAATCAAGATTCATTAGTATACACTGGTCCAGAGCGAATTTCAAAAATGACAAATAACCCAATAGTTTTTTGTGAAATCATACCCAAAGAAAAAAGGGGCTATTATTACTCAAAATTCACTACATTGGTAGAAGATCCTTCTGCATATGAACCGTTTGAAATAACGCATATTCACAACAAATACACAGAAGAATTAATTCGAAGAAAGCCCGAATATTGGCTTTGGACGCATAATAGATGGAAAAGACAGCGAAGAGAAAAGGCATGACACATTACCCAAAAGTAGCTATAGTGATATTAAACTGGAACGGTAAATATTTCTTGGAGAAATTTCTACCTTCGGTTTACAACAGTACTTATCCTAATATTGAATTCGTCATTGGAGACAATGCGTCGACGGATGATTCTATGTCTTTTGTCAAAGAAATTTATCCCCACATCCGCGTCATAGAAAATGATCAAAACTATGGCTTTGCTGGTGGCTATAACAAAGTTCTAGAAAAAGTTGAAGCTGATTATTACGTGCTATTAAATTCTGATGTAGAAGTAATTGATAATTGGATTGAACCCGTAATCGACATGATGGAGCGTGAAAATTATGCCGCTGCCCAACCTAAAATTCTTGCCTACCACAAGAAAACACATTTCGAACATGCAGGTGCAGCAGGTGGCTATATAGATGCCTTAGGCTATCCATTTTGTCGCGGACGAATTCTCCATATCACCGAAGAAGATCAAGGTCAATATAATGTTGAGAAGGAAATTTTCTGGGCCACTGGCGCTGCTTTATTTATAAAATCATCTGCTTGGGAAGAAGCGCAAGGTTTTGATGCCGATTTTTTCGCGCACATGGAAGAAATTGATTTATGTTGGCGCCTAAAAAAATTGGGTTACAAAATTGGCTATTGTCCAACAAGTACAGTATATCATGTTGGTGGGGGGACACTAAATACCAGCAATCCGAAAAAGACGTATCTAAATTTTAGAAATAATCTTTTTATGCTACAGAAGAATTTACCTCTTGCAAATGCTTTTGTAGTTATTTTTATCCGTTTATGGCTGGATTTATTAGCCTTAATACATTTTATTATACAAGGAAAAGGCAAAGATGCCTGGGCTGTAAGTCGTGCTCATCAAGACTTTTTTATCAATTTCATTAGAAATTCTAAAAAACGTAAAAAATATTCTGTAATAGAAAACAAAAATGGCATCTATCAAAAATCCATTATTTGGGATTTTTATGTGAATAAAATTCAAAAATTTACTGACTTATCAGCAAATAATTTTTAACCCAACTCAATTCATAGAACATCCAATTTTCGCACTATTCTCCTAGCAGTTATAGTTCATAAAATATTGGTTTCTAAATTATTTTAAGCATTTTAATTTTATTAATTTCGTCGCGTATGTCACAAGATATTCAAGCAAGAATCGAACAATTAACAGCAGAACTTAACGAGTATAATTACCAATATTATGTACTGGCTAATTCCGCTATTTCGGATTTTGACTTTGATATAAAACTCAAAGAACTTGAAAAATTAGAAAACGAATTCCCTCAGTATAGAGATCCAAACTCGCCAACATTGAAAGTTGGTGGTGACATTACTAGCAAATTCAAAACTGTAAAACACCGTTGGCCGATGCTCTCACTGAGCAATACATACAACGAACAAGAGCTACGGGATTTTGATAATCGCGTGCAAAAAGCGATTGGACACCCGGTAGATTATGTGTGTGAATTAAAATTTGATGGACTTTCTATTTCATTGACTTACGAGAATGGAAAATTAGTGCAAGGCATCACGCGTGGTGACGGTGTGCAAGGAGATGATGTGACACAAAATGTCAAAACTATACGTAAGATTCCGCATCAATTGAAAAAATCAGATTTCCCAGAATTATTTGAAATTCGCGGTGAAATCTTTATGCACAAATCAGCTTTTCTGCGTCTGAATAAAGAGCGTGAAGATAATGGCGAGCAAACCTATGCGAATCCAAGGAACTTTGCTTCGGGTACCATTAAATTACAGGATTCAGCAGAAGTTGCCAAAAGACCTTTAGACTGTTTCTTATATTTCTTGTATTTGGAAAACAGAAACAAGCTATTCTCTACACATTGGGAAAGTCTAACGAAAGTAAAGGAATGGGGATTCCCTGTTTCTGAAGAAAGTAAATTATGTGCAAATATTGACGAAGTGTTAGACTTTGTGCATGCATGGGATGTGAAACGTCACGAACTGTCTTACGATATCGACGGAATTGTAATCAAAGTAAATGATTACTCTTACCAAGAAGAACTGGGTTTTACAGCGAAATCACCTCGTTGGGCGACTTCATTTAAATTTAAAGCCGAGCGTGTAGAAACGACTTTGGAGAGTGTAAGCTACCAAGTTGGTCGTACAGGTGCAGTTACCCCTGTTGCAAATTTGAAACCCGTATTACTCGCTGGTACAACGGTAAAAAGAGCTTCCCTACATAATGCAAACGAGATTGAACGTCTTGGATTACACGAAGGAGACACCGTTTTTGTTGAAAAAGGTGGTGAGATTATTCCAAAAATAATCGCTGCAAATCCTGACAAACGATTAGCAGATGCGACTCCTATCCACTACCCTACGCATTGTCCAGAATGTGAAACCGAATTGGTGCGACAAGAAGGCGAAGCTGTACATTATTGTCCAAATGAAAATGGTTGTAAGCCTCAAATTGTAGGTAAAATCCAGCATTACATTGGGCGTAAAATGATGGACATTATGGGGCTCGGTGACGAGACTATTGAGACACTTTACCGCATGAATTTGGTTCGTCATATTTCGGATTTATATTCATTAGCAGAAAAACGCGATCAATTGGTCAACATCGAAAGATTCGGTCAAAAGTCTATTGATAATATGTTGAAAGGTATTGAAGAATCAAAGTCGAAGCCTTTTGAGAAAGTATTATTTGCTTTAGGGATACGCCATGTAGGTGAAACTGTAGCTAAGAAATTGGCTTTTCATTTCAAATCTTTAGATAATATTAAATCCGCGAGCATTGAAGAAATTGCTTCGGTACAAGATATTGGAATTCGTATAGCCGAAAGTTTACACACTTATTTACAAGATGTAGATAATGTAGATGAGCTAAATAAGCTTCAAAACTATGGTTTGCAATTTCAAATTGAAGAAAAAGAAGTGATCCTTGTTGGTGATGGATTAGCTGGAAAAACTTTTTTAATTTCTGGTGTGTTTGTTGATTTTTCGCGTGAGCAATTAACAGAATTGATCGAATCACACGGCGGAAAAATGATAAGTAGCATTTCAGCAAAGCTGAATTATTTGGTGGCTGGCGATAAGATGGGGCCTTCAAAATTAGCAAAAGCAGAAAAATTAAATGTTCCTATAATTTCTGAAAAGGAACTATTACAAATGATTAATCAAGAATAACTTATATAATAAATTTAAAAATCAAAATGACGGAGATTCAAGGAGCAGGTGTAGCGTTGGTTACACCATTTAATGAAGATGGAAGTGTAGATTTTGAAACTTTAGGAAATTTAATTGAGTTTCAAATCGAAGAGGGTATGAATTATTTAGTTTCGTTAGGAACTACAGGAGAGACAGCTACATTAAGCTCTGAGGAAAAGAAGAAGATTTGGAAATTTACAAAGGATAAGGTTAATGGTAGAATACCATTAGTAGCTGGTATAGGAGGAAATCATACGCAGGAAATCATTGAAGCTATAAAAAACTTTGATACAGATGGTTATTGCGCGATACTTTCAGTATCACCTTACTACAATAAACCGACACAAGAAGGTATTTACCAACATTACAAAGCAGTAGCTGAAGCGTCAAAACTTCCAGTTATTTTGTATAATGTCCCGGGAAGAACAGGCTCAAATATGACCGCACAGACGACTTTGCGTCTAGCTAATGACTTTGAAAATATTGTAGCGATTAAAGAAGCTTCAGGAAATTTTGCACAATTCTCAGAAATATTGAGAGATAAGCCCGCTGATTTCTTATTAATTTCGGGAGATGATCCTGCTACATTACCAATGATGGCTTTAGGTGCGATGGGAATTATCTCTGTAATAGGTAATGCTTATCCAAAATATGTTTCTACATTGTCGCGTTTATGTGCAGAGGGCAATTATGTAGAAGCTAGACCAATCCATAATAAATTACTGCAAATTACTGACTTATGTTTTGTAGAAAGTAATCCTTGTGGTGTAAAATATATCTTGCAAGAGCTTGGATTTGGAAAAGATTACGTGAGATTACCATTAGTTCCAATTAGTTCAAATACACAACAAAAAATCAAAGAAGAAATAGTAAATTTGTAAACATTTAGGTAAATGTATATAATGGAGGGCTTCATCTTAGGATGGAGCTTTCCTTTTATAAGCACTTTTATGCTGACAAGTAGAGAAATTTATCGTAAGATGTATCTTAATTATTGAAACATTGTAGTATATTTAAATACAAAAATTACTTCAATTATGGCTGATTCATCGGTACACACACAAAATAAAGGTTCAAAAATGAAATCATTCTTAGGTTGGTTAGTTTTAGTAGCATTTTTAGTCGTTGGAGGCATCGTATATTGGAAATACTATTTTGTCTTTGGCGAAGGCGTTAAATCAGGATATTTAAACTACGCAGTAAAAAAGGGAAATCTCTTTAAAACTTATGAAGGCAAACTTATCCAAGAAGGCTTCGGTGGAAGCCGTACGGGTGTAGTCACTAGTAATGAGTTTGTATTTTCTGTAGAAAGCGATTCTATCTACAGTATATTAGAAAGTAATAGCGGTAAATTCTTCGATCTTCATTATAAAGAGTACAAAGGAGCATTGCCATGGCGTGGTAATACGGTATACGTCGTTGATAAAATAGTTCAAATGAAGTAACTTATTTCTACGTTAAATGATTCAACCTAAATCATTTATATTAAGCGCGTTATTTCTATTATGTAGCTTAAATATTTTTGCGCAAAAGCCAAAGAAGAAACAAGATGATAATCGAACTGTTAAAAACACTTTAATCTATGACAATATAAATTATTGCTCATACATAAAAAGTGTACAGTTGAATCATGTCGATAAAGAAGCTGTATTTCCTATAATTAATTTACAAAATCAAGAATTTTTAAAGATTTCATTTGACGATTTGCGTGCGGATAACCGTGCTTTATACTATAGTGTAGAGCACTGCAATGCTGATTGGTCTCCGAGTCGATTACCGCTATTAGATGCTTTGATTGGGTATGAAGAAGATAGAATATTTGAGATTCAATCATCAAAAAACACATTAACACCTTATACGCATTATTCTTTTGTATTTCCAAATGAAAACAGTAGACCTAAAGTTGCTGGCAATTTTTTATTGAAAGTTTACGAAGATGCGGACAAAGCTAGATTGCTTTTCAGTAGGAGGGTTTATGTTTTAAACGCTTCTGTAAATTTGGATGTAGAAATTCTACCCTCTCCCATTTCTTCTCAAAAATCAAAAAATCAAAAGTTAAATATTACAGTAAATTCGCAACAAGAAATTATTAATCCAGCTGTAAATATGCAAATCCATGCTTTCCAAAATCAGCGTATTGATAACTATAAGATTCTTAAAGATATTTCTCAAATTAGCCCTCAAAAAATCACATACAATCAACCTTCTACTCTAGATTTTAAAGGGAATAATGAATTTAGAACGCTGGATTTACGAAGTATGCGAAGTACCTCATCAGCAATCCAGAATATAATACGCGACACCGTCATCAACGTACAATTGTATAATGACGATAAAGTATCTAACGAAAAATATGAATTTAAACCAGATGAAAACGGTCGGTTTTTCATCCGAAATATAGACTTCGATAATGCTGAACTAGAAAGTGAATACATTTCTGCACATTTTTCGCTAAAAGATTCTGCAAATATTAAAGGAGATATTTACCTTGTGGGTGCATTTAATAATTTCAATACCACTATTGAAAATAAACTCAAGTATAATTCAGAAAGTGGTGAATGGGAAACTAAGCATTTGTTAAAACAAGGCATTTATAATTATGAATACATCCGAAAAAACGGAACTGAGATAAATACAGATTTGTACGCAGGATCATTTTTTGAAACAGAAAATGAATACCAAATACTGGTATATTATCGAAAACCAGGCACATATTGGGATGAAATAATAGGATTTAAAAATATAAATACGATTAAATAATAACATTTACGGTGGAGGAAAACAAAGAAAATCAATTAAAAAGAGGATTAAGCAACAGGCACATCCAATTAATCGCTATTGGGGGTGCAGTCGGTACAGGATTGTTTTTAGGAATTGGTAAGGCCGCTATACTAGCTGGACCATCCGTGATACTTGGGTATGCTATTGCAGGTATTTTTGCTTTCTTTATTTTAAGACAATTGGGCGAAATGGTTGTTGATGAACCTGTGTCCGGTAGCTTCTCCTATTTCGCTAACAAGTATTGGGGACCATTTGCAGGTTTTGCTTCGGGATGGAATTATTGGATTCTTTACATATTAGTAAGTATGGCCGAATTGACTGCTATTGGTGTATACGTGCAGTTTTGGTGGCCTGAAATACCACTTTGGGCATCCAGTCTTTTCTTTTTTGTTGTCATCAACGCATTGAATCTAACTTCTGTAAAGGTTTATGGCGAAACAGAATTCTGGTTTTCCATCATCAAAGTAACGGCAATCATTGCGATGATTATCTTTGGTGCCTATTTATTGATATCTGGCGCTGAAGGCGAACACGCCACAGTTCAAAATTTAGTGAATGATGGAGGCTTCTTTCCAAAAGGTTGGTTTGAACAAAATGCTGATGGATCCTATCAAGGTCTTTTAGCCGCTTTAGTAATAATTATGTTTTCTTTTGGCGGACTTGAATTAGTCGGCATCACAGCAGCAGAAGCTGAAAACCCAGAGAAAAATATCCCTAAAGCGACGAATCAAGTACTTATTCGTATTTTAATTTTCTACGTTGGTGCATTGTTCATTTTGTTTTCATTGATGCCTTGGCGATCTATTACGGCAAATACAAGTCCTTTTGTAGAAGTATTTGATATATTGAATGACAAGCATTTTACACTATTAGGAAAGACATACGATTTCATGAGTTTCATTGCTAATGTTCTTAACATAATAGTATTAACAGCGGCTTTGTCCGTATACAATAGTTGTGTATATAGCAATTCAAGAATGCTCTATGGATTAGCAGAACAAGGAAATGCGCCTAAATTTTTGAAAAAACTCAACAAAAATCATGCGCCAATCACGGCATTAATGGTGTCAGCTGCTTTGGTAGGTATATGTATCATCATTAATAAAATTATGCCCGAAGAGGCACTTGGTATTCTAATGTCTTTGGTAGTTTCGTCGCTGGTGATCAATTGGATTATGATTTGTTGGACACATTTGCATTTTAAAAAACAGAAAAGCAAAGCAAATGAAAAAACGAAATTCCCAAGTTTGTTCTACCCAATAAGTAATTATTTGACATTGATATTCTTATTCGGTGTATTAGGATTAATGTGGTTGACCGATTTAAAGATTTCAGTAGAATTAATACCAGTTTGGTTGTTATTACTCTATATAAGTTATCGACTTGTTAAAGCAAATAAAGAAAAGAAGAAGTTAGGATAAAACAATAACGCTCGGAAATTCCGAGCGTTTATTGTTTTTAAAAGCCGTAGAAGATTAGTGATCTCCTTTTGCTGCTAAGTATCTTTCAGCTTCTAATGCAGCCATACAACCTGTCCCTGCTGCTGTAATAGCTTGACGATATACATTATCTTGCACATCACCACAAGCAAATACACCAGGGATATTTGTAGCTGTAACATTTGGCTGTGTAATTAAATAGCCTGTTTCGTCCATATCCAAAATACCTTGGAATAACTCTGTGTTAGGTTTATGACCAATAGCTACGAAGAAACCTGTTACATCTAAGTCTTGAGTTTCATTCGTTTTATTATTTTTCACACGTACACCTGTTACGACCTGACCATCACCTAGAATCTCTTCCGCTTCACTGTTGTACAATACTTCAATATTTTGTGTATTCATCACGCGGTGATACATCGCTTTTGAAGCTCTGAATTCATCACGACGAACCAACATATAGACTTTATTACACAATTTCGCTAAATATGTTGCCTCTTCTGCTGCCGTATCTCCTGCCCCAACTATCGCTACATCTTGGCCTTTGTAGAAGAATCCATCACATACAGCACAAGCAGACACACCAAAACCGTTATATTTTTGCTCTGATTCCAAGCCCAACCATTTAGCTGTCGCGCCAGTGGAAATGATAACAGTATCCGCAGATATCACGGTTTTACCGTCAATTTCTACATAGTGAATTCCACCATCTTGTGAAAAATCAACTTTCGTAGCATAACCAAAACGTACTTGTGTACCAAAACGCTCAGCTTGATTTTTCAAATCTTCCATCATTTCTGGTCCTGTAATGCCATTTGGATAGCCTGGGAAATTATCTACTTCAGTAGTTTGTGTCAACTGACCACCAGGAACGATTCCAGTATATACTATAGGTTTCAAATCAGCACGAGCTGCATAAATAGCCGCAGTATATCCTGCAGGTCCAGACCCAATGATCAAACAATTAACATGTTCTGATACTTGCTCTTTATTCATTATATGTTAAGATTTATTTTTTACCGAATTTACTTTGCAGACTCGCCAACATATCATTTGTGATAGGTTTAGCAGGTTCCGCTACTTTAGGCTTTTGTACATCAGTTTTCGCTGCTTTGTCAGCAGGTTGCTTCTGTGCATTTTTCTCATTTTTGTAGGCATTCCAGTGTTTCTCCAAAATGCGTTTTGTATACAAAGGAAAATCACCATTTTGCATCCAAGCGTAATAACTTGGCTCTGCGTCGAACACATCTGTTAATCTTCTACCCTTATGCTTACCAAAATTGATACATACCTCATCTTGCTCGTCGTAAACAAAACGTCCAGCAAAATCAACAGGCTTTGTAAGATTTGTAAACTTGTGTAAGGCTTCCACATCATTCACAACTGGATAAGACACAGCACCATGCTTGTCTGTAAAACTTTCGTTTTCGTATTTTGTCAATTGTGCCTTTAGTACTTCGTAAGTCGCACGTACATCATCCTCTGCTTGGTGTGCATTCTCCAAAGATTTACCACAATAGAATTTGTATGCCGCTTTCAATGTACGTTGCTCCATCTGATGGAATATATTTTGTACATCTACAAAAGAACGACCATCCAAAGTAAAATCAACACCCGCTTTTAGAAATTCTTCCATTAGCATGGGAACATCAAATTTGTTGGAATTGTATCCTGCTAAATCAGAATTGCCAATGAAATCTGCTATTTCCTGTGCTAAATCTTTAAATGTAGGTGCATCTTTGATGTCTTCATCATAGATCCCATGAAACATTGACGATTCCACTGGTATTGGCATCAGAGGATTTACTCTACGCGTGTATACTTCTTCTGAATTGTCAACATTTACTTTTAGTATTGAAATCTCAACAATTCTATCGGATGCAATATTTACACCAGTTGTTTCTAAATCAAAAAAAGCTAATGGACGTTTTAATTTTAGTTCCATGAATCTATATTTATATTTTTACCCATAAGGGTAAAATAATTAAGGACAAAAATAAACAATTGCTAGCGTCGCATCATCTAAATTTTGTCACAACTCTACATTTAAAATATTTTCAACAAAAGACTGACTTTAACCAAAAATCAAAGCCTAATCTTCTTTATTATAATTCCAAGTACGTAATTTTTCTTGCAGGATGCGCGATATTTTATTGAAATAACGCTTCTGTTTATACCCCATTACCCATTGAATTCCCTGAACAGCATTCGTACAAAATAGCTCATCTGCTTTTTTCATAATTTCCGGACTAATTTGTGCTTCGACAACGGGTATACCTTCATCTTCTGCCATATCCATCACAACACGACGCATAACACCATCAATACAACCTTGATTTAAAGCTGGTGTGTATAATACTTTATCGTAATACACAAAGATATTAGAGGTCAACGCTTCACATAAGAATCCTTCTTGATTCAAGATAAAGACGTCATCGTAATCAAATTTCTTTTTAAAATTCCCTGCCAAAACGTAAATCAATGAATTATTTGACTTTAGCTCTGACAAATCACTATAAGGCTTTTTGATTTCCGAATATAAATCAACAATAAGACCAACCTTTTTATCCCTAACCTGAATATCTACTTTTTGCACTTGCAAAATATAAGCTGGCTTATTTGTCGCTGGTGAATAAATTCCTCCGCCATCTCGATATACAATCAATCTCACGCGTACACGTTGGCCTACCATATTATTTTTTCGAATCAATTCATCAGTAATTTTTTTGATGAAATATTCGTCAAACATCGCCGATTGCTCCAATTGAATCTTCTTCATACTGCGTTGCAATCGCTCGATATGTAAATGCAAAAACCTTATTTCCCCACCTTGATAGAGCATGGTTTCGAAAATACCATCTCCATATCGCAAACCTCTATTTTCAACAGTCAATATTTTTGCATCTTCTGCAACTATTTCTCCATTAAAATTTATATAATATATCGGCATAAACTCTTTTCAATTAACTATTAATTTGCGCTGCATACGCTCTCCACTTTTCTAACACCTGTTGCATATCTTGTGGCATCGGAACTTCAAAATCCATTCTTTGCTTACTTACAGGATGTTCAAAACCCAATAATCTAGCATGAAGTGCTTGTCGAGGTAATATATCAAAACAATTGTCTACAAACTGCTTATATTTAGTAAATGCTGTTCCTTTCAAAATTTTGTCTCCACCGTACGTACTATCCGAAAATAACGGATGCCCAATAGATTTCATATGCGCACGAATCTGATGCGTTCTTCCAGTCTCCAATTGACATTCGATCAGCGTCACAAAGCCCAAACGTTCTAAAACACGGTAATGCGTTACCGACCATTTGCCTTTTTCGGGATCTTCATGCATAGACATTATTCGTCTATCTTTCAAATCACGCCCAATATAACCACTCACCATGCCATCCTCAGCAATATCTCCCCAAGCTAACGCAATATAGCGACGATTGATTGTATGCTCAAAGAATTGCTTTGCTAAAAAAGTCATCGCCCATTCATTCTTCGCTATAATCAATAAGCCAGAAGTATCTTTATCAATACGATGTACTAAGCCAGGACGTCCTGTATTGCCTGGTAATGTAGGCAATTGATTTAAGTGATATGTTAATGCGTTTACTAAAGTTCCTGTATAATTATTAAATCCTGGGTGAACAACCATTCCCGCCTCTTTATTAACCAACAATACATCATCATCTTCGTAAATGATATCGAGCGGTATATTCTCTGGGTACACTTCGTTATCGCGCGGAGGATCTGGTAAAACCATTGAAATAACATCAAACGGTTTTACTTTGTAACTTGCTTTGATAGGTTTATCGTTCACACGTACGGACCCAGCATCGATAGCATTTTGAATACGATTACGCGAGGTATTCTCTACTCTATTCATCAAGAATTTGTCTACACGTATTAAAGTGACTCCTTTTTCAGCCACAATTCGTACATGTTCAAATAATTCCTGTTCCTCTTGTTCGATTAATTCCAAATCTTCAGACATGGTACAAAAGTACAGGAAATAAGCCGAAATCTATTAACTTTGGAGTGTTCTGGTATTAAAATCACTGATTATTCAATGATTATTTTTTAGGAACTTAAACTCAAGATTACAATTAATATTACATGCAAATTTACAGCCCTGAACAAAAGGTAAATCATCCACTCTACGAAAGCAAAAAAGTGCACGTATATCTTAAAAGAGATGATATGATTCATCCTTTTATTTCTGGGAATAAATGGCGAAAACTTAAATACAACCTACAAAAAGCACAACAAAAAAATAAGAGTACACTAGTTACATTTGGAGGAGCTTGGTCTAATCATCTTTTAGCTACCGCGTCCGCAGGAGCTACTTTTCAATTTAAAACTATTGGTTTTGTACGCGGGGAAGAAATTAGTAATCCTGTGCTGAATATGTGCAAATTGTTTGGGATGCAATTGCGGTTTGTATCTCGCGAAGAGTATAAAGATAAATTTCAGATTTTTGAGCAATTGGAGAATAAAGATGAATACTTTTTTATTGACGAAGGTGGCGCAAGTCTAGAAGCAACTTATGGTTGCAAAGAATTAATTGATGAATTAAAAAATCAATACGATCACATATTCTGTGCCGCTGGAACGGGAACTACCGCTGCTGGCATTGCACAGGGAATTTCAGACTGTAATTTAAATACACAATTACATGTCATTCCAGTTTTAAAAAACGGTGGTTTTATTTTTGATGAAATGCTAAAATATAATACCCCTATTGAACAAGTACAATTACATTTAGATTATCACTTTGGTGGATACGCCAAAGTAAAACCCGAGCTAATAGCATTTGTTAAAGATTACGTGCAAGTTACTGGTATCATGATAGAACCAACTTATACAGGCAAATCTATGTATGCACTTCAAGATTTAATAGAAAAAGATTATTTTCCAAAAGGAAGTAGAATTCTATTTATACATACAGGAGGCTTAACTGGCTTATTAGGGCAATTGGAAAAATTCTAATTCAGATTTTGAAATTGAAGTGTTTGAATCTGATTTAGAACACATCCATTTTCTTATTCGTTATATCCCTCGTGTTTCAATTACTTCTATTGTTCGCAAGTTAAAACAAGAATCTACTTATTACATTTCGCGTTCACCACACAGGTCATTCTTATTTAAACATTTTTGGAAAGAACATACTTTCTGGTCTGATGATTATTTTGTTTGTTCAATAGGTGAAGCATTTCCTGATACTATTCCTGAGTATATTCTCAATCAGGGTGAGTCGCTTACATCCCACAGGCTAAAGACCTGTGGGTTTTACGCTCCGTTTTATAAATTAAAAGAAGAACCCAGAGAAAAAAGAACTATATTCTTTATGGGGCATATGTTCTTCTGTACTGCTATAATTCTTTTTGTTTTGACAGTCATAAAGGACTTGAGTACAATAAATTAAATTACACTCTTAATAAGCTGTTTGACACCATTAAACTCAAAGCTTTCACCAACAGCTTTGCCGACTAGCACTTTTCCAATGGGCGAAGCCGTTGATATGCTAAATATTTTTTGGTCTTCAATTGAAATTTGTCCAATACTAACCGCTAAAAAATAAAATCCTTTATCTGTTTTAACTAAAGATCCTAATCCTACTTTTTTTACATCCAATTTCTGATTTTTGATTCGAGTCAAAATATCCAAATCTTGATTCAACACTTTTAGCTGCTGCTCATAACGATTCAAATCCTGTTGAATCATTTCACGACTTGTCTCATACTTATCACCCGCACTACTCTTTGTATCATCTTGTAAACTTTGATTTGCATCATGGATACCCAGATTTACTTGTGCGATCTTTTGATTCACTATAGCGAAACACTCCTCTAAAATTCTATCTTTGCCCATACCCAAAAATAAATAAAGCGTCTATCAATTGATAGACGCTTTACCAAAATGTATTTGTTTAATTAGTTTCTTAAAGCTTCTTTAATATCTTTAGCTTTTTCTTTTGTTTTTTCTGCAGCATCTTTAGCCACAGCTTCAGTTTTGTTAGCAGCATCTTTAGCAGCGTCACCTACTTTGTTAGCTCCTTCTTCAATTTTATCACCTGCTTTGTCTGCTGCATCTTTAGTCGCATCAACGGCATTGTTGATACCATCTTTAGCTTTATCAGCAGCGTCTTTAATATCAGCTTTTGCTTTTTCCCAAGCCGTTTCAGCATCAGCTAAAGTTTTGCGAGCCGCTTCCTCAGCTTCTTTATCTCCTTTTGCAACAGCTGCATCTAATTCAGCTTTTGCTTTATTATAATCTTCTTCAGCTTGATGAGCTGCCGCATGAGTAGCGTCATCCAAATTTTCTAAAGAATGATCTAAATGCTCTCCAGCAGTAACTTCGCCATCCGCATTTTTATCTTTCGAAGGTGTACTATTACATGCAGTAAATGTTAACGCTCCTGCCATAACAGCTAATAGTGCAATTTTTTTCATATTTTTTAGCTTAAAAATTTATTAACTCGATAACATTGCAATATTTATGCCAATACAACTATATTATTTGCTGTAAATAGTACCTTTTGCTGCTTCAAGTGTGTTTTTCAACAACCCAACGATCGTCATTAGCCCTACACCACCCGGTACAGGCGTTATCCAAGAAGCTTTTTTTGAAACTTCTTCGAAATCTACATCGCCATATAATTTAAAACCAGATTTTGTTTCTGTAGAATTTTCTCTATTAATACCCACATCAATTACAATAGCACCATCCTTTACCATATCAGCTGTTACAAAATTTTTCTTACCAATAGCTGCAACAACGATATCACCACGAAGAACTTCAGTTTTCAGGTCCGCAGTACGACTATGGGTTAATGTAACTGTACAGTTTCCAGGGTTACTGTTACGCGCTAACAAAATACTCATCGGTGACCCCACAATATTACTGCGACCTACCACTACAGCGTGCTTACCTGTCGTATCGATACCGTAATGCTCCAACATCAACATGATGCCATAAGGCGTCGCTGGAATAAAACATGGTAAATTTCGTTGCATACGACCCAAGTTAATAGGATGAAAACCATCTACATCCTTACGGTAATCGATAGCTTCTGTAATCTTATCAGGATCAATATGTTTAGGTAATGGTAATTGAACGATTAATCCATCAATGTTTTCGTCTTTATTGATCTCTTCAATCTTAGCGATTAACTCTTCTTCGGTAATATCTACGCCGTAACGAATGTTTGTTGACTCGAAACCAACCAACTCACAGTTACGCATTTTACTTGCAACATATGTTTCGCTACCGCCATCATTTCCTACTAAGATCGCTACCAAATGAGGTTTACGACCCGCAGCAGCTGTAAATTCAGCTGCATCTCTTTTAATATCTTCTTTAATCTTAGCGGATACTTCTTTACCGTCTAATAATCTCATGCTTATATATTTTTATAGGTTGATCTACGAACTAATCTAATTTTAAAACAGCCATAAACGCCGATTGCGGAATCTCTACGTTACCTACTTGACGCATACGTTTTTTACCTTTTTTCTGTTTCTCCAATAGTTTACGCTTACGCGAAATATCACCACCATAACATTTAGCAGTTACGTCTTTACGTAAAGCCGAAATCGTTTCACGGGCAATAATCTTCGCACCAATTGATGCTTGAATACGAATTTCGAATTGTTGACGTGGTAAAAGTTCTTTCAATTTCTCACAGATTTTCTTACCAAAATCATACGCATTACTACGGTGGATCAACGATGATAATGCATCCACAGGTTCATCATTTAGACGAATATCTAATTTCACTAAATCGGATTGTCTGTAGCCTATTTGATGATAGTCAAATGAGGCATACCCTTTAGAAATGGTTTTTAATTTATCGTAAAAATCAAATACAATCTCACCCATTGGCATCTCAAAAACCAATTCTACACGATCAGAAGTCAAGTATGATTGATTGATGATAGTACCACGTTTCTGAATACAAAGTGACATTACTGGCCCCACGAAATCAGATTTTGTAATAATATTTGCTTTGATATATGGCTCTTCAATCATATCCAATTTACTTGGATCTGGTAAGTCCGATGGATTATGAACAAGAATTTCCTCCTTGTCCTTGGTCATATACGCTTTGTAAGAAACGTTGGGAACTGTGGTAATTACAGTCATATTGAATTCACGTTCTAAACGCTCTTGAATAATCTCCATGTGAAGCATACCCAAGAAACCACAACGGAAACCAAATCCCAATGCCGCTGAAGATTCTGGTTCAAAAACCAAAGAAGCATCATTCAATTGCAATCTGTGCATTGACTCACGCAATTCTTCGTAATCTTCTGTATCTACAGGATAAATACCCGCAAAAACCATTGGTTTTACCTCTTCGAAACCATTAATAGCTTCTGTACTAGGGCGGTCTTTATGCGTGATTGTATCCCCTACTTTTACTTCTCTTGCTTCTTTAATACCAGAAATAATATAGCCTACATCACCAGTTTTGATAACATCCTTAGCAACCTGATTTAGCTTCAATGTACCTATCTCATCGGCATAATATTCTTTACCGGTAGCAATAAATTTTACTTTATCGCCTTTGCGAATTTCGCCATTCTCCACTTTGAAATACGCCATAATACCACGGAAAGAGTTGAATACTGAGTCAAAAATCAAAGCTTGAAGTGGCGCTTCAGGATCACCAACAGGCGCAGGAACACGCTCTACGATAGCTCTTAGAATATCTGGAATTCCCAAGCCAGTTTTACCAGAGGCAGGAATAATATCTTCACGTTTCCCACCTATCAAGTCGATAATTTGATCTTTTACTTCTTCTGGCATTGCACCAGGTAAATCCATTTTATTTAGAATCGGGATGATTTCTAAATCATGCTCCATTGCCAAATATAAATTGGAAATAGTCTGTGCTTGAATACCTTGTGAAGCATCCACAATTAGTAATGCACCTTCACACGCCGCGATAGAACGAGATACCTCATAGGAGAAATCCACGTGTCCAGGCGTATCAATAAGATTCAAAGTATATTTTTCACCATCTTGGATATAATCCATCTGGATCGCGTGACTTTTGATCGTGATACCACGTTCGCGTTCCAAATCCATATTATCCAAAAGTTGCGCTTGTGCTTCTCGTTGTGAGATAGTGTTTGTATATTCTAATAATCTATCCGCCAAGGTACTTTTACCGTGGTCAATGTGTGCTATAATACAAAAATTACGTATATGCTTCATACAGGTGTTATGCCTTCAAATTTAAAAAGCAAATATACTGTATTTATATGAAGAAATACGCAGTAAAATGCGCGGTGCTGGGAGATTTTTATGGTAATAAAAAAGGGTTATCGATGTTCAATCAATAACCCCTTCTACTATATAGAATGTTTGGTATTACAATTTACTGTTAACATCGATAGCATTTAACTCTTCAAATGCTTGTGTCAAACGTGTAACAAAAGCCTCTTCACCTTTGCGTAACCATACGCGTGGATCGTAGTATTTTTTGTTTGGTGAATCTTCACCTTCTGGGTTACCGATTTGCGCTTGTAGGTAATCGTGGTTTTTAGCTTCGTAAGCACGAACGCCATCCCACATTGCCCATTGCATATCTGTATCGATGTTCATTTTGATTGCACCGTAAGAAATTGCTTCAGCGATTTCTTCTGGAGATGAGCCCGAACCACCGTGGAACACGAAATTAACTGGTTTTTCAGCAGTCAAATTAAATTTCTCACGAATATATTCTTGAGAATTGTGCAAAATAACTGGTTGTAATTTTACGTTACCTGGTTTGTAAACACCGTGTACATTACCAAAAGCTGCAGCTACTGTAAATTTATCAGATACTTTAGACAATTCTTCGTAAGCGTAAGCTACTTCTTCAGGTTGAGTATATAATTTAGAGCTATCTACATCAGAGTTATCTACACCATCTTCCTCACCACCTGTTACACCCAATTCGATTTCAACTGTCATACCTAGTGGTTTCATGCGCGCTAAGTATTTTGCAGAGATCTCAATATTTTCTTCTAATGGCTCTTCTGATAAATCCAACATGTGTGAAGAGAATAAAGGCTTACCGTTTTGCGCAAAGAATTTCTCACCAGCATCTAATAAACCATCAATCCAAGGAAGTAATTTTTTAGCAGCATGATCCGTATGCAAAATAACGGCTACACCATAATGCTCTGCTAATAAATGAACATGTTGAGCAGCTGATACAGCACCCAAAATACATGCTTTTAATCCATCGTTATTTAATGTTTTACCAGCATAAAATTGCGCACCACCATTAGATAATTGAACAATTACTGGAGAGTTTACAGCTTTAGCTGTTTCTAATACTGCGTTAATAGAGTTAGTACCTATAACGTTTACAGCAGGTAAAGCAAATTTGTGTTTTTTAGCGATCTCAAATAATTCTTGAACTTGATCACCAGTCAAAACACCTTTATAATCTTTTAGGCTCATTTTGTATTATTTTTAATGAAGTTATAAAAATATAATTAATTTATCAGTAAAAAAAATAATAGTGTAAAAAATACACTATCAATTCAATATAATGCTACAAAAATTGGAATAATAAACATATTAGTTAACTTTTTAGATCGATAATTTCCATGAAATAAAAAATGGATTCAATACATTCATATCTTCGGTCAGCAATCATTAAACTACTTTTTAATACGTTGAACCTCTATTTTTAAAACAGATAATTTGAAATTATCTGTACATTTATAGTGTTTAATTACTATCTAAAAGGAAATATAATGTTAGACGTCTACGGAATTAAGAATTGTACCACTGTTAAAAAAGCATTGGATTGGTTAAATGAACATAATATTCAATATACTTTTCATGATTATAAAAAAGAACCTGCTCAAGTTTCAAAATTGATTGCGTGGCAACAACTTGTTTCATGGGAAAGTTTAGTTAATAAAAAAGGTACAACCTGGAAAAAACTTTCGCCAGAACAACAAGCTGCTGTCGTAGATGAGCAATCAGCACGTGCAGTATTATTACAAAATAACAGTATGATCAAACGTCCGATTATTGAGTTGGAAAATGAAATTATCTTAGGATTTGATGAAAAAACATACCAACAAAAACTTTCTGCCTTATGATAAAAAACATATCTAAACTTCTTTTATTAGGTTTAGCTTTCACGCTATTTACACCTCAAATTTCTGAGGCTCAAACAAAAAGTGATTATAGTTATTTAGAAGCTTTTGGCCCAGGATTTTATACTTCAGATGGCACAGCCTACCGTTCTGCAAGTGGCAAACCAGGCTCCGCATATTGGCAAAATGCAGCAAGCTATACTATTAAAGCATCACTAGATGACAAACTGGATAAAATCAAAGGTTCTCTGATTGTTACCTATACAAACAATAGTCCGGAGGAATTGGATTTTGTGTGGTTTCAATTGGATCAGAATCTCTTCAATTCAAAATCTAGAGGTCAAGCTATAGTTCCACTTACCGAGAGCAGATATGGAAGCGCAGGAAATAATTTCGAGGGAGGTTATGTGTTGCAAAACCTCAAAATTGATAACGAAGCAACAACGAATTATGTGATTACTGATACGCGAATGCGCATCAATTTACCCAAACCTTTACCGGCAAAAGGTGGTAAAATTACATTCTCAATGGATTTTGAATTTTCCATTCCAGAATATGGTGCAGATAGAACTGGAATACTTCCTACTAAAAATGGCAAAGTGTATTCTATAGCACAATGGTATCCACGTGTTTGCGTATTTGACGACATATTAGGCTGGAATACACAACCCTATACAGGTCCAGGTGAATTTTATCTCGAATTTGGTGACTTCAACGTAGAAATTACTGCACCAGCCAATCACATTGTTGCTTTGGGTGGTGAACTTTTGAACCCTTCAGAAGTATGGACGCCATCACAGTTAGCGCGCTATAATGAGGCTCAAAATTCGGATAAGACCGTTATGATTCGTACTTTGAAAGAAGTTACGGACAAAAATACTAGACCAAACAAAAAAGAGCTGACTTGGAAATACAGACTTGAAAACGCGCATGATGTAGCCTGGACTTCTTCTGCATCTTTTATTGTGGATGCCGCAAAAATCAATTTACCATCGGGTAAAAAAAGTCTAGCGTTATCTCTGTATCCAGAAGAAAGTAATGGTAAAAACGGTTGGGAGAGATCAACTGAATATACTAAAGCTTCTATAGAGCATTATTCTAAAAAATGGTTGGAATACCCTTATCCAGTTGCAGTTAATGTAGCTTCAAATGTTGGTGGAATGGAATATCCAGCATTGTCATTTTGTGGCTACAATGCTAAAGGTGGAGATCTTTGGGGTGTTACAGATCATGAATTTGGACACAATTGGTTCCCGATGATTGTAGGTAGCAATGAGAGACTACATGCTTGGATGGACGAAGGCTTCAATACTTTTATTAATGAAATTTCTACCCAACATTTTAATAAAGGCGAATATAATCAGCGATTCGGTGCAAAAAATAATTTAACACAAGCGCTTTTTAATCCTTCCCTAGAACCCGTAATGAGTTCGCCACAAAATATGCGTGAACGACATATCGGTTATTTAGCGTATTACAAACCAGCTTATGCGTTGCGATTACTGCGTGAAGAAATCATCGGCCCAGAGCGTTTTGATGTTGCATTTAGTAAGTACATTGAATATTGGGCTTACAAACACCCTACGCCAAATGATTTTTTCCGTACAATTGAAAACGAAACTGGCGAAAACTTAAATTGGTATTGGAGAGGAATGTTTCAACACAACTGGCAAATGGATCAAGCTATTTCGGAAGTACGATATGTAGAATTGGATGAAAACAAAGGTGCCTTAATAACTGTTCAAAACTTAGGGAAACTTCCAATGCCTGTTGAAATAGAAGCAACAACGGTAAGTGGTAAAAAAATTACAACAAAGCTGCCTGTAGAAGTATGGGAAAGAAATAGAGTGTGGACTTTCAAATTGAACTCGACAGAAAAACTATCAAAAGTTCAGTTGGATCCACGCAACGTGTACCCCGACATAAATCCGGATAATAATACTTGGAACACAAAATAGATGATTAGATATATAATTTTAGGGTTTCTTACGCTCTTATCGACATTTTCACATGCGCAACAGATCAATGGTTACATTTACGATTTGGTAAGTAGTCAGCCGCTGTATAATGTCGAAATTAAAAACTTACGAACCAATGAAATAGCAAATTCCAATCGAGATGGTGCTTTCAAAATTGGAGGGCAAGTCAACGATTATTTAGCCGTAAATATTCTTGGTTACGATGCAGACACAATTTTTTATTACGACGATGCAGTTCGTCGAATTTATTTAAATAAAGATGAAAATATTCTGCATATCGATGAAGTATTGGTAAAAAGATTAACGGACAACGTATTGGCAGATGAACTTGAGAAAGCTAAGAATGCTGGCAAAATTGTTGAAGTACCACGCAATAAAGGTGGCGTAAAAGTTTCTCCATCTCGCCTATTTGGACGTGATGCAAAAAATGCCCGCAAAAATGTGGATATACTTTTTGAAGAATATCAAGCTCGAAAAATAGATCGAAGATTTACAAAGCATTTGGTAAGATCGCTATTGCCACTAAGTGATTCGGATATCGCTTTATTTCGAGAGCGATTTAGACCTAGCGTAGAATTTATCGAAAATACCACAGACGAAGACCTAAAGGTTTATATTATCGAAAGTTATACTACATTTAAAAATTAGTTAAAATAGCAAATCATATGATTTGCTATTTTTTTTGAAACAATTTTAATCCAAAGGAAAATATTATGTTATTATAAATATTGATAATATATCACACATCATCAAACTAACCTAATGGAGTTTTTTATTAAAGTTATTATTTATATCCATGCATTTTTGGGTGGATTAGGCTTATTTTCTTGATTAGCGAGTATGTATTTTCGAAAAAGAAGGTCGCGACATCGTAACACAGGACACATCTTTTCTGTGTCTATGATTATTAGTTTATCATTAATCATTGCTGTTTTACCAAATCACCAAAATGCTTTCTTATTTTTAATTGGACTATTCACTATTTACATGATTATAGCTGGTAATCGAGCATTGACGTTTAAAAATTCAGACAAAATTGAAGCTGATCTTTTCGATAGAATTGTATCTACTTCCATGCTCATCGCTTCATTAATAATGTTGATTTTTGGTGTTTTTAAAATAGATAGAATTGAAGAAGCATTACTTTATTTCTTTTTCGCAGCTTTTGGACTCTTTTTATCGATAAATGATTTACGAAATTTTAAAAGATTCAAATAAGAAAAATTGGGCTGGTTAAAAAGTCACATCGGGAGAATGATCGGTGCCTTAATTTCATCATTCACAGCATTTATAGTAACTGGACTGCAGCTTAACGAAGTTATATATTGGATTTTGCCGACAATAGTTGGTACCATTATTATTATCTATTGGAGTAATAAGGTAGAAAAAAGAAAATTCTATCGACGTCAATTATAAAAAATTAATTTCTCCAAAAAAATCTGGTCGATGGAAATTAGGCTTAGGCAAATCAATAGAATTCCATGCAATAAAATGAGGTTGTGGCAATCCATCTCCGCATTTATAAAAATTAGCATGAAAAGTATTTCCTTCTAATTCTCCAACATTTCCAAATGTGGATTTCGGAATTACTAATCCAATTTCCCACTCTTTCTTACCGTTTATTTTCTTTAATTGCACAAAAGCATCTACAGCATCGATTTGTGCTGGATCTAACCTTTGTCTTTCACTTTTGACAGCTGGACCATATCCAATCAATCCTGTACCTAAAACATTGAATTCAAAATTATAATACGTTTGACGATTATCAAATGATATAAAGAATTCGACACAACTGTCTTCCCATACGTTTTCATTAGCTCGTATGTAAGTTGCTTTTACAAATTCTTCCTGAACTTTGTAATGCAAAAATATATGCTCACTATCGTATGCAATTTGGAATTTAACCTCTGGCTTGTAAGGATATTCATTCACCCACGGTGTATTATCTATATTATGCCAAACTAAATCGCTAAATGCGAAACGCAAAGACTCCAAATTTATAGATGGAATATGAATCTTAGGTACTTGTAGCGTATTCATTTACTGTTCAATCGATAGACTATTATTCAATATTTCCTTCAGCTGAGACTCATGTGCTTCTAGTTCCTGAAATAATTTCATTTGCGCACGTGTACGAACCAAATTATGGTCAATATAGTGAATTTTATAATAGGTATCGCCTTCAATATAATCTGTCAGAAAACGAACAGCTTGCATGAATGGAAGTAACAAAACTCCATAGAACAAAGATTCTATCTCCTTTTCAGTCAAGAACTCTCTTGCTTCTTCCAAATATCCTTCCGCATAAGCTTGATATAGTGGAATATTAAGTACAATCTGCGATAAATCATTTTCGTCCTCTGCAGCTGAGTTAATAATCGTTCGAATAGCGTCACCAAAATCATACGCAACATAACCTGGCATTACCGTATCCAAATCTATCACACACTGAACATCATCATTCTCATCCAATAATACGTTATTAAACTTGGTATCATTATGTGTTATTCGCAAAGGCAATTCACCATTTTCTGCCATACGAAGAATTGTACGCATGCGCTCTTCTCGGGAATCTATAAAATTCAAAATATCTTGAACTTCTAACAATCTATTAGCTTTATTTGCCGCCACAGCTGATTTTAGATTATTTAATCTGAAATCAATGTTGTGAAAATTCGGCAGAACTTCAACTATCTCACGCGCGTCAAGGGTAGAAAGCTGCTTTTGAAATTGTCCAAATGCCCTTCCTCCAGAATATGCCTGTTGGTAGGTTTCGACAATATCATAACTCTTTACATTATCTAATAACACAAACACTCTCCAAAAGTTGCCCTGAGAATCATGATGATAGCGTTTACCATCTTTACAGGAAATAATGGTAAGGGTGTGTTTATCAACATTTTCAACCTTACCACTTAGCACTTTCTTTAAATGATCGGTTACCAGCTGAATATTCTGCATTAAACCGTCTACATTCGGAAATATATGATGATTGATTTTCTGCAATAAATAAGAAGTATCGGACAAAACTATACGAACTCTGAATGTATCGTTAATATGACCAGAACCAAATTTCTCAATACTTAAGATTTCACCAGAAATCTCAAATTGAGAGACAACATTTTTCAGTTCTAAATTAAAGTCATTGGTTAAATTCATGCACTTGATTATCAAATATTGCCCAATATCAATAATTCATCGTATTAAATAAAGCTTTTTTTTATATCAAACGTTTGCACCATTTACTTGAACAATTTAGATTCAGAATTCTGTATAATTTCTTATATTCGTAATTAAAAAACACAAATCATATTTATGATCACAGAGATAGTCGTCATTTTGGTGCTTATGGTATTAAATGGTATTTTGTCAGCTTCCGAAATAGCCATAGTATCAAGTAGAAAAGCACGTTTACAAGCAATTAGTAATCAAAACTCTGGAGCTAAAAGAGCCCTTAAATTAAAAAACGACCCCAATCAATTTTTATCGACCGTACAAATTGGAATAACACTAATCGGTATATTGACCGGTTTTTTCTCAGGCGGATCGATTTCTACATATATCGCTGAAATTTTAAATAACATTCCTTTACTTTCAAAGTATAGCGATACGCTATCTGTAGGTATCGTCGTATTAATAATTACATACTTGACATTAGTAATTGGCGAGCTCGTACCGAAAAGAATCGGTATGGCAATTCCTGAAAAATATGCTTCGCTAATCGCTATTCCCATGGACACCCTCAGCAAAATAGTAAGACCGTTTGTATGGTCGCTATCGGTGGCTACGGATTTTGTCGTAAAGCTATTAAATATAAAAAGTTCTAAAAATACCGTCACAGAGGAAGAAATTAAGGCTTTGGTGGATGAGGGTGTCGATAGCGGTGTGATCGAAGGTTTTGAGCATGACTTGGTGGATAGACTTTTAGAAATTGGTGATAAACGTGCAATCAATATCATGGTACACCGCAATGATATCACCTATTTGGATATTGAAGACTCTTTTGAAGATATTAAAGGGTATATATTAAAGTCAAATCATACTGAATACCCTGTTTGTGAAGGGAATTTTGATAATATGAAAGGTATTATTTCGACAAAAGATTTGTTAAAAGCTTTTATTCAAAATGATAATCCAAATATTCAGAAATTAATTCAGCCGATTCCTTTTGTTAATGAAAATAGTGGAATTTATGCCGTATTAGAATTACTTAAAAGTAGTAAAGTTACCCAAGCTGTAGTAATAGATGAATATGGTAGTCCGCAAGGTATTATTACATTGAAAGATATTTTGGGAAATTTAGTCGGCGCATTTGACGAAGAAACAAAAGAAAACAAATCTAAGTTAGTACGTCAACGCGAAGATGGATCTTTCATTATTGATGGAAGGTATCAGTTGGATGATTTCTTTGATAGATTTGAATTGGGTCTTTCGGAAGAAGACGAAGATGAGATATCAAATGTGACAACAGTCGGAGGACTTGTGTTTCTTTATCTTGATCACATACCTTCAGAAGGTGAGTCCATCACATACAAAGGTCATAAATTGGAAGTCTTAGACATGGATGGAAATCGTATTGATAAGATTATCATGACCCGCATCCAATCTCCAAGTACGGATCTATCGGACAATATCGATTAGTCAGCATATTGCTTAATAACCGATATTAAATCTGTTCTGGTCAATAGGCCGCTCTGACGCCACACCTGTTGACCAGATTTATATAAAATCATCGTAGGTACTCCCTGAACTGAAAAGCTTCTAGCCAAAGCATTATTCTTGTCAACATCTATCTTTATAATGCTTAATTTATCTTGAAAATGCTCTTTCACTTCTTTTAGAATTGGAGCTAATGTCTGACACGGACCGCACCATTCTGCTGAAAAATCCACTAATACTAAATTGTTTTTTGCTATCAACTCGTTAAAACTTGCCATAATCTTTAATTAATTATAAGGTATACTCAATTTTTCTAAATCTTCCACATCAGACTGATACATATTCAGATCGACAAAGCCCTTTATTCCTTTTACACTTCCTTTTTCTGAAAACTGCCAAATATCCCAATGTGCCTTTGGTGATTCAACCCAAAAATTATAGTTGGCTATCCATAATTTATAATCTTTAAATTCCTTTTCCAAAAAATCCGTAAAATAACTATCTCCCGAATATACTATCGGGCGTACATTATAATGTGCCTCTACTCTATCCAGCCAACGCTTCAATCCTACACGCAAGCTGTCCATCGACTGCCTACGCGGACGTTCTTCAATATCTAAAACAGGTGGTAAGTCTCCTGGTTTTAACTTTACTGTTTTAATAAAATTATTAGCCTGCTTAATTGAATTTTCATTTGGCCTGAAGTAATGGTAAGCACCACGTAGTTTGTTTATAGATTCTACCCCTTCCCAATTCCGTTGAAACCTACTGTCACGTGCATTCTCCCCCATTGTCGCACGGACAAATATAAAGTCAATAGGGAATTTCTCATTTATCAAACTTACTGAATCCCATAAAATCTTGCCCTGATATTGGCTCACATCAATACCAAACGATTTATCCGAATGGGCTTGCATCAGCAAAATATTACGAGCATCATGCTTACTTTTCTCGGATGTTGATTCTTTTATTTCTTTGTCGAAGAGTACATGATAGTAATACTGAATACTTTGTCGATATATCCAAACCGCAATTAATAATATAATACTCAAAGGTATGGCAATGCTATATATCAAATATCGCCTTCTCTCGTCCCCTGGTGATGATATTTTTTTCTTGTTCGTTTTCTGATATTTCGCCATATTGCGACTAAAATAAGTTATTTAACAATTTATAGCAACAATATTAGTTAATGAAAGTTTATAACCCCAAAGACTGGTTTCATACAATTATACACTTATTAAAATCTCATCATTCTAAAAAAATATTCCATATTCTTATATTAGTTTCTGCATTTTCTTGGGGAGTAGCCTATTTGGAACTAGAATACTTGAAATTATCTGACAAAAGTTGGATTAAAAATATTACAACAGTTCACAATTTATTGGGTTTTGTATTATCGTTGATTTTAGTATTTCGAACAAATACTGCTTACGATAGATGGTGGGAAGCAAGAAAACAATGGGGAGCACTGACAAATTTGAGCCGTACACTATCCATAAAACTAAATGCAATGTTGCCGGCAGAAGATAAAGTGAATCGTCATTTTTTCCGAAAGTCAATTCCATTATTCGCAGAGACATTATTTAATTTTTTACGATCAGACTACACAAAATTTATGCTGGATGAAAAAGAACATCCAGAATTGGTAGAATTGGACGATAAAAAACATGGTCCAAATCAAGTAGCGTCACTCATATTTCGCAAAGTAAATAATTTGTATAAAAACGGTGTTATTTCAGGCGATCAATATAGAATAGTATATGAAGACATAACTGCTATGACAGGTGTTTGTGGTGCTTGTGAACGCATTAAGAACACTCCTATTCCTATTGCATACAGTTCATTTATCAAGATATTTATAATTATATACTCGATTACTCTTCCTGTGGGCTATGTATTTTCTATGGGCTACTTTGTAGCATTGGCTGTCCCATTTATATTTTATGTACTTATTACCATTGAGATGGTTGGTGAGTCCATTGAAGAACCATTCGGTACGGATACTGACGATCTTCCAATTGATAAAATCGCTTCAAATATCCGAAAACACTGTCGAGAAATACTTACTCCATAATCCTTAAAGAGCTTTATTTTTCCTAAAACAAATTAATTAAGCTCATTTTCAAGGGGTAAAGCGACAAGCGCAAAATAAGTTTTGTAGATCTAGTAAGAATTTCTACTTTTGTGGCGGAGAGCTGGCAGAGTGGTCGAATGCGGCGGTCTTGAAAACCGTTAACTGTCACAGGTTCGGGGGTTCGAATCCCTCGCTCTCCGCCAAATAGAGCAATTAACATACGTTAGTTGCTCTATTTTTGTTTAATGATATCTCAAATGCAAATTTAGATAATTTAGTATATTTATTCGGATCATACCGAAAGTTTGGGGGCACAATCATTTTTAAACATACAATTTCATCACACGGTATATGAAAAAGGTAGTATCTCTTACAACTCGAAATATACTCCTGAATGCCTTAAGTTTTGCGTTGAAGGATTCTGCGGACGCCTTTGTACTTCTATTGTCGAAGTAATGTAGAATTTGAGGATGGTGGGCAGTAACTGATTTTGCGACACTTTCAAATGAAGCAATTCCCGCATTTTCTACCTGATTGTGCCACAGTCCTAACTTTGTAAAAGCGACTTTTTTATCCTTGCATTTATTGAAGATGTCACCTAAAGCAACACCAAGATCATAAGCTTGTTTTAACTTGGGAAAGCGCGTGAATAACAATTCAGCTCGTTGTTTTTGGTTTTCGGACCATCTGCTTGGGTGCTTGAACCTTAATTATACATTAGGTTTTAAAAACCGCTTATAAGTATCTATTTTTAAGTGTTTTATTATCTTATTAATATTCACCCTTATGGTTAACTTACCTATAGAGTATTCCGATAAGCCTGTTACCGCCTTTGGAGGTATGAGTTTATTGAAACGTATGATAGATAAAGTAGGTGTTATAGACACACTTTCGTCATCGAATTTGCCCATGCCAGGCTCTAATCGGGGCTATTCACCCAAAGATTTGATTTTATCTTTTGTTAGGTATTTGGACAGGAGCATCTCGATACATCCATTGTGATTGGTTACGTTATGACAAGGTTTTGCAAGATATTTTTTGTCTAGATCAGATGCCTTCCCAGAGTACATATAGTCGGTATTTTGGCAAATTCAATCAATCCATAAACACACAAGTTTTTCCAGATCTTCAAGACTGGTTTATGGAACAATTTGATATTGGAAGTATCACAGTAGATTTTGACAGTACAGTGATTACCCGTTATGGCGAGCAAGAAGGGAGTGCTAAGGGTTATAACCCGAATAAGCGAGGTCGTAATTCTCATCATCCCTTGATGGCATTCATCAGTCAGACCCGTATGGTGGCTAATGCTTGGCTTCGTCCAGGAAATAAGGCTGCTAGTTCATCTTGTATAGCATTCATGCAAGAAACATTTGACCGCTGTTTGGCAAGTAAGAATGTGGGCTTAGTGCGAGCAGATAGTGGCTTTTATACCGAGGATATTTTGAGCTATCTGGAAGAATCAACTAAAAATTATGTAATTGCTGTCAGGATGTATCCCAATATCAAATCGGAAGTTTTGGGAGAGCGTAACTGGATATCGCTAAGTAAAGGAATAGAATTGTCAGAAATGACATTCGGGCATCTTAACGGAAAAGAACGACGTTATATTATTGTGAAAAAACGGGTAGATGACCGTCCCAATAGCGGAGGAAAGCTCTTTGACGAAATGCCCGGTTACAGGTACAGTTGCTATGTGACCAATATGGATATGCCATTAGACCAAATTTGGAATGTTTACAATAGTAGAGCGGATTGTGAAAATAGGATCAAAGAACTGAAGCAGGATTTTGGATTAGAAAACTTCTGCTTACAGAACTTTTGGGCAACAGAAGCATCTTTCAGATTCATTATGATAGCGTACAATCTGATTAGTTTATTCCGTCATTTTGCATTAAATGAACATAACAAAGCTATGCATAGTACACTTAAATCCTATTGCTTTGCATTAGGAGCTTGGACTGCGAAACATGCAAATAGAAAGGTGCTAAAAATAGCATTGCCTACAAAAAGAAGACAATGGATGGATCGCATTTTCTCCAAAATTGAAAACCTACCTCCTAAACTCGTTTATAGCTAATGCATATTCCGGGTTTATTTGTGGATGCATATTTCACATCTAAAAGCACCAACCACACTCTTCGAAAATATCCTTAACGTTCCCTTATCCTTTTCTTCAAACGACTTTGTAGTTGGCTTTTTACACCCAATAGTAATACTAAAGGTTATTAACAATAATAAAAAGATATTAATCAAACTTTTCATGACACAAGATTATAAATCCACTCCCTCCCCAGTTGTTTTTTGTATTCTCTTTTACGTTTCATGGTAAATATTACTTTATATCAAAACAGCAAGAAGGAAAACAAATAATCATTATAATTATATATTTTACTTTTAACTAAAAAGTGAATAAAGATTAAAAACGATTTATTATCTACAACCAGAAGCGTCCCAAATAAGGTAAAAAATGGCGGTAATTTATATAGCAGGGATTGCTATATTTAATTTGCAAAAATTCAACTACCGCCATGGTAAATATAAATGTATTTTCTCAGATTTTAGGGCTAG
>NZ_VIQM01000016.1 GCF_008520265.1 Sphingobacterium cavernae
GTTACTTGTCGGTCAGTTAAAAGATGATATGCGTTCTTTTCTCTTAAACATTACTTCTAATTCAGATTTTCAAATTGAAGTGTTTGAATCTGATTTAGACCACATCCATTTTCTTATTCGTTATATCCCTCGTGTTTCAATTACTTCTATTGTTCGGAAGTTAAAACAAGAATCTACTTATTACATTTCGCGTTCACCACACAGGTCATTCTTATTTAAACATTTTTGCAAAGAACATACTTTCTGGTCTGATGGTTATTTTGTTTGTTCAATAGGTGAAGCATCTCCTGATACTATTCATGAGTATATTCTCAATCAGGGTTAGTCGCTTACATCCCACAGGCTAAACACCTGTGGGTTTTACGCTCCGTTTTATAAAACTGCATTATTTTTTCCCAAAATGATAGTGGAATAATTTCCAATTCCAATTTTTCAATTTGAGTTTTTTGAAAAGTCTTATCCATATATAGTACCGCAGTGATGACAGTACGTCTTTTTGTATTTTGCACTTCTGGATTGATACCAAATTTGGCGAACATATTGAACATTTCTCTATCTGTAGTATATACGAATTCGGTTAAGTAGCTTGTGTCGAATGTTTATGAAGTTGATTCTCTTCCAGAATATTTCGTAGTAATACATGAAGATTGATTTTATAGGTGTCTTTACCTTTAATTTGCAATATTTTGCTATTACCCTTTTCTCGATAAACAAATAATTTCCTTGTATAAGCAAAACGCCTAATAATAGCATTATTTACACGTACCGCTTAATTTAAAATTTTATTTACCTTACATTCCGTATTTATAGTTTTAGGTATGAGTGAAGGTAATGTGTTTGGAACACATTGGGTATTTTTGTGATGCGATTGATTTCTCTGATGTTATAGACTATTAAAGTCTTGATTGCCGTCAGCTTTATTAACTAAATTAGTCTCTATTTTTGTATCGCAAAATTCAACTTCGTCTATACTTTCTGTTATAATATATAGTATACAGACACAAAAAAAATGTAATATATGATTACTAAATTTTAATTACTATCAGGTATTTTTTACAACCCTATTTTATTGTATACTAGAATAAAACTGAACGTTCTAGAAAATAATTTTATGGTTTTTACAACAGTGTTCTAAAGAAAGAAATAAACCTATTATCACATAAAATCTTTAATTTGCAACCGATTGCAAACTATGCACTTTTTGTGTAATTTAGAGTAAACCAAAAACCTAAAAATGGAGAACAAGGAAATAACAATTTATGACATTGCAAAAGCACTCAGTATCTCTCCTTCCACAGTAAGTCGAGGTCTGAGTAATCATCCCGCAATCAATGGGAAAACAAAGAATAAAATATTAAAAGTAGCTCGTGATTTGGGTTACCAATCCAATAAATTTGCCAGTAGTCTAAGAAAGAAAAAAACCAATACTATAGGTGTTATTATTCCAAGGCTGGATAGTTTATTTATGTCTTCCGTCATCGCGGGCATAGAGAAAGTAGTCAATACAGCAGGTTACAACCTAATTATAAGTCAATCGCTGGAATCCGAAAAAAAAGAAAAAAGTAATGCGATGATAATGTTCAATAGTCGTGTGGACGGATTAATCGTATCCCTTTCTAATGAGACAAAAGATTACAGTCATTTTGAAAAATTTATAAATAAAAATATTCCGCTAATCTTTTTTGATCGCATAGCCGAAGAATTACCCTCTACAAAAGTGATAATAGACAATCAAAAGTCTGGATATATTGCTACGAAACATCTTATAGACCAGGGCTGTAAGAAAATATTGCATATGACTAGTAACATCCATAGAAATGTATACCGTGATCGCTTTGCAGGCTACAAACAAGCATTACAAGAACACGGAATCCCTTTTGAGGAAGATCTTTGCGTACTGAATGACTTGAGCGAAAATGCTATTGTAAATTGTATCAAATCGAAGTTTATTGATACTGGCGAACAGCGACCTGACGGAATTTTTCTTACAAGTGATTCAGCTGCTGCAATTGCACTCACCACACTTCGAAATAATGGTGTCAGAGTCCCTGAAGATGTAGCCATCATTGGTTTTAATAATGATATAATTTCCAAGGTAACCGAACCAGCTATAAGCACGATAAATTATCCGGGAAATAATATGGGAGAAAGCGTAGCTCACATTTTATTGAATCATTTAAATGGAGTCGGAAATCTCAATATTACCAATACTGTCGTTTTAAATACTGAATTAGTCGTACGTAATTCAACGTTGCGGAAAAAATAACTTTTTGTTCGGATAATAAACGAAGATTAATAAAACAGAAACGGACATCATATTTGATGTCCGTTTCTGTTTTATTAGAATTACGTTGAACTCTAATAACCAGGATTCTGATATGCTTTTTTCTCTTCAGGAGTCATTAGCATAGATTCAATTTGACCTTGCGGTATTGGGCGTAAGTAATGATGAGGTGCAATAGTTCTATTTACGGTTACAGCTTGATGATCGCCTTTGTTTGTTCCTGCAATTCTGTAAGAAGAAGCGAGATCATTCCATTTCTGTGTACGTACCAAATCATACCAGCGGTATCCTTCACCGAAGTATTCACGTGAGCGTTCTGCCAATATATAATCAATAGTTATAGTAGCAGGAGTCAAATTAGTCAATACAGCGCTGTTGTCAGCAACTTTTGCGACATTACCATTATTATCCCAACTCCATTTTCCAGCACGTGCGCGAATCACATTGACCAGGTCTCTAGCCGATTTACCTGATTGAATATTAGCACCTTTTACTGCAGCTTCTGCCGCAACAAAATATAATTCTGAGAATTTTGCAATATTGAAAGGTCGAGTACTCGCTGCGTTTGGCTGCCCTAACCCATTGCCATTATCCGTACGATAAGGCCCCAATTTCCATAATCCTGGATATACAATTCGACTGATGCCTTGCGGACCAACAACATAATCTGCTCTTCCAGGTAATGTTCCTGCGCCAATATTGCTAGAGCCAGTTCCGGAAGGATAATTAATCGCAGTAGCAGGCTCATCGTTTAAGAATGTCAAAATAGGTTGACCTGGTGCTACCGGTAAATTATTGGCATTATACAAAACAGGGTTTGACACACCTCCTTTTGGCCAGTTACCTCTATATACAGTAACAAAAGTTCCATCATAGCGCGAGTCATTTGCTTTATCTGCAAAAGTATTAACAATTGCGCCAATGGTTGGTGCCATACGTGTCCAAGGTCGTCCCAGGTGCTGAGCAGCTTCTCGTTGTACCGAACTCACAGGTCCAGATCCATCTGAATTAGTTCCGCTTCGTATATCCGTATAATTCCAAGTCATCATCCAGCCTGCAAAATTCTCTGGAGCTCCGCCGTTAGAATAAGTTAAGCTACTACCATTATAGAATTCACTAGTTTCCGTATGATCGGCATACAAAAGAATCTCATTGTTGCGATCATTAGTCCCACGATTTACATCATAATATGTTGGCTGCAAACCAAAAGGTCCAGGGTTATTAATTGCTTCGACAGCGATATCATATGCCTTTTGGTAGTACCATTGTGCATTATGTCCATCGGGATCAACTCTATCCGTTTGCGGATATGTAGGAATATTATTCGGATTTTCGAGCCACCATGCATAGGTTAGATACGCCTTAGCTAGGTATAATCGCGCGAGTGTCTTTGTAGCTCCTCCTGTGACACGGGCTGTTGCAGGAAGTTCCTCAATAGCAATAAGAAGATCAGGAAAAATTCCTTGGGTATACACTTCAGAAACCGTATTACGAACAGATGTGCGTACCGGACTTGTATTGAATTTTAAAACTCCTGCTCCTAAATCCAAAGGCACACCACCAAAAGTTTGTACCAATTTAAAATAATCAAAAGCTCTAAAAAATCTTGCTTCTGCAATTAGCGCATTCGAAACCCCAACATCAGCAGCATTTTCAATAATACCACTTGCTGTATTGATATTTGAAAATGCGGCTCCCCATAACACGTCAGCTCTACTGCTGGCAGGTGTGATGTCGCCTACTCCAGACAAATCCATGTCTTTGAAATTACCATCGGCACTTTGTGCCCATGTTACTTCATCAGTACCTGTTAGCGTGGTATTATAAAAATATGCTTGACCGTATATATATCTTAGGTGGGCATACATGGATGTCAAACCACCATATACTCCTTTTTCAGTCTTAAAAAAACCAGGTTCATAAATGCTTCGAGGTTGCTCATCCAAAATCTTCGAACATCCTGATGAACACAGCAAAACAGCTGCTGCTAATATTGTTTTTGTACGTATATATTTCATGTCCAAAATCTTTAAAATGTTAAGTTGATACCCATCAAATAGGTTTTCGTAGCTGGTGCATTGGTACCGATCGTCAATAATCTTCTCAAATTCTGTGAATATGCGACTGCAGCGTTTTCATTACCAAAAGAATTTGTTTCTGGATCCATACCTGATACATCCTTATAAGGTGAGAAGAGTACAAATGGATTCTGTGCGGTAACATATAATCTTAGTTTTGAGACACCTAAATCTTGAATCCAACGGTTGTTATCAAAATTATAAGCTAGCGATATCGTTCGTATTTTAAGATATGAGGCGTCAAAATACCCCAATGTACTACCGTATTTCGGATTATCACCACTAGCAATTCCCCCAGGTTTTGGAAATGCAGCACCTGTGTTTTCAGGAGTCCAATAATCAACCTTTACATTGTTACGACGACCACTCATCATATTTAAATAGCCGGATGAAGAATAAAGTGTACTGATTAATGTACCGCCATTTTTGAAAGCCGCTACAGTAGACAAATCAAAACCTTTGTAGGAAACTCGGGTATTGAAACCACCTTGGAATTTCGGCTCAATACTCATGATTTGTCTATCATCAGGTCCGATAGCACGTACTGGAGTTCCATCGGCATTATAGTCTCCCGTATATTTCACTTTAATCATACCAACATTACCTCCTGGTTCTAAAACACTTAAATGTGGATCCCCTTCTTGCCATAATCCTATTTTTTCATAATCATAAATTACATCAATAGGGTGTCCTACAAACCACCAGTTGTTTTCATCTCTCTCAGCACCAGAAGCTAGACCTACCAATTTATTTCTATTTGCATAAAGGTTCAGTCCTGCCTCCCAAGTCCAACCATTTTTGTTATCCACTATTACTCCATTTAGAGACAGCTCAATACCTTTGTTTTGGGTCTGACCAACATTTGCTGTATAGCTTCCTACCCCTGATGTCGCAGGTAATCCAACACCAAGTAATAAGTCTTTCGTGTTAGTCTTATAATATTCAATCGTTCCTGATAAACGGTTGTTCAATATTCCATAATCAAGACCGTAGTTAAATGTCTCTGAATATTCCCAACCTAACGATGGATTTGGTAATTCAGTCACATAATAGCCTGTAGAATATTCATCACCAAAATTATACGGGCGCGTACTCAAGCGTCCAAGTGTAGCGTAAGGTGCAACAGATTGGTTAGATGTTTGACCATAACCTAGTCTAAGTTTTAATGAGTTTACTACTGAAGCATCTTTCATAAAAGATTCGTTAGCGATATTCCAACCAACTGAGACAGCTGGATAGGTATGCCATTGGTGTCCTTTTGCTAATCGAGATGATCCGTCCGATCGAAGTGTTGCGGAAACCATATAACGGTTGTCATATGCATACATTACCCTACCCATCACAGACATCAATCCGCTTACACGGTAATTTTGTTCATTAGGATTTACAGTGATTTCTCCCGCTGCCTGACCCAAGTTATAGAACTGAAATGCATCCGCAGGAATATCTCGCACATTAACGCGTGAATCGTTATATCTGTTTTCTGATGCAGAATATAAGGCTACTACGTTGAAATTATGTTTTTGGTTAAACGTACGATCATACGTCAAAATGTTTTCTATCGCCCAGTCCGTAGTCATTGCATTGCCTATAGAAGCGGTAGATTCCGTTTCAGGATTGGTACTATTAATTCCACTTCCTGTGTAGCTACCACTATTGCTTTGACGATAATTCAAACCAAGGTTAGCTCTATATTTTAGCCCTTCAATTCCTGGAACACTAAATTCTCCGTACAATGTGTTGTATGTACCATAGGCTCTATTTTGACTTAACCATTGCTCTTTCAAATTGTTTACCACATCTTTTGAATAAGACCAAGGTTCATCCAAAGGCATTCGAATTGTTCTTTTCCAACTGCCGTCTTCATTATAGGGGTTTGCTATTGGAGACATGCTCAGAATACCGTAAATACCTACATTGGATCCTTGATTAAGACTAAAATTACTATTCGTCGTAAAACCTACACGGATGTGACTACCGATATTTTGATCCAAACTTCCGCGGATAGAATAACGTTTGTAGCCTTGCGTAGGTATTACGCCCAAGTCATTTAAATAGCCAGCATTGAAAGCGTACATGCCACTCTGAGTTCCACCAGTGACACCTACGTCGTGGCTATTCATTAATCCAGTGGTATACAATAAATCTTGCCAATCGGTATCCGTATCATCCGATTCGTCCAATGAATTACTGTATTGTCCAGCTGCTTTACGCAAAGCAGCGAATTCAGGACCATTCATCATCGGGTAGCGAGCAAACAGCTCTCTTATACCCGCAAAACCATTATAGTTGAACTTTGCATTCTGTCCCATACTACCTTTGTCCGTAGTAACTAATATTACTCCATTTGCACCTCTTGAACCGTATATAGCTGTAGCAGAGGCATCTTTAAGTATGTCTATACTTTTTATATCATTGGGATTAATGTCTGCAATAGAACCTGGGAAAGGTATACCATCCAACACGATTAATGGATCGTTACTTGCTGATAGCGAACGAGAGCCTCTTATTCTTACTTGCATTACTGCTCCGGGCTGTGAAGAGGTCTGCGTCATTTCTACCCCAGGTAGACGTCCTTGAAGCGCTTGCGAAATATTAGCAGAAGGAACTTCTCTTAACGCATCTCCCCGAATGGAAGATACAGAACCTGTGACTGCTTCGGCACGTTGTGTTCCGTATCCAACTACAACAACATCCTCTAGGCTCGTAGTTTGTGACGCTAAGGTCACTACAATTTCTGTCTGATTATCAACAGTAAAATCTTGGCTTATGTAGCCGACATAAGAAATATTTAATATTGTTCTGCCAGAAGGAATAGTAAGTGTGAACGTACCATCAGAAGCACTTGATGTACTGGTCGTAGTGCCTTTTACCTGAATGCTGGCATTGGCTAGTGCTGTTCCTTCCTCGCTAACTACTTTTCCTCGAAGCGAGCGCTGTGCGAGGGCAAGATTAGGGATTAACAACACCAAAGCTATGACGAAAATCAGCCTTGATAGATTGTGGGTTTGTTTTTTTTTCATAAGGTAGTGTTTAAAATTTCATTAGCACCTACATTGCCCAATCAATATAATATGCTCACGAGTGAGATAGTCCCAATTGCTTAAAGTAGATGACTAAGGTTATAAAGTTTATAATCTTATTAATTGAATATTTTAACTGGTTATCCGCTAATAACAATCAATTGCTCTTTGACATTAAATTCAAAGGAATATTATATAGTAATACAACATTGCAACCGATTGCATTATTAAGATAAAAGTAATTTATATTCTCTATTGACCTAGCAGATTTAACAAAATAATTACGTAAACGATTGCATAGTATGCTAGGAGATTAAATTATGGAGATTACTAGCGAGGAATTGTTGTGAAAAGATATAATGGGAGAAAGGTTCATTTGCTAATGTAGATTATATAGCGATTGAACCTTAGAAAATCTTTTGGTATTTACGAAATCTGATTTAGTAAGTTAGAGAAAAAATTCTCTCAAAGAATCAGAAAGAGTAGCAGTTGGTCTCCCCAATAGCTTTTCCATTGTCTCATCCACAATTTCATACAGACCATTTCTGACATCTTTAATCGTACCGCTGTGTAGATATATTGCAAAATCTGTAAATCCTCGCTCTTTTAATTGCTGATGGTAAATGTCTGTTGAGATATCATTATAATCCACCTGCTTACACCTAATATCTTTTAAAGATTTAGAAATATCAGAAAAGGAAGAGGCATGACTTCCTGTAATATTTTAAATTACATTTTCATGATTTGGTTGTAGTAGTAAATTTGCAGTAGCCTCTCCCATTTCTCGACGTAATACAAACGAGTTGTAAAAGCTTGCGGCTTTAGCGAGACTAAAAATAGTTAATAGATATTTCACTTCGTTCAATATTACAATGATTAAATAAGGTTCTGCTAAGGCGATATTTAGGATTTGTAAGGATTGTACTGGTATTTAAAACTTTTAATGTCATTCCGACCAAAGGAGGAATCTCTCAATTAAATTTTTTAGTAGCACATGCCAGAAGAAACGGCCTAGGTTGGTTTGGCGTGAAGAAATCAACGAAATTAAAAAGCTTGCGAGTTGAGCGAGACTACAGAATATCGAAGGCTTTAGCAGAGCTAATTGTAATAAAAAAGGCTATAGATATTTCACTATAGCCCTTAAGGTTACTTTAGGTTTAAACAATAGATTCATTGCAATACTACCCATCGATTGAGGGTGTTATTTTTGGCTTTTAATACAACTTTATAAAATTTCTTATTTTGTAATGTAAGCGGTAGTTTAATTTCTGCTTTTCTAGCTTTACTCTCTATTGTATCTAAGCTTATGTACTCATCAGTGCCCTTTGATTTGAAGTTATTAGTCGTGCAGATTAGTATTTCAACGTTTCCTTCTACTTCTAGGGGGGTCCATTCGACAGCTAACGTATTGTCTTTTAAACTAGCCCGTCCATCGGCAATAGATACCTCATCAATAAAGGGTACGCCATCCAGTTCATATTGTAATTCTTGTGGAATGTCCAATTGCATATGTCTTGCTAAAGACGGATAGATGTCCACTATCCCTGGGTTATGGGCATGATAATGTTTATTCAATCGTGTAGAATTGGTCGAAAACCAAATTGTACGCTCTCTATCGGTTTGTCTGCCATGATTAAATCCCGTCGCGACATCACGGCCATGATCGGTTATTATCACGACCATCCAATCTTCATTATGGTACTGCTCTCTGTATTTTACAGCGTTATATATATCCCCGACTTGTCTATCAGCCTTATGGATGGCGTCAATCATACCTGCACCATCTCCAAACATATGGCCCGCATTATCGGTATATTGTAGATAGACCCAACTGAAATCGGGAGCATCTTTACGTATGCTTTTCGAAGTTTCTTCGACTACCTTCTCGTCAATTTTACTGATGTATTGACCCTTATTATCATGCGGAAATGCAACAGTATCGTACTCATAACCGTCATAATGAATATCAAATTTGAAATTGTTGGTCTCCGGTTTTTCAGCACCAACTAATTTAGTACGGTTATCAAGCCAAGTGGAGTAAATTGCTAATTTGGAATTCGGTTTCAAGTTACGCATAAGCTTATAAAAAGTAGGGTAATTGTAATTTGGCGCTGTCAATTCATTATTCCACACGTTGTGCTTATTGCCCCAAGTACCCGTAATCATGCTGGTATAGCATACGGCTGAAATAGTTGGTGTCTCCGAATAACCACCACGTTCGCCACCCATGTAGGCGCGTGTATAGCCTCCTATCTTGCTAATCGCATCGATATTTGGTGTTGCGGTACGTTCGATGAGATCCGCTGGGATACCATCAACGATTACCACTATAGATTTTTTAACTCTGTTATCTGATGTTTGCGCTTGTGCTGTAGCAAACAATGCAAAAAGACTGTATAGTATTGTTATTTTTTTCATTAGTTATAATTCCAAGTAAATTCACCATTTGAATAATTCACGATTAATGCGCCAGGTTTTGTACCGTGGTAGTCACCACTCCACCAATTACCCGATACTGCACCAGCCGTAATAAAAGTTGTGCCCTTTACTTTTATCTCTTCGTATAAATGCATGTGCCCTTGTAGCACTAATTTGAGATTGTGGTTTTTGAAAAGGTCAAAAACTTCCTTTTGGTTAGAAAAAGTATCTGTATCAGTATATTTACCTGTCAATACAGGGTAATAAACTGACAAAAAAGGCACATGTGTACTGATTACTATAGGCTGCGAAGTAGGGATAGTAGCGATAAGATTTTTTAACCAATCCAATTGTACTGAATCAATAGCATATTTACTATTCACCACTTGTACACTATTCAACACAATAAATCTAACGTGTTTGTGCTCAAATGAATAGTACGTCTTGCCAAACAAATCCACAAACAAACTATCTGAATTTGCTGTAATAGCAGAAGATAACCTATCGTGATTACCTATAGTGGGATAAAATGAAGTTCCCTCCTGTTGAAAGATTTTTTTTAGCCCTTTGTACCTTTCAATAGCTTGAGGCATACGCTGCGCATTTTGATTGTCTATGTCAACATTGTCACCACCAAGCATGATGAAATCAACATGAGCCTTTGTGTCTTTGACACGCTGATGCACCAAGCTTAATGTGCTATCGCTACTGATATGCATATCCGTGAAGAATGCAAATTTGAAATCTTGCGCACTACTTAGCTGTATCGTTATACAGTTAATAAGTACGAGTATGGATAATCTTAACATCATATTACCAACCAAATATTTGAGTTAAATTAGAATTTAATCGTGTATCTATTGCAGGAATAGGACGATAGTAATGCTTAGGGTGTTCGAATTTACCTACTTCACTTACCACATCAATATACCCTTTATTCCCTTCAGATAAAAATACAGATACATCTTCACCTATCTTACCCACACGGTAATAGCGCAATACCTCTCCTACAGAGTTTGTTTCTTTTTGCTCTGGAATAGATGCTGAAGCAGGCAATAGCTCGATGTCAGGCACTCCATCACCTGTCAAATCATGCTTTCCTAGACCACTGAAATATAGTCCTTGTGGCTTTTTCTCCAACAATGTACCAGCTTTCCATCGCATCAAATCATTAAAACGAAATCCCTCGAACGCTAACTCCACACGACGCTCGCGACGTATTTCTAATATTAAATTTTGTTGTGCGCCATTCACTAGAGTGTATTGATTCTTCAATAGCGGATCGACAGATACAGTAGTAATCAAATGTGGCATTCCAACGCGATCACGCAAAAGGTTTATAGTCTTGTCCAAGTCTTGCTGTGTCATCGTGCCTAATTCAGCTTTCGCTTCTGCATAATTTAACAAGACCTCCGCATATCGATATAGCGGGATATCATTGTTGCGTCGACGCTCTAGGCTTAAAGTATTCAGAAAGCCTTTTATTTGATGGTATCCAGAGAAATTTTTAGCCAATTGTTGTACATAGATACCCGCACCTTGGGAATAGGTACTCGAATAAATCAATTCCCAACCTGGGAAAGCATAGGTCTGACTTAAGCGAGGATCTCTATTTTCAAATTCTTTGACAAATGAATTCGTTTGGTAAGCATTAGAGCTTGTATACGGTGTGCCATCTTTCATCAAATAGCTTTGCAACAGATCTCTTAATGGATAGTATTCGTAATTGCCAAACATACCTGGCCATTCCGAACCATTCAAAACGTTATCTGAATAAAATCTTCCTAATACAACCTCCTTATTAGTCTCTAAGTTATCACTGAAGAATAATGAACCATAATCTTCATTAGGCTTACCCGTATTGTGGATCTGAAAACCACCGTTATCCATTATATTGTTGGCTAGGGTAATCGTTTTTTCTAAAAGCTCGTTTGCAGTACTTTGAAGATTGAGTTCGTCATGGTACTTTCTAAATGTTCCTTCGTACAAAGTAAAACGACTATACTCTTGCAAGACGACCCATTTGCTTACACTTCCAGTCGCGGCTTTGTGAAATACATGCTGAGCTGCAAACTCAAAGTCTTCCATAATCTTTTGTACTACAAAGTCTCGTGCATCTCGTTTACCCAACAAAATATCTTCATCTGTAGTGGTGACCACTCTATCCACCCAAGGCACATCCGAAAAACGCTGTACTTTTTCTACATAGAATCGTGCTCTAAAATAACGACCTAATCCTTCATAGTGATTTAATTCTTCTTCAGAAAGGCCCGTAGTGGGTAGATTTTCTAGTAGAAAATTAATATCACGTAACCTATTCCAAGACCATCCTGTGGTAATAGTTTCAGCTGTAGCTGTACCCAGCATAATATTTTTTATCTCCTTATTTCCTGTTGTACTTGCGTTGTCTGTCGTGGCATCAGACTCGTAAAATTCCGTACCCGAATAATTATAAAGGTTATAGATGTACATTTCTAAATCATTGGCTGATTTAAAAAAGTTTTCTTTTGTGATAGCCGTTTCAGGCAAACGCTCTAAGTAACTGTCATTACATGCGGTAGTGATTTGTAGACTGCTAACTACCAATGCAAAGTATATGTATTTTGATTTTATATTCATGATTAAAAAGTTAATTGTAATCCACCTGAAAAGCTTCTTTGGAACGGATAGGTTAAGCCATTTCCTGCACGACCAGGGCTGCTAGTGGGGTTGGTATATTGATTTTGATTAATTGTTTCTGGATCAAAATAGTTTTTGACAGCTGACCATTCGGTGATGTTCTCTGCACTGAAATAAATGCGTAACCCTTTGATGGAATATTTATTTAGCAATGTAGGTGGTACAGTATAGCCTATAGTTAAGTTTTTGAAACGTAAATAAGCCGCATTCAATAAGTAATTTGTTTGTGGTATTGCTAAACCTTGTGATTGATCAATACGTGTTCCCAAATTTCGATCGGCCAACCAAGACTGTAATATAGGATATTCGGCATTCAGATTCTGATCAGCTAAGCCCAAGTCAATATAAGATTGGGAATGTTTACCTCTGTCGATGTCCGAGTCATTTTCGGGTCTATAAAAGTCCAACAAGTGACCGTACATATTGCCATAAGGTTGTTGGTACGCTCCCCAGTATAAATAATCTAATGGGTAATAATCACGTTTCCCTATACCTTGAAAGAAGGTACGTACGTCAAATCCTTTGTAGTCAAAGCTTAAGTCCAAAGCGAACTGATAACGTGGAGAAGTATTGCCAATAATCTTGAGGTCCTTGGTGTCTGATAGCATATAGCCCTTTTCAATGATGCCATTGCCATCCTGGTCTACATATTTTGGCCAACCTGGCACAATTGATAAAGCTCCCCATGGAATAATAGAAGTCTGGTCTAATTGGGCGATCTCCGCGGTGTTTGTAAATAAACCATTGGACTCCAATCCCCATATTTCCCCTAGTTCCATTCCTTTGTAATACTGCAGAATGGAATTATTAGGGTTATCAAACTTCGTGATCTCACTGACAGAATTAGACAGTATAAATTTGGCTGAAAAGCCTAATGGACTATCTGCCACACTAAATCTTTTGTTATAACCGACAGCTAGCTCCCATCCTTTTGTAATTAAATCAGCAGCATTCTCGTTTGGTTCGGATGCACCTAAGATATTAGGCAAATCTCGGCCTAATGTCAACATGCCAATCGTACGTCTACTGTAGGCGTCTGCTGTCAAGGTGATTTCATTGTTTAAAAAAGCAAGGTCTAAACCAATGTTGCTGGTATTAACTTTTTCCCAGGTATAGTTATCCGATACTAATGCAGGACTGTATATGGATAATGGTTTTTTACCATCAATTAAATACCCCAATTCATATGTGCTCATCGCTGGAATATAGCCGTAATTGGAAACAGATTGATTACCCAATTCACCATATGAACCACGAATCTTAAACATACTCATCCATTGGACTTGGCTCATAAAATGCTCTCTATCTAAACGCCATGCTGCTGAAGCAGACGGGAAGAAACCAAAACGTTTATTTTTTGGGAAGCGGGATGATCCATCATATCTTCCGTTGAATTCAACTATGTATTTGTCATCATAGGTGTAGTTAAAGCGCATGAAAGCGCCACGCAAAGCATAAGAATTGATAGCTTCATCTACAGTTGCTAATCCAGTTGCTAACTTGATGGTCGGAAACTGATCGGATATTAAACCTTGCTTTTCAGCAATGAAAGATTCAATGCGGTAATCTTCTTGGTTAAAACCAAACAATGCGGATACTTGGTGCTTGACAGCATAGGTTTGGTTGTAACTACCAAATATATTGTACACATTGTAATAGCTGAAGGCCGCCTCTCTATAAGCCGAGCTTTGCCCCTCTGTTCGAATATCATTCGGTCCAAAACCTATGTTGTACTGTTTGGTAAACCAATTGTAATTCATGGAATTACGTTGATAAGTGTAGTCTGCACTGATTTTGAAGATGTTCTTTAAAATATCCAAATCAACATTAAAAGTTGACTGCACATCATTTCTTTTCACAGTACCCTCTCCTCCATCTATCATACGTGCTGCAATACGACCTACTTCTGAATTTGCCCATGTCCCATCTGGGTTTTTGTCGAATGATGTAGGGAAAGAATTATAGATGTCAAAAAGATTATACTGCGATGGATTCTTACGATTCGTATTGCTAATTATGGTGTTATTACCGAATTTTAAAAAGTCAGTAACGGTGTAATTTACTTTAGAGCGTATAGTATAACGGTCAAAGAAATCATCTGCCAGCTTGATCGGTGAGTTTTGTCTATTATATCCACCGCTGAAATAATAATTTACTTTCTCAGATGATCCCGACAGCGATAAATCATGGTTATGTGTAGAATTCCAATCCGACAAAAAATATCGCGACCAATCGCGATTCCCCATGTACTCCCATTCCTTAGGATTCGATGGGTTAATTCTTACGCCAGCTACACTTGGATTGTCCGAACGTTCTTTAGCATACGCATAGTATTGATCCGAATAATTGACGTTATCCCAAGGTGTATTATCCGTACTCAGTTCCAGAAGTCTTGAGAATACATACGGATCTACAATCTTATTAGGCATGACTGTGGGAGTATTCCACGTAAAATTATTATTATAGTTGACTTTTAGGCTGCCCTTACCAGATTTGGTGGTTATTATGATGACACCAAATGATGCACGTGCACCGTAGATAGCGGCGGCTGAAGCATCTTTAATGATCGAAAATGACTCAATATCTTGAGGAGATATTCGATTTAATTCTGCAGAGCTTACAGGTACATTGTCTATTAAAATCAATGGCGAACCGCCATTGATAGAGGTAATACCTCGAATATTGAAATTTGCAGCTTCCCCGGGCGCTCCAGAATTAAACTGAATATTTAAGTTGGGTACCAATCCTTGCAGACCTTGCGACACATTTGCTATAGGTCTACTCGCGATAGCTTTCGCATCTAGATAATCAACGGCCCCAGATAGATTAACTTTCTTTTGGGTACCATAACCAACCACTACCACTTCATCAAGACTATCCGTGCTTTCTATTAACACGAATTGAAGTTGCTTACCATCATAAGCTATAGTTTGGCTCAAATAACCTATCGAACTAAAAAGAATAGAATCACCGTTTTCGGCCTTTATAGTAAACTCTCCATTTGCATTAGATTCTACCGTTTGATTTGTTTTCTGATTCTTAATTGTCGCAAAAGCAATAGGTTTACCAAATTCATTAACTATACGACCATTCAAATCTAGTGTCTGCAAAGAAATATGCACTTTACTTGTAGACTCTGCTTTCAACTCTTGTAGTGAAGATAGACTTAAGAGCATAATCAAAAATAACTTTGATCGATTTCTGATATTCATTTTCGGGTTTTATTAATTAATCACAAATCAACATAAGCAGGATTATGTAAATATTACAGAGACGTTAATAAAACTTAAACATATAACAAACAGCTTAACAGAGTGTTAATGTAATCTAGGAAAAAAACATGTGTCAGTGGAGACTGGAGCGAGGTTAAAAAGAGTTTTGTCCGCTATACCAGACTACTAAAAGGCTCAAGCCAGACTATATGAAGTAAAGATGTTGCTTCATCATTTTTCATAGCAATGGCGCAGATTTAATACGCAATTGTGAACGCAAGAGATTATTTCATAATATACTTAGAACATAGTTTTATACATTTCACTACGTTCAATATGACATAATATTACTGAGCTTTCAGCAATAGAAATCCTTATTTATTCCATTTCTTAATTGTCCTTAGCAATAAGGGATAAGCTGGATAATCCATATCGTGTCCATAGCCATCCAACTCATATAATTCGACATTGGTATTGCCGTGAAGTTTTAGCATACGTTGTAGATACGCATTCTCTTCGTAACGTCCCATCATTTCCAATTCTCTATCGCCAGTCAATAACAGCATACGCGGTACACCCTTCCTTACCCAATACAATGGCGAGAGTTCATCAATCTTCGGTTGCAATTCAGGCATGTCCATCTCTTTACGGGCAGTAAAGTGCGTAATAGTTTGTGAGCTAAATGATACCACGCCAAATAACTGTTGTACATCTATTCCTCGTTTTTGGAGGTAGTCTTGATTCAAGGTTACCATTAAAGAAAGATAAGCACCTGCGGAATATCCTCCTATGATTATTTTGTGTTTGCTACCACCCAATCGTTCGATATTATCGAATGCCCATTTCACCGCATCCGCCGCATCTTCAATGATAGCAGCAACCTTGGCTTTGGGTGAGAAACGATACCCTACTGATATGACAGCAATATCGTTATTCTTCAAATAAGAAGGAATCTCTTTGTTTCCCCCGGTCAATCCTCCCCCATGAAACCACAGCACTGTAACAAAATCCTTTTTGTTCTTGGGATAATAAACATCCAACTTACACTGCGCCAAACTGTACGCATCCTTATTGGGCGTATAGGTAATATCATTTTGTTGGGTATAAGTTGTTTCCTGCGCATAAGTAATAGACATATTGGACACGAAACTCAACACTAGGCATATAAAAGCGATAGTAAAGATTCTCATAGGTGCAGTGTTATAACGATTCTATTTGTGAATATCTAAATTACGAATAAAATATTGAAAATGAATTTAAGTTTTTTAAGCTGATTCCGAACTAAATGGTTAGAGTTTTGTTCAAAATAAGAGAACTAAAAAAAGTATATTATGAGAAAATTAGATGGAAGACGAATCGCAATTTTGACAGAAGATGGATTTGAACAAATCGAATTGACAAGTCCAAAAGAGGCTCTAGTAGATGCGGGTGCTCAAGTTGATATCATATCTCCGCAAGAAGAAAAAGTACGGTCTAAAAAAGGCGATGATTGGGATGAGGACTTCAAAGTAGATTTTCCTTTAGCAAGTGCCAATGTAGACGATTACGACGGGTTACTAATCCCAGGTGGTGTGATTAACCCCGACAAACTACGTGTAAATCAAGACGCTTTATCTTTTGTAAAAGCATTCTTTAGTGCAGGAAAACCTGTTGCAGCTATTTGCCATGGGCCACAGGTACTCATAGATGCAGAAGTTGTAGAAGGACGTAAAATCACTTCCGTAGGCGCTATCAAAAAGGATTTAATTAATGCAAAAGCACTTTGGGAAGACAGTGAGGTGGTCACAGATCAAGGCTTGGTAACGAGTCGTACCCCGGATGACTTACCTGCATTCAACAAGAAGATCGTAGAAGAATTTGCAGAGGGTATTCATAAGGGTCAACACGCCTAATAATGAAAATATTCATTATCTAAATATATTGGTAAAAGCTGTTTCTTAATTGAAATGGCTTTTATTTTTAAGAAGTTTGTTACTTTGTAATTGCAATGAAAAATAAGCATACATTTGAAGCGACACTCACTTGGGAGAAAATACAGCAGACAGCAGCTGATGCGGTTGCAATTTCAACAAAAAGCCATACTGTTCATATCCAAGGGAAAGCTGATCTGGCAGTATCTGCCGCTAAAGCCTTCAAAGGTGATCCATCCATGTACAATCCCGAAGATCTACTCTTGAGCAGTTTGGTATCCTGTCATATGATGTCTTATCTCTATGTCTGCGCCCAACATCAGATTGAAATCATATCCTATACCGATCATGCACAAGCTATCCTTGAAACTTATCCAGATGGATCGGGCAAAATTATAGAAGTGATATTAGCTCCCAAAGTGGTTATACAAGATAGTGCTACCATTGAGCTAGCAAATTCCCTACATGCGAAAGCTAATAAATTATGTTTTATCGCTAACTCTTGCAATTTCCCTGTGCAGCACCAGTCACAGTGTACAGCGGAATACTAAAATGGCGCACATACCTAAAGATAAAGAGCTGAATTTCTGTACACTTAAGACAATGGAGATTTAGATTCTGAGAATTTTAATTCGCTGAATTAATTTAGCTTTGCATATCTTTACCGAGTCATGCAATGAAAGGTTGTTATAGCTAAAACTGCATGATCCAAATCTAACCTATTCTGTCTTAGAAAAAGTGAATACCGATAGTCCAAATATTTATGAAGAAGTTGATCTTTTGCTCGAACATTTAGCAAATGGCAATCAGACTGCTTTTGAATATATTTTCAACACCTATTATCCCCGTATTTGCCTGTATGCTGCTCCCTTTGCTACCGAAGATAAACAAGCAGAAGACATTGCCAAAGAAGCTTTTATACGCATTTGGAACAGCGACAAAAGATTTAAATCCATAGAGCATCTTAAAAACACGCTCTACCTGAGCACCAAACAAATAGGCATTAATCACCAAGTCGCGCATCAGCGCACGCTGCAACGTGAAGAAAAGTATTACAGCATACAGAAGCCCTATGAGGACCATCATCTGCAACATATGATTCAGTCGGAGGTAATGGGCGAACTGTATGAAGCGATAAATAAACTACCGGAGCAAGCAAAGGCTGTCATCGTCTCTACCTACTTGGAAGGCAAATCAAATCAAGAAGTAGCAGAGGAAATGAACATCTCTTTGCAGACTGTAAAGAATTATAAAATGCGCGCGCTAAAGCAATTACGGCAGCATTTAGCACCGGACACTTTTCAGCTATTGCTATCCGCATATTTTATTTTCGAAAAAATCACATCGGACTAGGTACTATTTCGTATTGGCGCGGTAATATACTACAAACAACTACCGCGTATGTACCTAAATGAAGATCCATTACGTATCAGTATACTCATCCAGAAAAAAATCAACAACAGTCTATCTGCTGCTGAAGAACAGGAGTTAGTAGAGTGGCTGGATGAGAAACCTGAACATGCAGCGCTATATGCCCGTTGTTTGGATAAGTCTGTGCAACAAGAATCTTATCGCTACTTTACTCATGTAGATACAAAAAGTGCTTGGAAAGACATTCTTCCTGCTATTGAAGCTAAAGAAACTAAAAGTAAGGCTATTCTTACGCGCAACTTGATACGCTATGTAGCTGCAGCTTGTGTGCTCATTATTGGGCTTTTTGTAGCACTACCCTACTTAACTAAAAATAGCATTACGGAAGAAACAGATCTAGCAACTGTGGATTATTCCCCTGCAGAGAATAAAGCCATATTAAAATTATCTGACGGTACGACATTAACATTAGACACGCAGCACGAAGAGGTAGCTATTGCTGGAAACAGTATCAAATACAGCGATGGCAAAGAGCTTGTTAATACGGATGACATCTCTTCCGCTGTTATATCTACACCTAGAGGTGGTTATTACCGCGTTGTACTACCTGATGGTACCAAAGTACAATTAAATGCAGGTAGCTCCCTGACCTATCCTCTTACATTTACGGGTAATACGCGCGAGGTATGGGCGACAGGTGAACTTTATTTTGAGGTTACACCTGATAAAGCGAAGCCTTTTGTGGTACATACAGAAGAGCAGGTGTTAAAAGTATTAGGAACTAAATTTAATGTCAATTCGTATGCTGAAGCGAAGACAGTTAAAACTTCATTAATAGAAGGAAAAGTACAAATCACTTCTCCAACACTAAAACCAATAGTACTTACCCCTGGACAACAGAGTATTGTGAAGCCTAATCGTATCCAAGTGAAAAACATAGACCCCGAGCAAGCAACAGCTTGGATTCATGGAAAGTTTAATTTTGATGGTAAACGTTTACGTGAAGTGATGCACGAACTAACGCTGTGGTATGACATTGATGTAGACATCGATGCAGATGTGCCAGAGGTCGAATTTTTTGGAGGTATCTATCGAGACAACAACCTATCGACTATACTATCGCTATTGGAACAAAACGAAATTGCCTATAAACTAACTAACGATAAAAAATTACTAATCACCAAAGTCAAACCGAAATAATATGAAGCAACAAATAAGAAAAGAATAATCTAAAAAATGGAAAAACAGAGAAGTGCTGCAACACCTCCCTGTTTAAAAGTTAGTTCAGTAAGTTATTGAGCTATCTACATGTGTAAGTAACAGAACTCAAAACTAAACCTTAACAAATTTAATGAATTTAAATTACTTATTACGAGTGATCAAATTAACCGCATTTCTGTATTTTATCGCATTCCTTCAGCTTAGTTATGCATCCTACTCCCAAACTATTACCTATACCTCTAATAGGGAGTCCTTGGAAAATATACTACAAGTCATCAAGAGACAGACACAATATGAAGTTCTGGGAACGAAGGCTATGCTGGAAGGAAGTAAAACTGTATCCATAGCGGCAAGAAATATGCCTTTGGATGCCTTTTTAAAACAAATATTTGATAAGCAACCTGTAGGTTACAAAATCGTTGATCGCACCATCGTATTGACCAAAAACAAAAATAGCTCCCCTATATCTATCTCCCTTCCCAAAGAAGAAGAAATCCAACAGGGAATTACAATCACGGTGACAGATCAAAAAAAAGCGCCTATCGCAGGTGCCACTGTGTCATCCACGCAAGCTGACTTGGGTAAGACTGACAATAAAGGGGTATTCAAATTAAACGAACGCCCACAAGATGGAATTGTCATCATCAAGATGCTTGGTTTCGAGAGTTTAAGTTATAAACTAAATGATAATCAGCAAACATTGCAGATTGCATTACAAGAAGATTTAAGTGAAGTGAGTGAGGTTATCATTACTGGCTACCAAACGATTAACAAAAACTCCTTTACAGGAACTGCAATCACAAAATCCGGGGAAGAGCTTAGACAAGTAAATCCACAAAACGTCTTGCAGGCCATGCAAGTATTTGATCCTTCATTCAAATTATTGGACAACAATCTTTTGGGATCGAATCCCAATGCAATGCCTAACATCACGGTACGTGGTACCTCTGCACTTCCTACGGGCAACAATGAAATCTTGCGTCGTGATAATATAATTACCAACACGAATATGCCGGCTTTTATTTTAGATGGCTATGAAGTTGGGGTAAGCAAAGTACTCGACTTGGATATGACGCGTATTGAGTCCGTAACGATTCTAAAAGATGCAGCTGCTACAGCAATCTATGGTTCAAGAGCAGCAAATGGCGTAGTAGTGATTACAACAAAGGTTCCACAAGAAGGAAAATTACGCGTAAGCTATTCGCACGAGACCAATGTGAATGCGCCGGATTTATCAGACTACAATTTGTTAAATGCAAGTGACAAATTGGAATACGAAAGATTAGCTGGACTATACAGTAACGTTAATCAAAACATCGCTCAGATCGAATTGGATAAAGTCTACAACAATAAGTTAGCGAATGTGGTTGGAGGTATCAATACGGATTGGATCGCTCAACCTGTACGTACTGCAGTAGGACAAAAGCATGCGCTATACCTTGAAGGTGGCGCATCGACATTCAGGTATGGTATTGATTTACGCTACCAGACACGTCCTGGCGTAATGAAAGGTTCTGCAAGAAATCAGTATTCGGGCGGTGTAAACTTAAGTTATAATCTGAATAATAAGATCAAGTTTCAAAATGAACTCACGATAGCAGCAGTACAAGGCATAGAGTCACCATATGGCAATTTTGCCAATTACGCACGTATGAATCCATACTACCGAATGACTGATGATAATGGAAATATACTGCAACAGGTGGACGAGTGGAACCGCTATTACAGCAATGGCTCTTCCTACGGTGAAAATGTTCTAAACCCTTTATACAATGCAACGCTAAGTAATTTTGATCAATCTAAATACACAGAGGTGATGAATAATTTGGCGGTAGACTACGAAATCACACAAGGTCTTCGTCTACGTGGTCAGTTAAGTTTATTAAAGCGTATGAGTCTTTACGACAGCTTCCTTTCGCCTAAATCAAACGAATTCTTTCACTACCCTACTAGCCAAACAGATCAAAAAGGAAGTTATACAAGTGGCAATAACGATGAAATCTACTGGGATGGAAACATCAGACTGAACTGGGTGAAAAACATCGGACAAAACAATATTAACATTGTAGCTGGATCAAATATCCGCAGTGATTTTTCGGATTACCGTTCATTCACAGCACATGGATTCGCTAACGATAGATTCACAAGTATTGGATTTAGTAAAGGATACCTTGAAAATGCAAAGCCCTACAGTAGTCTTAATCAATCTCGTCTACTAGGTGCATTCTTGAGCGCAAACTATTCCTTTGCAAACACGTATTTATTTGATGCAACAGTTCGCGCCGATGGTTCGTCAAAGTTTGGCTCGAACAATAGAGTTGCGCCATTCTGGTCAACAGGTATAGGTTGGAATGTTCACAATGAATCGTGGTTTGATGTGGCTTCGATATCTCAATTACGCTTTCGTGCGACTACTGGTGTGACAGGAGCTGTTCAGTTTTCACCTTATATGTCCCGTACGACTTACGCCTACCAACAAGACAATTGGTACTCTTCAGGTATTGGTGCTATTGTGAATAATTATGGTAATGACAACCTTAGCTGGCAAAAAACAAGAACTACGGATTTGGGTATCGATTTAGCCTTATTCAATGACAGAATTACTATTTCACCTCGCTATTACTACAAGCTTACCAAGGATATCTTAGCGGATATAAACATTGCACCATCTACAGGCTTCGTATCCTACAAAGAAAACTTAGGTGATATGCAGAATAAAGGCTATGAATTAAACTTTAATGCATTCGCGCTTAAAAAACAAGATTGGACATTAAGTTTTATGGCCAACTTTGTACGCAATGAAAATAAGATTGTAAAAATATCTAATGCACTGAAAAGTTATAATGACCGCGTTGATGATGCCCAAGGAGACAATTCATTGATGGGTGTTCCCCTATTACGTTATAACGAAGGTCAATCTATAGATGCAATTTATGCTGTACCGTCATTGGGTATAGATCCTGAAAATGGTAAAGAAATCTTCTTAACAAAAAACGGGACACTTTCCTACGATTGGGATGCTAAAGATATCACTGTAGTAGCAGTAGCTACTCCAAAGGCAGAAGGCTTCTTCGGAGCTACATTGCGCTACAAGCAGTTTACAGCAGTGACATACCTTCAATTACGTGTAGGTGGTAAATCTTATAACCAAACAATAGTGGATCGTGTGGAAAATGCTGACCCACGCTACAATGTTGACGATAGAGTATTGGCAGAAAAATGGAAGCAACCTGGAGATCATACATTCTACAAAAGTATCAGTGACCTCGGACAGACACGTGTATCTTCGCGCTTCATCATGGATGATAATTTACTCAATCTGCAGTCTCTGTTTATATCTTATGAAGCGAATCCAGAGTTTGCACAGAAACTAAGGTTATCAAACTTAAGAATCAGTGCGACAACGAATGATTTAATGCGATGGTCTTCTATTCAACAAGAACGCGGAATAAGTTATCCATTTGCTCGTAGCGTTAGCTTCGCATTACAAGCCGCTTTTTAACCACTTAAATTGTATGAAAATGAGAAAATCACTACCAATATATATTCTGCTCACGCTTTTACTAAGCACATCATGTGCAAAATGGTTAGATATACAACCCGAAACAGAAATCGACAAATCGGCACTATTCACAACAGAAGATGGGTTTAAAGAAGCCCTGTTGGGTGTTTATATCCGAGGGAGTAAAACCGATCTCTATGGCAAAGAATTGACTGTAGGTACGCCAGAAGTCCTAGCACAAAACTATACCATCTCTTCATTTGATCCGTATCGCTACAAAGCGACAGCAGAATTCAAATACGATGATCAATATTTCGTGGGCAGAAAAGATAACATTTGGAAAGGCTTATACCACGGTATTGTCAATGCCAATTTGATATTAGAGAACATAGATCAAAAACGTAACCTATTTAGAGGAGACAATTACAACCTTATCAAAGGTGAGGCCTATGCATTACGTGCGTATATGCATTTTGATTTGTTACGTCTGTTTGCACCTAGCTTCAAGCAAAGCGCTACTGCGGAAGCTATTCCTTACGTAACTTCATACTCGAATCTATCTACTCAGTTCGCTACTGTAACAACGGTTATTGATTCGGTAGTAAATGACTTAGAGAAAGCTAAGGTATTACTAGAGAAAGACCCAATAATATCAAAGCTTTACGTTATCGGGTATCCCAATGAAACCGATACATTGGCCAATTCAGAAATGACCAATCCGGATTTGTTCCTACAAAATCGTAGGCACCGCATGAATTATTATGCCGTATGTGCATCTTTGGCTCGCGTATATTTGTATAAAGGAGATTATACCAAGGCGCTTTTAAATGCGAAAATCATCATTGATAGCAAGAAATTTCCGTGGACAAATGCCACCGACTTTATTGCTGTTGAAGAAAAAAATAAGGATAAAATTCAATACAAAGAACTTCTATTTGGCTGGTATATTCCGACATTGAATGACGACCTTAACACCTATTGGTTTTCCAATGGAACAAGTGGAATGCACCTGGATCAGAATGATACACGCACAATCTATGAAATTTCTACTGTTGGTGCTACAGATATGCGTTATACGCAGTGGTTTTTGACAGTAAGTAGTGGAACCGACTATGTATCTGAAGTGGTTAAATACCGTAGAAATTCTCTTTCGGATGGTGCTGCTGCAAACTTACATTTCTTGATGGCCCCAGCTATCAAATTGAGTGAGGTGTATTTGATAGCGGCAGAAAGCAGTTTTGATACTAACCCTACCCAAGCGCGTCAATATTTGGATGAACTGCGTATCAATCGCGGAATTGAACAACCTACGACCATTACAACAAAGGATGCCTTTATTACTGAAATTTTGAAAGAAATTCGAAAAGACAATTACGGTGAAGGTCAACTTTTCTATGCTTATAAAAGATTGCATCGTGCAATAAATGGTCTAAAAGGAACTTTAATACAGCCAGACAACAAATTCTTTGTATTACCGCTGCCTGATGACGAGATCATATATGGTAACCAAAAAAAATAGAGTATGAAAATTGAAACTATAACTACCTACATATTGATAAGTATAGCTTTAAGCATACTTACTTTTTCCGCTTGCAAACAAGCCGAACCTTTACTATACGACCGTGATGCGAATATTTATTTTGATTTGCCTTCGGCACAGAAAGACAGTATAGTCTACACATTCGCATATAATATGAATAAGGCTTCTGATACGATTTACATACCAGTAAGCCTATCTGGAATTCGTGAACCAAAAGAGCGATTTTATTCGGCATATGTGGAGCAAGACTCCTCTACAGCTGTGGAAGATGTGCATTTTGAAAAGCTAGCTCTACAGTACAAATTAGATGTTGGAGCGGGTAAAACATTCTTACCCTTGGTGATTTACAATGTCCCTGATTTGGAAGAAAATTCCGTTTCGTTAATCATCAAATTAAAGGAATCAGCTGATTTTAATATTGAGAATCCTAAAATCATTAAAGCTAAAGTTGTTTTTTCAGCCCGCTTGGAACAACCTATTTGGTGGAGCATGTGGCTGCAAGAATATTCCAGAACTAAACATCAATTATTTATAATTGCTACTGATCAAACAACCTTGACCACAGAAGGTCTTGACGCACCGAAGAACCTATATTTTGCCGACATGTTACGTGCGATGCTGAACAATCCTTTTCAATGGGTGGATAGAAATCCGCAAAAAGGATATGAATTATCTACAAAAGATAATGGTGCTACCTATGACTTTTACCATAAGGATAACCCAAGTCGTACGATTACCTTGAAGAAAAATGTTGGATCTGGACAATATCAATTTATTGACGAATTAGGAAGGGAGGTTAGATAATGATAATACATGTAAACTATAAACTAAAACTAATTGCTGCGGTATGTTTGAGCGTATTTATCACACTCACGGCATGCTATAAAGACAAAGGTAATTACGAATACGATATGCCTGTTATTCCCAAAGTAGAGGGACTCGACACCTTGTATTATGCAAATGTAGGTGACAGCCTTATTATTAGTCCTATTTATAAAGATATAGCGCCTGAAGACATTGAAGCAAATTGGGAAATAGCGGTACCTGAAGCGGTAAACTACGATCAATACAAGTATACGGGAAATTCACTGCGCACGATTTTTGGCTTGCAAGCTAAACTATACAATGCGCGACTTACACTAACCAATAAATCAAATGGAATTAAATATTTCTACGACTTCAAAATTCAAGGGAATACCGAATTTTCTAAAGGAACTTTGGTTTTGAGTTTAGAAAATGGAAAGTCTCAACTTTCTTTTATCAAACCAAATGGAGACGTCCAGGCGCGCATTTACGAGTCCATTAACCTAAAGCCACTTCCTGATAATCCTTTGTCAATTCATTACATGACAAATAAATTTACAGGTAATACCCCATTAGGCTATTGGATCATAAGCAAAAATGGAGGCGTACGATTGAATGTGAATAACCTTGTACAAGAAGAATTAAAGCCTGGAACGTTGGAAGATAACTTCTTCCTGGCTCCTAGTCCATTAGAAGTAGGTAGTTTGCAAATGACACCCAACGGCGTACTTATGGGTGTGATAAATGGCAAATTCTATGGAGGTACCACCAATACATGGGATCAAGCTAATACCTACGGTATGTTTGGCTCCTATGCGGATGGCGACTATGAACTTCACAACAATTTTATTTTGACGAATGTGAATGACAACCTCAGTATGATTGCTTTTGAGAAGAACAAAAAGCAGTTTCTTCGATTAAACAATTATGGCTCGCCGATGTATTTTGGAACACAATATTCGGTAATGGTAACTGATATTTTTGATCCAATGAATCTAGGCCTAGAATTATTGCATATGGTTCAAATTAATAATACGGACACCTATGCCTATGCAAAAAACCAAGCAGGTGTGGTATATGAATTGAAGTTTAATGTGAATTTTAATGGACCCTTTACATTTACACCGGTCCATAAGAAGACGTTTTCCAATCAGCAGATCATTACCCCTAACAGTAAAATCGTAGCCACACGTATTGGATATATTTTTATTGCCAGCGGTAATAAAGTATTTCGCTACACACCGCTTAACGGTAATATACTTGAGATAGAAACTAAATTTCAAGACAACGTAACGATGCTTAAGTTATCGGATGATGAACAAACATTAATTGTGGGATCAGGCTCTACACTATTTTACACAAACATTTCGACAAGAAATAATGGAATACTCCTGAAAAAAATTGAAGGTATTCCAGGTACAGCAGTTGATATAACTTGGCGATAAACACTATTTAAAAAATACATATTATGAAATCATTATATACATTACTTGCAGCACTTTTGGTTAGTAATCTGTCGCTGGCACAAGACAACAATTTCCAAATCGACGGAAAAGCACCTAAAAGTTTGGATGGTAAAAAAATATACTTAGACTATGTCAACAACGGCTATTCTGTTGCGGACTCTGCCATAATCAAAAATGGTAAATTCGCTTTCAAGGGTCAAGTAGAAGAACCTAATTATGCCCGTATGATACTAGACAAGGAAGGTCTTGGCAAAATGAAAACGCAATACAACGGTGATCGTCTTTACTTTTATATCGGAAATGAAAAGTATAAATTTTCGGTAGCTGATTCGATAAAAACTGCAGCAATTACAGGATCTCCACTACATCAAGCATTTCAGGAATACTTGGATTTTATTGGCGGCGATTTTATGAATATTATTGATAAAGCAAATGCTACGTTTAATGCTGTACCACAAGATGCAGCCGATAAAAATGAACAGTATGCAGCCATCAAATCAAAATTTGATAAAATATTTGATGATAGAACAGATAAACAATTGGAGTTTGCGAAGATTAATACCGATTCATTTTTTGCTGCAGAAGCATTAACAGAAGTAGCAAATAAAAAAGGTACTCAAGCTATAGAGCCTACTTTCCTTGAACTGAATCGTGCAGTCAGAACTTCTATAAAAGGAAAAGAATTAGAATCACGCATCCTAGCAGAAAAAAATATTGTTGTGGGTAGTATGGCCCCAAATTTTTCGCAGCCAGACAAAGATGGAAAAATGATTCAGTTGGCAGACTTCAAAGGTAAATTTGTGCTCCTTGACTTTTGGGCGAGCTGGTGTGCGCCTTGTAGAGCTGAAAACCCCAATTTAAAGAAGGCTTATATTAATTTTAAACCAAAAGGATTAGAGGTTTTTGCCGTATCAATAGATGAAAACAACGGTCGAGAAGCTTGGCTAAAAGCTATTAAAGATGATGATTTGCCGTGGGTACATGCTGCAGACTTAAAGGGTTGGCGAAATGAGGCTGCGGTATTATATGGAGTTCGAGGCGTACCACAAAATTACTTAATAGACCCATCTGGTAAGATCGTTGCTATAAATCTAAAAGAAGAAAATCTGCATAAAGTATTAGCAGAACTCGTCAAATAATAGTGTCCAAAAACATATTCATTGGTTGAAATGTTAACCAGGTTACAGGCTAAGTCCAGTAATCTGGTTTTTTTTTAGAGAACTTTTTAAGGCAAAGGTTGTTCGACATTAATAAACAGAAAGGATTGAGAATGGGAATAAATGGAAATACAAATAATACTTTAAACTCAACAAAAAAAAACCTATCAAGAAATAAGCGAATTCCAAAAATTCTTGAAAATCAAATTCTAAAGGCTTTATCTTATTATCCAGAGTTAAAGCGTACCAATATACGATTTGTTTTTACCCGAAAATTGAAGTCATCTATTATGGCAGCTAGGCCTGTTGTTCATACCTTACTTGGCCCCAGGGGTAAAAGAGCATATGAAATCCTGATTAAACCCGTATTTAAATTGACGCATACCATACAACCAATTCACCGTATATCCGATGAAGTCTTGATTGGATGGATAGGCCATGAGCTAGGACATATTATGGATTATGAACAGCGTTCTACATTCAGTGTAGCAAAATTTGGTTTATTATATTTGATTTCTAGACCTTATATCCGTAAAGCTGAACGTGTGGCTGATACTTTTGCTGTTAATCGAGGAATGGGATCCTATATTCTGGCAACAAAAGATTATATTTTGAGCAACAGTGAATTACCTCAGAAATACAAAGATAAAATAGCAAAGTTATATTTATCACCCGATGATATTGTAGAATTGGTAGCTAAGATGGAAAAGAAAAAATCAAATGCAAATCGAGAAGAGCTAATAAAAGAAGAAACCGATATTGTGAAAGAAATTAAATCATAAAATTTCTTATACAATATCAGTTTACTACTAATTATAAAGTCTTAATATAATTTTCAAATTCCTGGAAATCTTCTTCTTTCATGACACGAGGAATTTTTGTTTGTCCTCCCAACTTTTTAAATTTCTCACTCCAAGCGTAGAAATGCGTGACTGGTATTACATTTACCTGAATTTCATCTAACGCTTGATTTCTTGCTACTTTGTAATTTTTATTGGAATCTTTCAATTCTTGATCTAAAGTTTCTTTAATTTCCGAAGACACTAAGATCTTATCTGCTCCCAAATACCAACGATTAATGTTTTTATCGCCATCTTTTATCGAAGCAACCGTAAATTCACTAATGTGAAGATTAAATTTTTCTTCCAATTTCTGAATGGCATTATTCATTTGATGAACTGAAAGCTGTTCACCTACTACATTTAAAAAATGCTTGGTGCGTCCACTGATAATAATTTCAGCACGTTCTTTGTCTCTAAACATTACTGTATCACCAATCATATATCGCCAAGCCCCCGATACAGTAGAGATTAAAAGCACGTATTCCACATCTTCTTCTACTTGATCTATGGTCAGCACTTGCGCGGATGATTTAACAGAGCCGTCTTCATCCATATTTTCGTCAACAAATGGTACAAATTCGAAAAAAACACCATTATTAACTATAAGTGCCATTCCGTTAGTATCTGGCCTTTTTTGAGTTGCTAGGTATCCTTCAGATGCCAGATAAGTATCAATATAAATCATGGGATGCGCGAATAGTTTTTCAAAACTTTTGCGATAAGGACCAAATGCTACGCCCCCGGTCGTATAGACACGCAAATTCGGCCAAATGTCATGAATTGTTTCAACCTTATTGTAACTAATAATTTCCTTCAATAAAATTTCAGACCACGATGGAATACCTGTCATACTGCCAATATCCCAATTTTTAGCTGCTCTAATTATTTTACCAAGACGTTCATCCCATTCCTTACTAGCTGCAATGTGACGCCCAGGCTTATAAAATTTTCGAAACCATAAAGGAATATTGGCAGCTGATATACCACTAATTTCACCCTCTAAAAATCCATTGTTATGCTTCAATTGTGTACTACTACCAAGCATCATAATATCCTTTTCGAAGAAATCAGCGGGTAAATCAAAGTTTTTAAGACTAAGAATTTGCTGAATGCCTGATTTTTTAATTGCATCAATCATGTCATCGGTAACGGGAATAGCCTTACTATTACTAGTTGTGCCACTACTCAAAGCAAAATACCTCTGCCCTCCTGGCCAAGTAATATTTTCATGACCCTGATGAAGATAATGCCACCACTGCTCATGAATTTTGTCGTAATCATAAATGGGAACTTCTGATTGAAAGGCTTTGATTGGGTCTGTTTCCAAAAGAATATTTGAAAAATTGTATTTTCTTCCAAATGCTGTTTCTTTTGCTCTGTTGAGCAAAGAAAGCAAAACTTCTTGTTGCGCTTTTATTGGATTAGGATCTGAACTAATTATACCAGAAACGCCAATTGCTCGTTTTATAATCTCACCAATTATTGCCATAATATAGAATTTTACTATAGAACAATCAAATTTTATGGCGGTTGAGCTCTGTAAGTATAATAGTAATTACTAATAAAATAATAGCACACTAATCATTATTATTCTTCCCAACAAAATATACTTACTGGAAATATAAAGAACCATATAAAAACTTCGTATACCCTTATTGTCATACAATACCATAACTCAGGATTCCTCATTTAATATAACCTAAAAATGCCTAAGACTGTTCTTAAGACATAAATACTTACATTTTTAAAATTCAAAATAGATGGTTCTTTAATTTGAATTAGAAAGGATCTTAATTACCTTAAATTTTAAAAAAATATTTTTCAATTTAAGAATGGACTTATTTATAATTTTTCAATTCTTGATGTACGCTATCTTTAAAATTTCGGCTTATAAAAAGATATGACTGTCTTTTGTTCCTATTAGAAGTATATCCCTCATTAAAAGATTTTATATGCTTATACTTTTCTTCCAGGTCATCTTTAAGTGTTATATATTCTTGGTTACCTTTCTTTACTATTCCTTTAATAAAAAATTTATTTATCCAAATCCACCTGTTGCATTGCAGCATAAAATCACTGTTTTTCAGCTCATTAATAATATCCCTATTTTCATAAGACTCCCAGGTGCCATCATGTTTAAATATTATTGTGGATTCTTTATTTACCTTTAAAACCGCTAGATTTAATTCAAGCTCAGCAAATTCTCTTTTAAAATCATTTGAAGACCACAAATCATTTTTGATCTCTATTTTTTCATTATTTTGAGACTTTAGAGTTTCTTCATTAGTATTATTTAACTCGATCTGATCATGGCTACCTATTTTTGAACTTGTTTTACTAGTTTTTAAGATTCTATTTTGATCGTAAAAATAGTATACCAAGAGCCCTAGTGTGGTAATACATAAAATATTAATTACCATGTAGTATTCAGTTTGCATGTAGCCACTACTATTAAAATCTAGATTTAATAAGGAAAAAATAATTTCCATCAATGTTGTAAAGACAAAAATCGGAAATAATATCCCTACAGCTAACCTTGTTACAATAAATAGTAATATGTGTTGATTTTCAGAATGATGAATATTATGGTGAAACCTTAAGGAGAGTTTAAAGTAGTAATACAATAAGCCAACACCAATTAGGAACATATACCAGAATTGAAAACTCTGCATTGCTTTTAATATAGGAATTGATTGACGCGCAACTAGGATATAAAACGACAAAATTGTAGATAATATTAAAAGTATAATGTTAATATGAATTTTTCTACACATAAAATATGCTGCCATAGGTTAGAAGTATTAAAATATAATTAAATAATATACTTTTAACAAATTTTTCCCAATAAAACCTAATCAGTATTTAACTAAAGTAAGTTCCAAAATTGTATTTGAGTAGAATTCTATTTCCAAAAATATTTGAAATTTTCATCCTATCATTGATAACATGCATTTGGGGATAAAATAATGCATTTGAGGCTATAATCCGAGATGCAGAATAGATTATTGGGGGCCATGAGTGCTAATTTTATCCTAATAATTTCATTTCAAAACAACTACATTATGGAAAAACACCCATTAACAAATCTCGGAATTGCTCAGCTAATAGCTGAACTTTACGCTTTAAATGACGCTCAATTGCAAGTAGAAATTGATTCAATTCTATTAGATTTTGACAGCTGGATATTAAATCATATTGAGCTAAATATTCATCAGCAAAATTATCTCTCGCAGCTTCCTGTTGAAGTAAAAACTTGCATTCAGGTACAAGTAGCTAATAGTATGACTCTACGCTCACCTATTATTTTTACCAAAGCTGTTCCAATGTCGAATCCATCTGATCCAGAACCTCCTAAAGAAGGAAGGGGAAAGCTAATTGGACTTAAAAGTACTACAGCTAATAATTATAATAGTGTTATTGGATTAGTAAATCAAGACATACTTGAAATTGATATTAGTTACGCTAAAGAAGAGGATATCAAGTAAACAACGAATTTTAGCTGGGAGATTGATTTAATATCTCCCAGCTAAATTCTTACTGAGGAACACTTAATAGAAGGCCGCAATAGTATTAAATAATTTCTTATAAATTACTTTTTATACTGTAATCTAGAACCTAAAATATCATGGATTTATTAAAAAGTTACACCTATGATTTGATGAAGATCTGTGAAAATGTAATTTTTTATTAGGTGATTAAGGGTAAATTATATTTACTTAAAAGTTCTGTAAAATAATTACTAGAAATAATACTTATTAAGTATCTATAGATTTTTCAATAATCATGTTAATGAAAAGGAGTCATCATTTAAAGCACTGATTTTCTTTAGGGAAAGAAGAACTTAAAATTTTCGAAATTAAATAAATAAAAATTCACAACATTCTTTTTTTAAGCATTTCTTAATTAAGCGCTGAGCTATCAGATCGAGCATCAATCTTTAATTACTTAAAAGATAAAAACTAAAAAATAGAACCAAATAAAAACCATCAAAAATGGTAGTTATAAGAAATAACAATCCTACATTTCGAGCACTTTTAGCTTTTTGGAAAAAGCATAGTACTATTGAAATGCATCACATAGAGTGGATAAAGGAAAATATAGAAATAATAAAACCACTTTCTAAGGGAGATATTATCTACTTACAGGGTCAAAAGCAAAAATATGTCTATTTCGTATCCCATGGCGCAATTGCAAGAATTATTTATGATTCGAATTACAGAATACACATACTAAGTATAGCACTGCCTGAAATGGCTTTAATGAGTACTGTACATTTATTTAGTTCCACTCCTTCCGTAGGTAATATCATTGCACTACATCCAAATACTAGAATTATTAAAATTCCATATAAAGCACTAAAACATGTACAGCAGGATATTCCAGAAGTCAATACATTAGTCAGCATACTGAATAACAAAAAGAAAAAACAACTGGCTCAACTACGTATTTTGAGTAGCATCAGCAGCACAATCGACAGATACTTATATTTTGCTGAAAACATGAAAAATCTAAAAGCTTCATTAACCCATAAAAAAGCGGCACAGCTATTAGGAATATCAATAAACTCAATTTACCGGGCATTAATTAAATGGAGAAATAGATAAAGTACTCTAAATTAATCCCATTAGTGAGTAGTTTTTTCATATGATACAGTTTCGAAATTTGAATTATAGGTCCTATCTCCTATTTTATAAAATTAGAAACTATGAAAAAACAGACATATATACTTGTAGCTATTACGTTTCTTTTACTAATACTATGGGTTCCAGTTAGTTTAAACAAGATTGCTGATTTTGAAACTTTCAAGAACAATATTTATAATCAGCCATTTAACAAATACGTAGCTAAATTTATTATTTACAGTATTCCATTATTAGAAATTACTACAGTAATATTAATTGTCGTTCCAAAATATAGGTTGTGGGGATTCATATTATCGACTTTATTAATGAGCGTGTTTACATTATATATTGCTGCAGCGCTGCTAAATGTTTGGGATAAATTACCATGTGGCTGTGGCCTTATAATTTCTGGAATGAACTGGGATGAACATCTATTATTCAACTCAATCTTTTTAATCCTGAGTGTGACAGCTTGGTATATACAGTTCTCACTTCAAAAAACATCTTCAATTAAATTATAAAATATCATCAATGAAAATAAAACTTCGGAATCTAGATTCTAGGTTAATTTAGGTAAAGGGCATCGCCAGCCAAATGGTTTTCAGAATATCCAAATGTGAACTTTCAGGCATCGAACAAAAAATGAGAGTTGTTGGATAACAAAAATGGACTATCCTATTAGATAGCCCAAATAAGCAAATAAAATTTTACTAACAATGTAAATCAAACACTATGAAAAACATTAAAAACTATGCAATGGCTTTGGTAGCCTTAGTCATTGCTGCTACAAGTCTGACGCTTATGTCATTTGTTAAAAAGGAACAATCTTCGAACTGGTATCCTGTGAATACTTCTGGTATCATTTCATCAACTCCACTATCTTCCCCGCCAAGTAATAGCCCTGATGATCCATGTAGTACTGCTAAAAACACCGATATGTGCGCGATAGAAATTGAATTGAACCCAGCAAATCCCTTCCCAACATCTGTTACTCAAGCTCAAACCGATCATAATGTAACCGATGAAGCATATAGCCGATTAGTTGAGTAAAAATTAAAAGAGAGCTCCAATAAAATTTGGAGCTCTTCCTTTAATTATCTTATATTTTGTTGCACTCCAGAAAATTTAATGACATATTCAGGAATTGGCATAGTATACCTATTATCAAATGGAGGAAGTGTATAAATTTGATTATCTAATTTCCTTGTTAATATCATTTTTGCACCAGAGGTGTTATTAAATCTTTTCAAGTCTTCCCATCTATTTGATCGCAAGACCATTTCTTTACGCTTTTCTTTCAATATCAATTCTATCAATTGATCTTTAGAAACTTCATATTGAGGAACATAACTTAATTTATTTATTCGTTTAATTTTCAGATTATTATACAATGATAATGCTACATCTAATTTATCAATTCTTGCGGCTGCTTCCATTCCAATTACATAAACTTCATTAAGTGATATTCCAGAGAACATAAACAAATTACCTACATAACTACCTTTGAAAGTCTTATTTCCGAGTCCATTATCTCTAAAAAACATTCCCAATCTAAGATCATCATTAGAGTATGTTACTAATAAATTTGTATCAATACATAATCTACTTTGAGCTAATGCTGAGATAGATGGTTGCCATGAATTAAATAGAATTTCTTTATTATTTAAACCATATGCAGGAAATGGATAAGATCTAGATGCATCTAATTCATTATAATCAATTAATTCAGCATTCATTTTTAAGCAAAGATCTGCATTATGAAAAGCTTTCTCATAATCTTGAAAATACAAATATACTCTTGCCAAAAGTGCCAATACACTTTGTTTTGATGGTCTTTCAATATTATATTTAGAGTCATCAAATAAAGTTTGAGCATTATTTAAATCTTCAATTATAAAATCATAAGCTGCTTTTACGTTTTCACGTGTTACTGGTATAGTAATATCTGATTCTTTTCTTAGAGGTATTCCAATTTTGTTACTTAAATCCTGTGATTCGGAACCATACTCACCAAACAAAACTAAAATATTAAAGTGGTTCCATGCACGATGAAATAACGCTCTTGCCATCACATCGTTCCATTTCTTTTGATCATTTTCTGATGGCACAATCTTATTCAAACCTTCAATCGCAATGTTAGAATAAAATATCCGCTCATACCCATTATCCCAATCTGCTGATTGAGTTCCTTCGAAAATCTCCTTATCCCATATATATACATTACGTTGAAAGGGTGTAACAATCGTTTCCCACGAGCTTTTGGTTAAAAAATAATCATCACTTGAAATTAGTGCGAGAGACTGTGAACCCTTCTCATTAAATATCGCTACACGATCAAGTAAAGCTTCAAAATCTTCTATAGTTGATAATACAACCAGATTTTTAGCAGGTTTTATATCTAAGAAACCTTGTGAGCAACTTAGGGTCAAAATACTAGTTATGAACATATATAATATTTTCTTAATCATAATCATATAATTTAAAAGTTAGCTCTTAATCCTAATGAAAACTGTTTGGGAGGATTATAGTAGTAAAGATGATATTCTGGATCTAAACCTTGTTTATTTTTTGTCCAAATCAAACCAAGATTTTCCATTACCCCTATTACATCTAACTTAAATAAGTTATTCTTTAAGGGCAAACTATAATTTATCTGAATACTTTGTAACCTAATATAATCTCCTCTCTCAACTAATACATCAGAATTCATATAATATAGTTCTCTATTACGATCAACTGTAGTAGGAATTGCAGGTATATATGTTTTATCTTCATCCCCTGGTTGCTGCCAACGTAAATAATAATCGTTATGCATATTCCAACTATCTAAAAGTTCTTGGTAATTTATAGAGCTTCTCCTAAAATTGTACTTACCTTTCCAAAGAATCAATGCACTTAAGGATAGCTGTTTGTAACTCAATACAGCTCGAAATGAACCATTCCATATTGGAAAACTGCTTCCTATATTAATAAGGTTTTCAGGAAGAAACTTGGGAACATTAGTATAATTAGTAGTCAGATTACCTTCTTCCATAATTAATGGGGCTCCAGTTTGGCTATCAAGCCCATACCAAGGAAATGCATAAAATATATCACGTGACTTGCCTGCAACGGCAGGAACGATATATTGAAAATAGTCTTGTATACCCAATGGTACAACGTTATAATCGACTACTTTATTCCAATTTTTACTAATACTAAAATCAGTATCAATTATGAGGTTATTCCCTATGTTATTTTTGCTAAACAATCTTACATCAAAACCTGAACTTTCAAATTTGCCATAATTGATCATTTGTTTAACTCCCGATAAAATTGGATTGATTCCTGTAGTAGGATCTGCTTCTTTTAAGCCCATAAGATCGTATGCATCCTTCTTGAAAAAATCTATACTTCCACCTAATGAACGTTTTAGTAGTGCCCAATCTACACCAATATTCCAGGAAAGTACACGTTCCCATTTAAGTTGTGGATTTCCTGCGGTTTTTAAAAGTGCCTCTCTTAATCCAGTACTACTATTAGTTGTAAATACTGCTGTTGGATAAGCTGTCGCATTCTTGTTGATATTACCATTCTCCCCTATTGTAGCTCTTAATTTTAATTCTGACAACTTTGAATTATTCAAGAATTTTTCATTGTGTAAAAGCCAGCCAGAAGCTAAAGACCATAATGGAACTCCTTTCTGATTGGTTTTTACGCCAAATAAATTAGAACCATCCCAGCGCAAACTAGTTGTTAATAAATATCTGTTATCCCACATCAGCGTTCCTAAGCCATAATAAGAAATAAACCTATCTGTAAGCTCATAGATTTGACTATTTGATGAAGGGATTCGTTGAGCTCCATCAGGATTCACTGTATAGTATTTGGTATAATCAAATATATTTTGCCCTATATAATTATCCTTACTGAAATTATACAATATCTGTAAAGGATCAAATATGGAAATATATGAGCTAATTTCACCTCCAACTAAAGAATTTATCGAAAGTTTATTAAATATATTTTTATTAAAATCCAGTTGCATACGCCCACCATACTTACGCGAAGAATCAACAGTTTTATGTCTTATAGCACCATTTGGAATAATGAATGAACCAGGACCTTGCATAAATCTGTTGACTAAGTTTCTTGTATAATACGAATCTGCAGTAAAATGATTAATTCTGTCCCCATTTGTGCTATTAAATATATAATTAGCTGAGATCGTTAAATCTTTTGATAACTTATAATTTAAATTGCTAAACATTCGAATGGAATTATTTTTATAAGTATTATCTCTAATATCTAGTTCTTCCAAGGGACTAAATAACCAATCTCTATTATGAGATTGATTAAATGAATCTAAAAAGAATGGGTTAAATGCAATTGCGCTTCTAGTTGGTTCTCCATTAATATCAATCAGAGATGCATAAGGGTATATCATATTCTTATCTGCTGGAACTATTCCTGACTGATCAAATAACGATACACTATTATTTCGTTCCATTCTATGGATATAATCTATCGAAAACTGTGCTTCAAATTTAGATGTGATCCTTATCTTATTATCTACCCTTAGTGATAGTCTTGAATTAGAATTCCCTACCAAAACAGGTTTAACATCATCATAACCAATAGAGAACAGGTAGCTATGTAAGGATGAGCCTCCACTCATATTAATATTCATTATTTTATCTATGGCATTTTGATATAAGTATTGATCTGCTTGCTTTCTTATATCCTGTTCCATAAATTTTGATTTTTCAAATTGAAATTCGTTTTCATCAATTAGGCCCTTATGCTTTTTGGACAATAGATGTACATATGGAGATAACAATATTGTTTTTTCATCACGATAATAATTTCGATTAAACATAATTTCCTCGAAACCCATATATTCAGGAGCAGATATAAATCTATTGTTAGCATATAAATTAGGTTTATTACTGATACGAGTTGTAAATAATGCATTTATTGATTTACTTTCTCCTATTTTAGATTGTTTGAGCTGAATTACGATAACACCATTTGCGGACTTAGCCCCCCAAATTGCAGATGCGGAAGCATCTTTTAAAAAAGATATCGATTCAATGTCATTGGGATTAATGTCAGATAATTTGCCTTCAAAGGGAAAATTGTTAACAATAATTAATGGTCGAGCATCACTCATTAACGTACTCATACCTCTTAACCGCAGTGAAACATCCGTTTTCCCTCCTTCTGTTTGCATTGCTGCTCTCCGATCCAAAGCAAGTGATCCAGAAAGTCCATCCAATCTATCTAGAATATTCGATGAGAGTGATTGATTTAACTTTTTTTTATCAAAAATCTCAAAAGATCCTGCCGCACGTTCCTTAGGTATCAAAGTATATCCCGTAGCGTATACAGCTACCTCTTGGATTTCTCCTTCATTCCTTTCCAAATGAATAATTAATTCGTCCAATTTATTATTGATTATAATAGTTTTGGATTTGTATTGAACATGACTTATATGGAGCATCATTGAGTCCCTTACCTGTGGAATCGTAAATCTTCCTTGTTCACCAGTAACGTAAAAAATTGTACGCCCGTGTATTTGAAGCGTTACTCCAGCAATAGGCTCATTGGTGCCTTCTGAGCGAATAATTCCAGATACATCTCTTATTGATTGCCCCTTAATTCCTGTTGCTAATATGCTTAGGAACAATAAAAAAAAATAACATTTTAATTTCATCATATTATTAGGTTAGTCTTGAAAAGGTGAAGTATATATTGGTTCATAACGATTTTCTTTTGGTATGTAGTTGATGTGACCATCTTTTAATTGATTAACAAATTCATATGATTCCTGTATCGGGTTTGAAGCTCCCAAATAATATCCGTCTTTAATCCACACATTAGGACCAACAAGTGTTTGTTTTAGAAAATAATTTGCTAGAAAATAAGATGCCGGACCGATGACCTGTGTATTTTTCCAATTCCGATCTTTAGCATATCGTATGGCCCAAAAATCAAATTCCACATTTACAGCTAATACGCTGATATTATCTTTTAGTGATTTGTGATTTGTTTCCCAATGCACTACAGAAGCTAAGCAAGGTTTACACCAATAAGCCCAAAAATCTAATACAACTATGCGATTCTCACTTAACTCACGAAGTGTTACAAATTCACGATCCAGTGAATCATTAAAAACCCTAATACGCATATCTAAAACATAATCATCAATTTTAGACTCTACTGGGAGACTTTGAATTAAGTTTGCTTTCGCCTTATACGATTTTACAGGATATTTATTGAAATCAATGTCTGAATGCTGCTGACGAAGCTTATTTTCTAATCCAGTGTCAATTCTTTCTGAAAGGAAATATGTAAATGGAATTTTAAATGATGTAGTGTCCTGTCGTACGGCAGCAAAAACTGCATTACTACTAAAGATCAATAGAAAAATGATGGTCAACATATTCATGTTGTGCGTAGGGATAATATTATTAAAATATTTTATAACATTTTTAACGAAATCTAAGTCTTTAACTTCATCAGAAGCCCCCTCTTTCTGTGAATACATTTTTCCTTCCGCGTCTTTTGAATACTTCAATCGTAATTGATACTCATAAATTTGTGAAGCCAGATATGAAGTATACCCTTCTAAATCTTCTGCACAAATTTCTTCATCCATATGTTGCCTCTTTGCCTTAAATATTTTAAAAATCGCGGGTGATTTAGCGGAAGATATGTACTCTAATAAAGGCATACTTCTTCCCTCTTGATAAAAATTCTTCATTTTCAAGTGTAATATATTTGGTTAATCGTAAAATGCTGATGTAGGATTTTTCAAAAGGAATAAAATCAATTCAATTTAATATCCTACATAACTCCAGCCATTACTAACAAAAATTAAGATGGAATTGTAAAATGCCGACTTCACAAAAGTATATTTGAAAGACAATATGTGCTTCAAACCACTTGTAAGATTGCATAAGGAGTAGTAAATTTAGAGTGCGAACAATAAAATACGATATTGATTATTAAATCTTACTATGTATATCTTTATCTAGTACAGAAGTCGGCTACAGTATACATAAGGTAAATAGGCATATTCCATAAATCAGAATAGGCACCCTTTTTCTTTATGCGCTGTATATTTTAAATCATCAACTATTCTGGTGATCGTTTGATGTTCTTATAGATAAGATTTAATGAAATCCGTTGTTGATCATGGATCAACATCATGGACTTGATGGTAGTTGGTTTCGTTTTCATAATAGTTTTTTTATGTAATGGTTATGAATACGCTGCAACTCTAAAAGCAAAAGAGAAAGGCTGTATAGGTAGGTAAATACCAATAGAGCGAGGCTCAATGCTTCCGAACAGGCACCGTCAAGAGCCCCATAATCAAGATTATGTTTCCACAGAAGTCTTACATGAGCTTCGCCCTATTGAACTTATATCTGTAAAGATAAAAAAATTCAATAGAAAGCGAGCTCACGATTTACTCATGTGGAATTTGACGGTTTCGTTCATGAGTAACACCGTTGTTAGCAGCGAATCATCACTGCTATATGTGTCGCTATAATAATTAACTAGAACAAATATAACAATAAAAATTCAAATGGACAACATCTCGTCCAGTAATTTTTAAATAATTAAAAATGATAATAATATGGTTAGTAAAGTTCAAATAGAAGCATACCAAAGAAGCTTTATTGAATTTCTTAAGAAAAAATTCTGTTCTCCTTACAAAATTAGTGGTAATGAAGTTTCTAGAAACGACTATGCTAATAAAAGCGGTATTTCAAGAGGAACACTGACGAGAATCAATGATGGCTCCCCATATGACATCCCACTGTCAACAATCTACAAACTTTGCACATTTGAAAATATTTCTGTACCTGAATTATTCCAAGAATTTGATAAATCTTTAAACGAATGATTACACAAAAGAGATGTCTAAAGTGATCGGCTGATGAATTGAATTTAATATTAGCTTAGTAAATTCAATCTCTTAGTTTCGATTATGCCACGATTATTACTAACAATGACTGGACGAATTACTTCGGTTGCTGTAGTCACTTTTAAAATTTATCTATATTGCTAAATGATAAAAAACTATAAATTCTGGTTCAGAGACACAAAATTAATTTGCTTTGAAAAGAAACATTGAGATTTTCTATGTTTGAGAACTATTTTCCGATACATAAAAGTATTAAAGCTTTATTATCAATTAGTTATTTTAAAATAAATACAAATAAAATTCAATTTTGTAACATTTTATTATCTGAGAAGTCGTTTTTAATTTTAATTGAAATTAATGTTACTTTTTTAATATAATGTATGAGTAATTATCAAATGCATTCAATTCCAATATTTCATTAATTTCCGTTAATTCTAACTCTAATAATTGAGAAGTGTTGATGCAATTATTTACCCCATCACTTGAAATAATCAACATATCAAAATCAGTGTTTTTAAATTCTTGATATCCGAAATCAATAATCTCACGTTTACCTGAAATACTTCTCGTTACGATATGATTGTATTTTTGAATCATTTCAATAGGGACTACTTCTAATTGTTTTTTCAAATCTTGTATTAAAGTATGAGATTCTGTTTTATAAACTAATTCATTCCCTTTAAATAAATCAACTTGAACATCTCCTATCCAAAATATTTGTGTTATTTCATTGTTTATGATTACACCAGCTATTGTTGCACCAGATTTAACAGCCATTTTATCATTGAAATGTTTTACTGCTAAATTTGCTTTTTTAATGGCATTCTCAATATCATTTTTAGCATACGAATTATTATTTAATGCACTAAAATATGTGAGCAAGTTTTCAATTATCAGTTCTGCTGCTTGTTCTCCATATTCATAACCACCCATGCCATCCGCAATTATAGCGAATAAGGAATTTGGATGCAGCTCTTTTACAAGAACTGCATCTTCATTACTTTTTCTTTTTCCTATGTTTGAATACGTGAAATATTCCATTTATCTATCTGCTTTTAATGTAGCCCCACCATGTTTAGAAAACCTTGGTCGTGTACTTATTTTTTGAGGCTGATTTGTTATTGCATTTTCTGTAGCTTTTGAAGCCCATAAGAAACCTTCCCCAGGTTTTAGCATACTCATATCATTAGGCGTTAAAGCACTTAATTGGGTAATCGACTTTTGAATATGTTTTAACCACTGAGGTGAATTGAACTTATGAATTAAAACCACCGAACTTAACTCAATTATTTCATTAGGTAAACTTGGTGGATCCTGACTCGCAATCATAATACTTACTCCTTTATGACGCATTTCACGAATAGCAGTTACAATGTTATTCGTTAAATCTTTATTGTCCATGTACTTATGCGCTTCATCAAAAACAATGAACTTATTAAATGAATGTCCATCAATTTCTTTTACACCAGAGAAAATATTTAACATGATGACGAATAAACCTAAAGCTTCATCCTTTTCAATAAATTCATCTCTAAGATCTACAATTACTAAACGACCTGGTTTAATCGCATCTTTTAAGAAAAACTCATCGTTAATGTATTCTTGTGCAAAAGATAATCGTTGTTTTGCTAAAGCTTTCTGAGCGTTTGATAATAATAACGAATCCTCAACACTTTGCTTTAGTCCTTCAAGCGTAATGTTACGACGAATTTCTTTCATAATCGCTTTTAACTGCTTGATGTAAGAAGATTCATTTCCTATTGCCCCTAATAAAAACATCCAATCTTGTACATTTAGTTCTTTCGAATTAAATCCAATAGGTCTTACTTCTATTGAAGGAAATTCAGTTCTACGTTCTTCCACTTTATCAAATGGCGTTAAAAGAATAACATCTTCAATATTATTAGGTTCAGCCCCATATCTTTCTTTTAAAATCGCTGTTTCACGTTCTACATCATTAGGATAAATCATTGAAGTAAACTCAGGCTCATAATCCATGCTTTCACTGTAATGGAAAATTACTCCAGCTAATGGACGACTTAATTTATTGATATTATTTATTTGTTTTAATACCATTTCAGATAATGTTCCGATGGTATAACTTTTACCACCACCTTGCACTCCAAATAAACTGATCGTATTAGTTTCAGATAAATCAATAGCAATTTTTTTATTATGAATAGAAGTCCCTAACATACCGTATTGAGAAGAATCTGATGATTTTCCAATTAAAATATCGTATTTAGGAATAGCATATTCAACTTGTTCCTCAGCTACATTTTGTGCTGCTGTAGCAGCTCCCTCGTCAACCAATCCTTTCTCAGTAGTTTCTATCTGAACAATTGGTTCAGGATTTGAGCTAATAGGAGTTTCTGTAGTTGTAGGAATATCTATTTCTTTGTCATCTTTACCTTCCTGCGCAATCTCTACCTCTTCTTGAGTATCGTTTTCTTTCGCCTTAAGTTTCGCCTTGTATTTCCCAACGAATTGTTTTAATTTATCGTTGTAATCTAACGATTTAATTAATTCTTCTTTTAATTTAGAGTCTTCTAATCTTAATGTATTCAAATCAGAATTAGGATCTAAAATATCTTTAATTAACCATTCTCCAAACGTAAAAATGGTAGTATTGTCATCAAAAACTTGTTTTAAATGCTTTTGATCAAAAGAAAAATCGAAAATAAACCCAAGCCTATTGAATTTAATTGTAAATCCATTATCAAGCGTTTGAATAAAATCTAAATAAGCCCTGTATGAATTTTCTTCTAAGGTATTGTATCGAAAAGCTCTTTCGATGTAAAACTCTAGAAGATTTTTAAATTCTTTGTTTTTTATCTCACGATCTAAACGATCTTTTGTTTTAAAATTATTTGGGTCAAAATGTGATTTTAATGCAAAAATTGTATTGTCAATTTGCTCCAACATTTTCAGTTTTAAATCCTCTCTTTCTTGTACATTTAAATAAGTACGGCACTTGATTTCTAAAACTGAACAATTAATTTCTCTTGATTTTGGATCTATTCTAATGAATAAATTATCCGCTCTACTTTTAGAATTAGTCTCTAATTCATTGAATAGGTTTTGGTGTAAATCAATAGGAATAATAAATGCGTTTTTCAACAAATGCTTTTTATCTAAGACACGTTTAGAGAATGCAGACCCGATTACTTCAAATGCTCTATTCTTAGACGAATTCAATTGTAAAATTAAAGAGCTGCTTAACGCACGAACATCTTCAAGGATATTTTGTATAGAAATTTTATCTTCTTCCCTTTCAATATCTACATTAAATATTTCAAAATGAGGTGCGATTAAACTATAAATTTCTTCATTCGGTTTTGTTGTCAGATAAGACGAAATACCCGAAATTTCTTCCCCAGGAATATAATCAAGTAAGAAAGGAATCTTGTTATCTTCTGACGGTTGATCAAAAATTTGAGGACCTAAGAACTTATCAAATGTAATAACCCAATCCGAAAATTCATGCAAATTGCTTAAAAGCACATTGTCTCTATTGGAAAGATTTAATTCAATAGCAGGAATGGCATCGGTTTGATGCGCTGCTAAAGTTGCTGCAATATTCTCTTGAATATTCGCAAATGTAGTATTGATTACTTTCTCTTTTTCTTTGGCTATGTTTTGATAGTTTACCCATTTGAACCCATTCGTTATTTCATCGAAACTACCATCGGTATTCGATTGAAAAATCAACCCATTTAAAAACTCATTTTTAGTTTTAAATACAGGTTTAGTAAGCGTAATTTTAGGAGAAAAAGGATTTATAATAAAACTTACATGTGCATTAAAAACACTTGGATTCGCTAAGAAATCTTCAATGTTATTGATTGAAAATCTAAGTTTAGGAAACAAACGATTGATTGATGCTTGTGAGAAAGCTTCAGCCTCTTCAGATACGTTTCTTTCAGGGTTTATCAAATCCTTTAACGCATCACCAGGTTCAATGATATTATTTTTCGCTACGAATAATCTTACCTCAAATTTTATATCAACGTATTCTTTAATCTTGATAATATCAATAAACGCTTCCGCAAACTTATTTGCATCCCCCACATTAAATAAGTTTAACACTAATTTGTCAACATAAGGATGCTGTTGTAAGTAATTTTTAAGGTGTTTAATGATTAAACTTTTACTTACGTTTGTATCTACTTCATTCCCATTTGGAATGTTCAACAAATTCGCTACATACTGTTTGATTTGGTATGTTTTAGGCGCTAAAGAATCGTCTTTTCCTTTATTTGCTTCGTTGACATAAATTCCCCATCCAAAAGCAATTTCACCTAGATATTCGTAATTGTCAAATGACTTAGGATCAGCAAAAACGAAGGGATTATTCGAAGGGATTAAATCGCCTAAGAACAAATTTTGCAACGCAGACCATTCTTTGTCATGATCTTTATAGATCAGTGTTTCTTTGTACCAAAATTCAAAACGCTCGATTAACTCTAACATCCAACTTAATCTTAACGGATGTAATGGCGATAATAAAAGAATTTCAATAGATTCTTTTGTTGGTAATAGCGTTTTTACTTTTATTAAATCTAAAAATTGAATATCCGCATATAAGGACTTTAATTGCTCCTTATCTTCTTGTTCAATTGATTTATTAATTCTATTATTTAACTCTTTAATCCACTTATTATAAGCCTCTAAGTATGTTTTGATCTCTTCTTTTAATTCGACTAAATTTACTGTTTCAACAATACCATTTTCTGTTTCGTTTGATTCTTTTATCGCTTTAAACAACTTACTACGTGCCTCTTTAACTTTTTTAGGTACGACTTCATTTAAAGGCGATAATCTAAACTCACATCCATCGAAATTAAGCGCACTGAAATTAGGATTCAATTTTGCGTATAAATGTCCAAAATTACCTTCTTGTTTTAACAATTCATTTTCTAAATATCTTAACTTAGAAGATATAATGATTTGGTAATTAAACTTTATACCATAATTGATATAAAAAGTTGAATTTAATTTTGGTTTTTCATCGTTTAACCAGCTATTAGAACTTTCTGCAGGAATAGGAAAATCGGCTTCAATTCCATTTTTTAAATTATCTAAATTGAATTTAAAATGCGCTTGTGTAACGTTATTTAATTTATCCTTACGGATATTTTTTAAATCCTCTTCAGCTTCATCAATTGCAAAATAAAAATCTTCTGAATCAGACTTTAATTTAAAGTTTAGATCAGCTTTAGCCTCTGGGGTTTTCCCTTGTTCTTCCCAAGCTTTTTGTATGGCATCACTTGCAAAATCGTCGTTAGCATTTAGAATATTTCCGTGTTCATCTTCCGCATATACTTTGAAGAAATATGTCATTTCTTCTGTTGTATTGGAATTAATTTCGATATCAGCCGAGCGAAAAATAGATGCTGCTTTCGAGTTTTTTAATTTTCTTAACGTTGTAATTTCTTGACCAGCCCCACCATCTGCTTCCATTAACACGATTCTAAAACCATGTAAACTTTCCACCTGATTTGGTGGAGGCGTAGTTGTAAATTGTACTTTTACTTTGACATTTGTACCTTCATTTGCTTTTAAAACCTTTACTCCATCTTCCATTACAAAATTAGGAGATGAGATATTTGTTACTTCTAGATTAAGATTGTCAAAATTTAGATTAGGAATCTTCCAATTTCCAAAGCATAAATTTTGATATTTATTGAAAATGGTTTCAACAATATCTGATTTATTGGCAATATTTTTTTCTTCTCTAAAGAATTGAATTAACTCTTTTTGAATGGAATCTTTTTCGATTTCTAAACTATCCACACGTTCGTAGATTGATTTATTAAAAGAAGCTAAAATATTAAGACTCTTTTGGTTTAAAATCAATCTCGCACGCGCAACTGAAGGATCTTCTAATAATTTATGGTCTGGTAATCCACCAATTAAAAATAAATACTCTCCAATTGCTTTATCAGCATAATTATTCTCTTCAAGTAAGATTAAATATTTGGCTAAAGCAGGATTATTATTTTTATTGATATTGAATATTTCAACAATGGTTTGTATGCTTCTCTTCTTTTCTTCTGGTATTTTTTTGAATATTTTATCTACTAGAATACGATCTATATTTTCTAATTGTAAATCTTTGAAGGTTGCATTACCATAAGAATCTTCCGCAGCTGTTCTTGAATTTGAAGGAATTAAAATTAAAATTGGCTTGGATTGATTGTTTCTTAACTCAATTAATTTAGTTGCAGAAATGTATTTATCCCCCACTTCGGCATCATTAATAATAAAGCTATCCATCTTAGGATAGTGGGTTCTTATTTTATCTAGCAAAATAAATAATTGCTCATCTGCCAAGCCTGTAATTTTCATACAATGTCCAGGTTTCGCTTCGGCAAATTCATGTTGAAACTGTTGTAGAATAATGTCTACTATGAAATCATAATATGTATAGTTTTGAGTCGTTGTCATCGTTGTTGGTTATTTTAGTTCGTATCTAGGTCTAACCTTTTGTAAAATATAGGCATCACTCATGTCATTGTAAAACCCAATTTGTCTTAATTTAGATTTAAAGGCTTCTACATTTTCTTTGAATGCCAAGTTTGTATTTACATCTGCATTACGATATTCCTCTTCATTCAATCCATTAATTATTAATCCGTAACGATTTTTTAGATTTTCCATTAAATCTTCAATCGATACATTTTTGGTGACAAACTTTTCCTTTTCTAAATGAAGCACCTGAATTTGTACTAAAGCTTCTAACAAACGTGTGCCTAAAACAAAACGTCTTGGATGTTTCTTGCTTCGTCCTTGTGCTAAAAAACCACGGTCGTTGTTCTTTTGTGAAATACTATCTAAAAACTGAGGATAATATTTTAACTGATACGGTCCTTTCACTTTCATTAAAGCTTCTACATACTTATCAAATGAAGTAGTTTCGTATTTTACCATATCATCCAATAGCTCATTATCTTCCTCCGTTTGGTTATTCCTCAACATACTCCAGAAGGCTGTTAATGTTGCTTCAACCAATGTATTTTCATTATTCAATTTATTTATTGCTTGTTCTAAACTCGATGATTTTGATTTATCTAAACTGAATGCATTAATAATCGTGTTAATCTGAAAACCGGCTTTTATATAATTATAAAGTGCATTGTAATTGATTTCTGCATCTTTGATTGCAAATTGCGATATTTTACTTTCAAAATTATCCGTAACATCAACCACCACTTTCCAATCGTCATCCACTTCAATGGAATTTTGATCCAACATTTTAGGTAAGTAGTTTATTACTTTAAAACTATATAAAGCTAAGTGAAATGATGTTATGGTTTTGATGTATTCAATTAATACCGATCGTGGTATAATCTCTTTGTACACCAATAGACGGTGAATATCTTCACAAAATAACTCTGCCTGTTTTGGTAATAAAGGTTTAATTTGATTTAATGACGTATTACTTTCAATTATCCCAATACTAATATTTTTTATTAAATGAAGGATTCCTAAACTATCCACATCTAAGTTATTCCCTTGAAGGAACTCGTTGGTTTGCGGATCCCATCCTTGTACTAAATACTTTTTTAATTCTTCTTTGATTGCAGGCTTTTGTCCAAGCATTAGATAGACTTGATCTGCACTGAAATAATCACGTGTATTTTTTGCATTTCTAATTCTATAACTTTCTAAATGAATTGGTTTTAAGGATGAAATTTTTTCTTTTTCTAAATTTCCTCTATTGACCAAATTCGCTAAGTTTTGTCTGATCCAAATTTCAACTGCTTGTCTGTTTTCGCTAATTCCCTTAAAGTGACCTTGATCTTCCAATGCCTTAAAATAATGCATGATTTTATCTATGTCCACTTCTAATGATTGATTTTTAGCTGCACGTTGTTTAGGTCGAATCCCATTATGTTTTAATAGCATAAAAAGATTCACCAATGTATTATCTATATTGGTTACTTTGGCGTCAGAAGTTAAAATCAATTCATTTCTGAAAACCCCTTCGCTTTTATTTATTTTAATTGCCATGTCTATACTACTAAAGGATTGATTTCAATTTTATTCTCAACTGATTTACTTATTTTGAAGAAATCTTTATTATTAGCGGTTACTACCACTTCGTTGTAATTCAGATTTTCTAATAAGTTTTTGAATACGATCAATTCAATGAATTTCCCTTTCATGTCATTTAATGAAGGACTAAAACCTTTGTGAATAAAGTATAACATTTCATATAAATCTAATGAAATGGTTAAAGCAATATTCGGCATTTTCTTATGTCTAAATATCAATGCATCTGTTTCGTATTCCAGGTATTTTGTTAAATGAGTTGTGTCGTAAACAATTAACTCAAAATCCTTTAATGGCAATAATTTAAATGCTTTACCGTAAGGATCTTTAATGTCATTGGATGATAAAATCAAATACTTTTCAGCAATCTTGGTATTGTTCGCTCCTTCGTTTATAGAAATGGCTTTTGAAAGCGAAACTTTCAATTCCTCTAAATTATCGGAAGCCTTAATGCTTTGTACAAATTCAAAAATAGATTGATATGGAATTCTATTTAAAAATGTTGGTTTTAACTGAATTTGTTCCTTCTGTTTTATTTCATCAAAATTGATGTTTCCTTCAAAATACTGATGGCGTACAAATGTTTTGTGTTTTTCTTTGGTTAAAGCAATTGTTTCTGCATTTTGTTGATGCACAGGGCTTAATGCTTTTTGTTCATTGAATTCCTCCAATAGATTATTCTCTCTTTCTCCAAAGATTAGATAATCTTTTGGCCTATGTGGACTAAAAAATAATTGACGATCCAATTTAGGAATAGCCACTTCACCAATATCTGTTTCACGAATTAGTTTGATTAAACGATCGCTATTTCCAGAGTCTTGAATTTTAGGATTCGAAATATTGAAATAATATAGATTCCAATAATTTACAATATCTTCTTCTGTTAGACGAGGAATTAATTTTAATTCTTCGCAAGCATAATCACGGGTTATGATAAATGCAATGAAAGATCTTAAATCACGCATGGTGATGTGCAACTCTCTTTTTAGACTAACTGTTCTGATTAACCATTCTAAACGATTGATAATCTCTGGACCAGCGGCAGAATCATTGATTGAATCTACATTGTACTTGATAAAACAGTGATGAGCAAACTCACACCCTTCACATTTCGTCCATAATTGTTTGTGGGTTAATGCACGTATTTGTTTTTTGAATAAGGATTCTTCGTTTTCATCTTGTGCAACGACCGAACGCAAGTTTAGATTGATGACTAATACCCCCTCTGGTAATTGCGAATAGCCTTCTTCGTAGAAATAATTCTCGATCGCATAGGCCAAACCTTTGTGCTTTTCTGAAGTCGTTAAGAACTCCACTAAACGTCCTTCGTTGATTGCTATAATCCTTCCTTCAGAAGCTTTGTTATAGTTCTGTAAATTTTCGAAAGGACTAAAGAACTTATCTAATACATCATTGTTTTCAAACCCTTTTTCATCTTGAGAACCATCATAATTACTTTCGTAGTTAACTCCATTGATTTTAAACTGTGCGCCGTTTTTGTGCTCGAAATGAGTTAACTCTTTCACATTGGCATTTTGTTCAATTTTTTTGACAAATGCAGTTTTTCCATCTCCAGCATTCCCTGTAATGATGACTAATTTGTATTTTCCATCTACTATGGCAGGTATTAATTTACGATCTAATTTTGTTGACGTATAGGTATCGTTATCTAATGTATTTCCATTAAGATTGACACGTGTACCAAAATTCCCGTATTTGGATTGCGAATATAAGGAGTTTAGGTAATCGACCATATTAACTCCTTCTGTACTTATCTTCTTAACTTTTAGCTCTTCTTTGTTTTTATCAAATAGTTCTGTTAAAGCTTGGTAAATACGCTCTACATTTCCTTCAGTAAATGATTTCGCGCCACCTTGCCAAAATACTTCATTTATAATGAATTCATCATCTACTTTCAATACTAATTTGATTGGTTTCCCTAAATCAAGAGACGATTTGTAATTGGTCAATTTTTCTTTGAATCGACTTAATACGTTCTGAATAGATTCATGTAAATCTACATATGTATTATTTCTGTTGTAAAGTTTGACATCAAAACCATTTATTTCTTGACGGATCGAAATTTGTGTATGGTATAAATGGGCACGATTGCTCATTTCACCTGTATCTTCCGATAATTCTAAAATATCATTTTCTATGCGCAATAATTCTTCTAACATTTCCGCTGCATTATGGAAACGTGTTTCCTTATTGGTTTTAATTGCCTTTAATATGAAATCAGCAAAAGCTCTTGAAACATTTGGTTCAAAATCTTTTGGATCTTTTGGTTGCCCATGAATCAATGGTAACTTACTTGGTGTCCAAGGGTATTTTTTCGTCAATAACTCGTATAAAGTTACCCCAAGCGAAAATAAATCGGCCGTTAAATCCCATTTTACTCTGTATCCATCGTAAATTAAATCTTGTGCTAAATATGGATTAGTCCCTACATAATCTTGGTTATTGTCAATTGCAGTAGCCACATTAAAGTCTATTAATACAAAACGCTCCCCTTTGTCCCAAATGATATTCTGTGGTTTGATGTCACGGTGAATAATTGGAGGATTCACTTTTTGCATTTCGACTAATGCTGATAAGATATCTTTGGCTACATTATATACCTGATGGATTGGTAATTTAGCTTCTGTACGTGAATACACGCCTAAATTATCTCCTTCTAAATATTCCATTAAGGTATAGAACTGCCCCGAGAAGGTTGTTCCGTTCCATTTGAACTTCACGATATTGGGATGATGAACTTGTTCTAATGCTTTAAACTCATCGATTACCGAATTGACATTCACGCTTTCGTTGAACATCTTTAAGGTATAAAATTCGCCTTGTAATTTATGTTTTACTTTAAATACACGCGAATACCCACCTCTACCTAACGTTTTATAAATGGTATAATCGCCTATGTCGTCTCCTTCTTTTAGCTCGTCGAAAGGAACGGCTACTGGTATAGTTGCAGGTTCTTGATTCCCGTTAAATCCTTTGGTATGTAGATTCGTGGCTTCTTCGATAAATTCATATAATTTTTCGATTTGTGTTTCACGATCCATTTCATTGGTCTGAATGGTTTTATTGATGAACTCATCAATCCATTGTGGTAAATGCGGATTGATCGTTGTAGGCATTAAATGCTTTGGTAGATGACCTCCTAATTGATTTAACTCGTATGGTGATTTGAATGGTTCTTTTTCTAAAAACATCCAGTACGCTAATACCCCTAAAGCATAAATATCTGTAACCGCCGATACATCACCTACTGTTAATTCAAGAGGTTGGTAAGGCGTAACATTTTGCTCGGTAATACTTGGCATTACGGTATAACCTTCTTCTTCGTGCTCAAAGAAATAGGATTTTCCAAAGTTGGCTAAATAAGCAAAACCAGAATTTAAATAAATGTTATCTGGGCTAATGTCGCGGTGATAGATGTTCTGTTCGTGCGCTGAACGTAAAGCTACCATGATGTTTTTAAGAAACTGTACCTTTTCGTTGAAGGTAAAGGTTTTGATTCTTGCTTCTGCTCGTAAGGAACGATCGGCTAAAAAATCAGAGATTTCGTAGAACAAATGGTTTTCTGGATCGAAACGGAAATCTACATTTAAAATAAATGGTTTACCATTTAGATTTTTTAAAGCATTGTATTGGTTACGGATTTTATCTTCTCGATTTTTTAAATCCATAGGAGATAAACCCGCTACTTGTAAAGCAAATTCTTTGGCTACACGAAAGGTTGAAGAAGCCCCAGGGTATTTGATTAAATACTCTGTATAGAAATTGGTTTGATCTAAAACTTTTACGATTTCGTACTCAAATATTTGTGTTTTTTCCTCTACACGTTTTTTATTTTGGTGCCCCGTTAAGTAGTCAACAATTTTATGTTGGATATCTGCTATGGCATCTTCTGTTTTATTAACCTCGGATGAATCGGTTAGGAAGTCGATTAGACGTTTGTCTAAGTCAAAAGTTAGTTTATCGTCTTCTGGGGTTAGGTAACGTTCTAACACATTATCGTAAGAAATGGTAAGCATGTTTTGCACCCATGCCTTACCCCAATACGGATTTTGCTCCTTCAACTTAGAAGCTAAAATAGCCGTTTTTTGACGATTGGTACGTAATGGATTTCTACGTGGGCGGTCATCTAGGTACCAGTTGGTTTCATCGCCTTCGATACGGCCACGCCAATCTTTGTTTTCTATGTTGAACACGGCATGGGGAGCCACGACCACTAAGTCGTACTCCCAATACTGCGTTTGGTTGTTATGCGGATTGGTTGAGACCAATTCGATATTTGGTATTAGATAGAAATCGTCTGGTAAATTGACTTCTAAGAATTTTAGTAGTTTTTCTTCCCCGGCATTTACTTGCTGGTTGAAGTATGTTGGTTGTTTAGTTATTGCCATGCATCAATTTCGTTTTCGATTAGATTTATTGCTTGGTTTTCTTTTAAAATTGCCTCATCAATTTTGTTTTTATATGAGATTACATCTAAGTTAATCTCTTCCATCAATTTTTCATCAATAATTGGAATTGGAATTTTTTCTAAATGATGTGGTTCTATCTGTGGAATTACAGAACCATATGTAAAACTTTTTATGATTTCAACTCCAACATCAGATGATAAAAATGCAAATAAATATCCATTTAGAATTTTGTTTGGAACTACTCTCAAAATATGTTGAGAAGCTAACTTTTTAGACAAATAATTATTTACATATACTGACGTTCCAATTGTACCACCACAAGTAACTAAAATCCAATCTTCCTCAAGCTTTAATTCATTAATATTTGAAGTTTTAGTTGGAGAAAGCTTCTTTTCGCTATCAGGTATTGATTTTGTAATATCAGAACCACCTAAAAAATCTATTCCATTACTAACATAATTTCTTTTAAAAATACCTGGTCTAAAAATACGTTCGGATAATTCACCTAAAAGAACACAATTATTTTGATTAGCAATAGTATCTTTCAACTTACTTCCCTTTGAAGTATAAAATGAGCTTTCAAACCTTACTTGATGACTTCTTTTAATATCTGATAATTTTATACGATTTGGAATATTCGTATTTATTCTTTCTTCTAAATCCAGATTTGATATTAAAACACTTTGAGCCTCTTTCAATAATTTATTAGCCTCTACACGAAGGTTGGCGCTGTCCACAATTAATTGATGGATTTGTTGTTGTTTTTCTTCGGGTAGGATTGGGACTGGGATATCTTTTACTTGATCTTCAGAAATATATGGCTGTACACCTCCTGATGCTATTTTATGAAAAAATGTATTTCCATACTTAGAAACTAGGTAACTATATATATAACCTGATTTATCCTTGTCCTTAGCTACAATTCTGATAATATTATCAGATCCCATAGCTTTCATTTTTTCAAGCTCTGAATTGATATATGCTGTTTGCCCAATTGCACCAACACGCCCCGTAACAATCATACCCTCCTTTAAAAAAGATGGTTCATCGTATGCGTATTTTATAGAGTTGTACTTACAACTTTCAAACGGATTATTTTTAGCCACATCAGAATTACTTAAATATGGAAATCCAAATTCTTTTTCTGTGTAAATCCTTTTACTACGACCAGCGGTAAAGATTTCATCTACTAATTCATCTAAGATTTTAAAATCCATCTTCTTGATTTTCTTCTCAAAAATTACAGATTCAGATAAATGGAATCCTCCATCGAATCTAACAGATGATTTTAAATCTATATGTTTAATTGTACCTATTTTCATTTCTATTTATTTAAAAATTCATAATAGGCTTCCACAATCATCGGTAAATCGTCGTCTAACTTTCTTAGTTTTTCGGTACGTGCTTTTACGATGGCGTTTTCTTCTTTGTCCTTCACCACATATTCTGTAGTGGTTGGGAATAAGATTTCGGCACCGTCTTCGTCGCGTACATAAATTGGGTTTCCACGGCGGTCTTTTCCTAATTTTTCGGCAATTGCCATAAATACGTCGTAGTCTTCGCTTACTTCGTTGGCAATGTTGCGTTGTAAATCGGTTTTCTTTTCTAAAAACAATAAAGAAGCTTGTACCCCCACTTGTGGTAAGAAGGCTTCTACGGCTAAATCGACAGAGGCTAAGATTTTAAAGTTTTCTAAAATCCACTCGCGTACAGGCAACGTATTAGGATTCCCTAAAATACCATCAGGCAATACAATTGCCATTTTACCGCCTGGTTTTAATAGGTTGTAGCAGGCTTCGATAAACAATACCTCTGGTGCATCTGAATATTTGGATAAGAAGTATTTTTCAGCAATCTCTGTATCTACTTTTACTTTGGCTCCGAATGGAGGGTTAGTAAAAATCATATCGAACTTGCCACGTGCATCTGAGGTATAATTCTCGATTATGTCTTGCATACGTTCGACACTGGTATCGATGGCTGATTTGATTTTAGCAATTTCTTCTGGATGCTCCCATTGTGGATAGGCCAATGAGTTGACGTGAAAAATATTCGCGTGACCGTCTCCTGCCATTACCATATTCATACGCGCAGCTTTCTTTAAATCAGGATCAAAATCGAATCCAAAAATATTGGTTTCCGCGTATTCACGCACACGCTCATTCACTTCATACGTATTGAATTTATCTGCCAAAAGTACCCCATCTAACTCAGGGTATAAATCTTTGGCAATTTTTTTACGTACGTGGTCTAATACCATGACTAAAAATCCCCCCGATCCACACGCAGGATCCAACACACGTGTATTTTCGCTTGGATCTAACATTTCTACCATTGCTTTTACAATGTTACGTGGTGTAAAGAATTGACCTGCTTCTTGTTTTAAGGTGTTACTTACAATGGTTTCGTACGCCATACCTTTTACATCGACAGTGGCATCTAAGAAGTTGTATTTGGCTAATTCTCCAGCAATAAATGCTACTCCTTTATCTGTTAAGTCGATGGCTTCGTTTCCGTCGAATACATCCGAGAAAGTCCCTGATTGTTTTAATTCTTCGAAGATGCTTTTGATACGATCAGCTACTTGTTTACGTCCTTCGTCTGTATTTTGTTCTTTAACCCCAACCCAGAATTTACGGCGATAAGATTCGCCAGATTCGTAGGCTAAGAAACGACGTTTTTCATCATACAACTTACAGAAGATAAGGTATAGTAACTGCCAAAAAGCATCTTTTTTGCGGCCTTCGTTTCCGTAAATGTAATCGTGCGAACGTTTGAAGACTTTGATTAAGGAATCGTTGGCAGGTTTACGTGCGTGCGAACGATCGGCACGATCCATGTCTTCTATGGTTTCACCTTCACCAGGAAAGTCGGCTAAGTCGATAAAGTTTTCGTTATCAAACACATCATATTCACGTTGCAAATATTTGATGTCTTGCCCATTGGTCCATAAACCAAATTCACAACTTTCGACAGCCCCTAAAGCATTTTCTAAGGTTGGTGTTACCCCTTTCTTTTTGTCGTTTTCTTTAACTTTTTCGTCTTGTACTACTGCAATACGAATGATATTTTCTTGCAAATGGTCTGTTCCTTTTTCGAAAACAACCACTTCTATTTTTTGCTTTTTATTTTTTCCTGTATCTGGCTCTACGTAAACGATGTTAAAATCACGTGCCATATCTGCCATTTCGAATCCATACTCTTCGTTTAACATACGAATGATGGATTGTATGTTTTTTTCTTGAGAAGAAGCCTTCTTAATATTTTCGGTTAGAATACAAATTAATTGATTGTCTTCTAAGATGATGTCTTGCGTTTCCATTGGATGGTTATTGTGTTATTTTTTGTTTATAATTAAAATTTATAATCCTTTGTCAAGAATTATTTGAGCAGTTTCACGGTTACGATCATTATTAGTTCCCATTAAATCTGCATAAATCAATAATTTTGAAGCTATTCGATTGATATTGGTATCTGTTTCATTTACCCAAAACTTATTGTAGATTTTAAGGTTGCCGTTTGTATCTGGAATTAATTTGAATAGCTTTGAGAAGTCAATTAATTCATCTGAATAATAAATTTCGTAATCTCTAGGTTTAAGATAATTTGTTATTTCAGCTGCTGCTAATTCCCCACCAATTTCATACGATGCAATTGAATTGTTCATCACTAAATCTCTTGCATTTTTTATTTGGTAAGCTTTTCGGAAAAGTTTTGGTTTCAATACTTCATTGTAAGCTGCCACCCATTTTTGAAGTAATTCTTCTCTATTTTTAAGCTTACGTTCTTTTGAAGTTTTAATGATAAAGTTTTCTTCCTCTAATTCTTTCATAATATTACTTACAGATCCCAATGCAATACCTGCTTTTGCTGCTAGTTCTCTTAGAGAACATTTGCTTGCCTCTGGATTAGTTAGCAATACATAAATTAATTTGATCCCAGCTTCTTGAAAAATCTTAGCACTAGAATTATTTACCTCATTTCTGCTTTTCTTTCTACCCTCTATAAATACCCTTAGCTTCTTTGAAAAAATAAAAGCGTTACCCGAAGTATCTAAATAATTTATTTTGTTGTTTTTAAAAACTTCTTTTGATTCGTTTGCTATAAAATCTGAAACAACGATGTAATTTTTAGTTGTTTTATAATTTGGATGATTTATAATCTCATTGACAATAAGATTTGCATGAATTAACCTTGCATCTTTGCGCGCAAACATATAAAACTGTTCTCCCTCTATATCTACAATACCATCGTATTCTCCACGATTGCTATAAAACTCTATAGTAAGCTTCGAAGAATCTTCTAATGAAGCAATTGCCTCGTAGATATAATCATTATCCTTATACATTTTGTTCAATATTTAAATATGTTCACTGACAATGAACATTTGAATATAATGAACATTTTGGTGTTTGCAAAATAATACTAAACATTTCCCAACACGGATAACTGAATATAAATTAACAAGATAAAGATCTATAAAATAGAGTTATTATAAGTACGGTTTTCCGTAAAAACTAATTATAATTCGACAATCAACTCTTTATCAAAGCCGTTATAAGGTTCGTCGATATAGCCATGAGGATTACATATAACCTCAGTCCTACCAATAACATATCGATTTGGTGTATGGATATGTCCATGAATCCAAAAATCAGGTTGATGATTTAGAATAAAATCCTCCATATTAGATGCATAAGCAGCCGTTACTAAATCGTTTTTATAGTGAGCCGATTACCTCTATTAATCGGCTCAAGAGAACTAAAAATTAATTTACGACCACTCAGTATCACCTTTTTGTCTAAATTAAAACCACCTGTTTCATTCTTGACGATAGAATAATCTATTCCACGATTAGCAAACTGATTTCTAAGAGCTTCTAAAAAATAAGCACGTGCACTCACCCATCCACGATTACCGACTTCACGATTAAAACGCGCTACTAATTGCTCATCTGACAGTGTTGATAATTCAGATTCAAATTTATAGGGCGCAAAACAAAATCACAATAAAACCCAACACACATATACAATAAACTTTGTTTAAAACATCATTTCAAAAATACAATTATAAAGTAATTAAATACATTTCAGAAAGCATATAACCTAATCTTTGAATAATTATAAACACCTTTTAAAAATCATTTAAATCCACTTTAAAATAAATAAAAATAGGCTGTTTTATTACAGCCTATAATCCAACACATAAAGCGCGCTGTCAATTCAGCCACCTAGAAAAACCTCCTGGATTTAGAAGTCTAACAGCTTTACCGAGACTTTATATGACATTTTATTAAATCTTATCTTCTTCATCAATAAGAATAAAAATACTTTTCCCTGTATCCCAAATAATAACTAATGAATATATCAACGTACTTAATAAAGTTGATTGAAATAAAAGCTCCTTATAAGGAAAAACAATGGAATTACTATTATAAAAAATTAATGACACAACCGCTAAACTGATATTAACTATAAACTCTACCATTGAAAACTTCATTTCATAACTAATCTCTGTAATATCTATTGATGCCAATTGTTTCTTTACATCACTCAATTTTGTTATCAGAATTGATAAAATAGCGATATTCAATCCAAATAATGCAATTAATATTGTCAGCACATCCTTTTTAAGAAACTCCCCTAAAAATGTTGATTCAATAAAATTACCTCCCAATACAACAATTAGTGAAATAAAGCAATACAATAATATATTCTTAAATATTCGCATTAGTCAATTATCTCTTTATATATTTTTATAAGTTGCTCAGGAGCACCCTCTAAGTCCAGTTCTTTGATTTGTAAAATTACAGGTTTTTCTTCTGTATTTAGTTGTTTTCTTAATCCCTTAACTTTTAACACAATATTTCCACCACCTTCAGAAGAATATTCAACCATTCCATTAATCTCTTTATTTGCTTTACTTATTTTCTCTAAATACCCGTGTTCTGGAGCTTCAATTGTTACTTTAGCTTTATGTGCATTAGTTTTCTCCTGAAGTCTTTTAAACGCATTAGGAATTACCTTAGAGATATTTGCCAAATTAGGTTTAATAAATTCAAATTCGATTTTCTTTATTTCGTTTTGATGCTTCTGCACATATGACCAAAAGTCCTTAACATCGAAAAGCTTTTCTATCTCGATATTTAAACCATATGCTTTTAACTCCTTATTAAGGACTCTTGCAAGAAGATTCTTCGTACCATCCACGGCATAAAATGCCTCAATATTTTCACTTATTGCTATTTTTTGTACGGTGTTGGAGTTGTTAATTAATACATAAACATACGGTTCGTGTTCTAAAACACTTTTTTTGAAATTTTTAACAATTTTTGTTTTTTTTGGATTTGCTATTTTTAAAAGAAAATAATTGCCAGTATGATCATATAAAGTCATTGGGTTATTAGCCGTTCCCACACTTAATTTATCAACAATTATTTTTTCAAAAAATTCATTTTTTCTTTCTTTAATCTCTTTCCTAGACAATTTTTCACCTGTAAATAATTCAAGTTGTTTAGAATTACTTTCAATAGGATTTAAATGAAAACGATAAATATTAAAATTAACTAGCTTATTTTCCATTAATTCAGTTTTACTAAAAGGTTTCTATAAATATAAGATAAAATAGCAAATCGTATAAAAAAGAAGCCCTATCATTTTTCAGGATAGGGCTTCAAAATCTGAATTAAGATATATTAAATGTTATTTAAAATAGTTTTTAAAGTATTATTAAAATTACCTAATTCACCAATATCTTTTTGTAAAACTACAGGGCATCCATTTTCAAGAAATATTTTTGTGTATTCAATTTTCCCTCCTATTGGTGTATTTTCGGAATCATCTTTAGATATATCATAACACTTCATAATGAAATTATATAATTCATTCTGAAATAATATATCTTTTTGTTTTTCTATCATAGCAATTGCACATTCTTTCTCAAACGTACAATCATTGGTGTAATCTTCAGACAATAAAATATCGTCAAAACTTTTGATGTTTTCATTAATTCGATTAGATGCTTCTCTAACTATCTGTTTTTCTTGTGAAAAAGGAAGATTATCATAATGTATTTCACCAATTATAGGGTCGAGAATTGTTTCTAGGCAGCCAATAGATTTGATTTCATTTTTGTAGACTAAAATTGTTCTAACACGCATTTTTTTTGGTAACGAACTAAGTTGCAAAATTTGATTGCTAGAGCCTAGTTTGCTTACAATAGAATCATTTGAAATAGAACTTTGACCGTAGATTGTAATTAGCCCCATAAAACCATCATCAAAATTATTTTCCAACACATAAGGACGCTCATTCAGCCAGTCTAAAAAATTTAAATGAATGAGTTTAATAATTTCATCTACAGTGGACACCCAAGAATATTCCCTTAAAAACCTTTCAAATAAATATTGTAAATTATCGTATCCTTTATATGATATACAACATTGTGCAAAAGGGTAATTTTTAGTTTTAGAAGCGTGCGCTGCAATTTTATTTTCGCCATTGTAAACGGCTGTATCTGATGCAATATGAATTGCATTTTCTGTTTTTAAATATGCGTATACTGACATAAGTGTGTATTTTTAGAATGAATATTTTTTTAATGAATATTGTAGAATTGTAGGAGCAGCAAGTGCTAAGTATTCCTCATAAATTTTCTTTTCCTTTTCGAACTGTTCTATCAAGCTTTTAGTGTTCTGTTTGTATTCAAGTTGGGCATTAGCTTTAACCTCAATATCATCTATTTTAGAAGTATTTATTAAATCGACCTCAAACTTGTTTTTCTTATTTGCAGAAGTTATTTTCTTGTTTTCTTCTTCGATGATTTTTCTTAGGTCAGTAAATTTTTGTTTAAGAAGTTCCTTTTCTTTTTCATTATCCGATAATTCAACTATAGAATACTCTTTATCCAGTGAGTAGATTTTTGCCAATCCTTCTTCACTTATTTTAAGAATTTCCTCATATTCCTTTTTCAAGTTTTTAGTTGAGGTATTACCCCCTGTTTTTCCAAAAACAGAGATTCCCATTTTGTTAGCAATATCTTGTGCTTGTTGGTTGAATTTGTTTGCAATACCTAGTTGAACTTTTCGAGCATCTTCTGAAGCTTTTATTTCAGCATCCTTTCTATCTTGACGTTGTTTTTCTATTGTTCTTTGTTGTTGCTTCCATTGATCTTCAGTTCTAGCAGCTGGCATTGTTTCTGATATTCTATTTTCAAAATCAGAAAGCTCTTTTAGTCTTGATTTTTCAGCCTCCAATGCACTTTTAGCAGCTTCCTCTAAAGCTAAATTAGCCGCCGCCTTATACAACGTCATTCTAACATATTCTTCAGCATGATCTGCTAAAAACTTTTCTACCTCATAGAGGCTTTTTACCTCTCCTGTAGTTTTACCAATGGACTGATTATATTCTTCGACAACTTTCTTTTTATCTAAAACACCTTTTTTTGATAATTCTACAGCTACACGAAGATTATCTATGTCAATTACAGCCTGCTTTACTTCATTGTTTTTAAAAGCATTATCTAAATTTTCTTTAGAAACTGTTAAACGATCAATTGCTTCTTTGCCTTTAAATAGTCCCTTTACAAAATCTCCGATTTCTTTTCCATATACGGCTAATAAAGTAACTCCAACTGTAAGGGCTGTTTGCCATGACAACAAACCACCTAGTATTTGTCTCCAAATTGGCACACCTTTTTGACCTGAAGCTGTTAGAGCTTCATTCTCCTTACGAAGCCTTGCAACTTCGTCAGCAAACATTGGGATATTATTAGATATACCCATTGCAAAGGTTTGAAAGCCATATGTTATAGCTGGTAACTCACGCCCTATTTGATTAATACTATTTTGTAAACCATTCCAACCTGATACATTTTTAATATTTGCACCATTAGTAAGTTTATTCATTTCAGCATTCACCAAAGCTAATTTTTGACTGTATTTTTCAATATTATCAACTCTAGTTGCCTCTAACATTCCTTTTTTATACACTTCAGCTGCTCTTTGTAGACGTTGCAAAATGCCTTCTGTATTTTGGAGCTTAGTAGGGATTTTATCTGATTCTTTACCTACATCTGAAATACTATCTTTTATTTTTTTGACTTCCTTTAATGCTTCTGAAGTATTAAACTCAAAGTCTATATTTAATTGTTCATCACCCATGATTTTAACTCTATTATTTTGTGTAATTAGTTTTTTAAGCCTGTGAAAGTTTTAGTGTAAAGTAGATCAAATAAGGCTAACGTTTTATTGGAATCTACGCTCCGTTTTAAAAGCTTTTTTAAAATGCTTTTAAATAACCAAAAACTCACATCATTAAAATGCTGTAGAAGAACAATAGCAGCCAATGCTGCTGTTTTATCATGATCCTTATTAGCATCAAGTGATTTATTTTGATCTAATTCCTTTTCAAGGCGCATCAAAGTTTGTGCTGTTAGAAATTTAGGGACTTTGAATATTAATTTCCTACCGTAAATAATAGGCACGGTAAAGTATTTGCCTGAATTATAGCTATCTTCAATTACAGTGACGTTATCTTGCAATCTTATAAGCCGAAGCCTTAATCTTTCTGCTAATGTTTTGTTTTCTTTCATTTTATTTTAACTCTATGTGTATATTTGAATTATAATACTACCTCGTGTAAACTTGAGACTGTTAATAAGGTTAGACAGTGGCTCGTGATTGGCATTCCAACGTGGTACTTTATATAACCTTAGTAATGCCACTATTTTTATAGTGGCATTATCATTTAATTCCAATCTAAGTGCGGATATTTTTTCTTAAGTTCTCGTTTTAGAGGTTTTTCATTAACAATCTTTTTTAGATCATTACTGAGGTTTGTAATAATGGCTGCAATTGTAGTAGATGTGATAAAAAACTCACTTTCTAAACTTTGTAAAGCAACATCAAATCTTATTTGCTTTATTTCACAATAGTAATAATACCTATAAAGAATACATTCATCACGCTCAATAGTATAAGCTCCTTTTTTACTTTTTCTATTTGAGTCAGATTTAACTGCTGGCTCAAAAGCTTTCATTATGGTTTGGTGTCCTCTTATCATATTATAAAGATGATTAGTATTATATAGTAGGAAAAATTAAGCTTGCAATTATTGCTGTTTAAAAGGGCAATTATGGACATAAAAAAAGGCAGCTTAAATTAATAAGCTACCTAAATCAAATTGAAATAGAACGTGGTGAGAGACTATTATTCTAATGTTTCATTTTCTTCGTTTTCTTCTTCAGGCAAAACATAATCTTCGTGGTTATCCTCCCAATTTCTTACATACTGTAAATCTGCAACGAATTTATTTTTGTTTGAGTCAAAAGTTATACCTGGTATTGGAGGAGCTGTCGATGATCCAGCCCAATCAGTTTTGAATTCTTTAGTTAAAGAATTAAGTTCATCTAAAGCCAAACAGACAGCATTTGTTTTTAACATTACCGCTATTCCAGCATCATTTCTAGTGTAATAAGTGTACTTGTTTTCGATTATGTTATCTGACTCTTCAGACAAAATAACAATACCATCTTCAATCACAAAACAACTTTCAATCATTCCAAAACCTTGCTGTCTATACGCCTCATGTCTATTTAACAAAGGTATAAGTGAATCCAACGAAGGAACGTCTATTAATTCTTTAAGTCTGTCTAAATTAATTGGAACTCCATTAAAAGAAGGTGTTCCTGCCTTAGTTAATAATTGGTTTTGTGCAAAATCAAAAATTCTTTGCTTCTGAATTTCTAATGAAGTATTACTAGCAAATTGTGATAAAGCAATAAGTTCTTTTAAAGTTACTTCGATACCCAGCTGTGTTAGTTGTGTATAAAAATCATTTAAATAGCTAAGATGAAGATTACACATCCTTTTTGCTTCTAGGATTTTTTGAGTGTCTGTAAAAATTAAAATCGGTTCCATTATGTTTTAAATTTTAAAAGTGATTAAATGTGTTTTTAATTAGTTGGGTATTTTCCATATTCCTGAAAGAATTTTTCACGATACAAATCAGGAGCATTTTTTTTTAGTTCACCTAGACCGTCCGAATTAAATAACTCTTCGTATGGTTTAGCAAATAATTTTAAAGCATATGGACTATGACCGCTATGCTTTGGTTTATAGTCTTTTGGATAAACGCCAAACTGCTCATTAAACTTTAAAGCATATGAATCATAGTCATTTACCTTTAACTCTACTAATTTGTTAGAACGCTCCAATTCTTCCCAGCTCTTACTTGCTAATGCTTGTATGTAAGCATTCCCCAAGTTTAATGTAGAAAGGTTTATGATGCTTTTATTCTCACTATATAGAGCAACAGCTAAAGCATCATTATTTGCACCTATATCAACCAAACTAACCTCCTCTAATATTGACTTTGAAAGTAATCTTCCATTATCTTCCCATACCAATGGAATTAGTCCAGCTGAAGCCATTCGAATTATTCCGCTTTCAACTTTATTGAAAATTGTTAATGCAAAACCATCTTTATCATCAAAAACAGGTGTGCCATATATATTACCATTAGACGTTTTAACATCCTCCCAATGACCTAACGGCAATACATCCTCTTTTGTGCCAAACGCTCGTTTATGCATCCATAGCATTATAGGGTTGCGTTTGAATTGGGATAAGTCTACACCACTTGTGCGAACGCTGAAGCCATACTTATTTTTAGCTTCGCTACTTATCAAAAATTGTTTACTACTTTTTACCATTATTATTAATGTTTTTATTTGTTGTTTTATCTTTTCTTGCTTCCTTGCAAACTATCTTAGATATGGTCTCTTCAGCGATGTAATATTTCTTTGATAGTTCACTATAGATTACTTCAGGTCTAAATCCTTTATTGAAGTAGGTTTTGAAATCACTTAGTATGTTTCTATTTCTAACCTCAATTAATCCGCGTGTTCGTTTCACCATAATCTTAATTTATTGGTTCATAAGTTTTAATACTAAATTTCTTTACAATGCTTTGAGTGGATACTTCAATCAAATAAGCTCTGTACGCTAATGTGCTGTTATCATATCCTAGAAACTGTAAATTTGATTCTATATGTTTCGCAATATTTTCTAAATCATCAAGAGAAGAACATTCCTCAATTGTCCAGCTGTCTGAAGGATTGAAATATATTGTTACACGTTTTATAGACAAATCTCTATTCAATATATCTACTAACAAAAAGTGAGTAGGCATTGCAGGAATAGGTCTGTTTTCGTTTTCAAGTAGGCGGCTGATCATAATTATTCTATTTTACTTGTAAATTGATTTCTTCTAATAAATGCTTAATGGCAGTACCAGCTTCTTTATTGGATTTGCTTCTTTGTTGGTTTCTTAAAATACCTTCAAACTGACGTTGTGTTTTCAGTAGCTCTTCGTAAGTCATGCCGTTAATCTCTTTCTTAACCGTCCCACGTTCTTTTAAAAACATATTTAGTTTAGCAACATTAATACGTTTATCTTCTGCTGTATCGCCGTATATGATCCCTGTTTGATAGGCTAAAGAGAATATTAAACTCTTCATTCGTTCTGAAGGGTCGAACTCGGATAAATTTCGTATTAGAAGCTTAGCTTCATCACAGCTTAATTTGCGACTACTCTCAGTTCTACCTTCTGAAATATTATAAATAATAGCTGCCTTATCCTCAATCAACCCCAATTGATTTAATAAAACATGAATCTTTTGTATTTGAGCTTTAGTTGCGTATATCATGATTTTGATTTTTTAGTGTTTTTAAATTCAATTATTAATGGTTTCACGGTAAAGTAGAGGTCTCGATGGTTTAATTCTATGTATTCTAAAAACTCATCTAATAACATCCCATCAAAATCCTTCTTAACGCTACCTAAAAGCCTATTTATTACATCTTCACGCTCTTTTTTCCAATCATTTACCCTTACCCATTTGCTGATAGTATTTGCACTTACCCCCACCTTTTCAGCTACCTGATTTCCTGTTAGCCCCTCATTTACATACAGTCTTTTTGCTTCCAGCCTAGCCTTTAGCAATTCATCTTTTGTATTTACCACCATAGCTTAACCGTGTTGAATTTTATATAACAATAGCTCATTAGTTAAGTCACCAAATCGCTTTTTATGCACAAATCTTTTCAATTCTGAAGGTTCTATAATACCGTTAGCCTCGCAGATATACTCGATTTCTGCTTTAGATAATCCTTGTAACTCATTCCATACTTGTACACGTCTCAAAAACTCAGATATACCCACTTTCTGTTTATTGGTTTTCTTGATGAGATTATTCTTGAAATAGGGCATACCACCCAGCACAATACCACAATTTTGAATTGTTTTATCTCGTAGCGTATGTAATGACAATAACATCGGATCAGTAAGCTTACCTGCTTCATCAATGATGATTAAAGGCTTATGAAGCGAATTAAGAACATCACAGGCACGATTCACCATATTGTACATCGTAGCATCATAATCATAGCCTAATTGCTTACCTAGCTCATGATAGAAGTGATTAGGGCGCATATTCGCATCGTAGTAGATATAAAATACATTTTCACGTCTAGCATAGTCCAGCAAGGCTGTAGTTTTACCCATTCCAGTATCAGCTACTAAGCCAGCCATCATATTATGCTCTTGAGCCGATGCACATAGATTGTAAGCGGTCTGATAATCATTAGTATTATACAGCTTAGGGATATTCATAGGGCGCACATAGTTCCATATCTTAGTCCACATCTTATCGTCAATGTTATCCCATTTATCATTTTCAATATTGCTCAATGTGGCATTACTTACACCGATACGAGTAGATAATTCTTTTCTACTAATACCTTTTTCACCGCAATATTTACCAATTGCGTTTTTGATTTCTGATTTATCCATTACTTTTGACATAGTTTTAGTGTTTATTCATTCAAACTTTTAACTCTTAGCCTAGTGCTGGAACACTAGGCTATTTATTTGTATTATGCTTTTTGACTATCTCTTTTATCTCAAATAGCATACTTGCATTTGCTCTAAAAGTTGCATCATCTTGCACACTATCTTGAATATTTTTACGCTCTAAATATTCTATAAACTCAATAAGCTTATTTGAATCATTCTTACCTTCTATTTGTTGGAACATTTCACCTTTACCGAACATTAACCATTCGGCAGATGCTCCAAAAATTAGGCTTAATTTCTCTATTGTCTTTTTAGAAACGGTTCTTCGATTATTTTCAATATCAGAATAATAGGATTTTGCAAACCCTAATTTTACCGCCATCTGACTTTGATTAAGATTGCATTTTAACCTTAATTCTCTCAACCGTTGTGAAGGAGTAGTATTTTCTATATTATTCATCATCTCTATTGATTACACTTATTTTATGATTCTTTGGTGCAAATGGTGATTTATCCTTTTTGCGTTGTTCAGGTGTTTTGAGTGCCGAAAGATTAAGTTGTGATTCTAATTTTACAAATGGTACTCTATTTTTGTCGATACCCATTTTAGCTGCTTCCTGTTGTAGCATCGCATTGTTTTCAAGCTCACGTTTTACATCTTTCGGAATAGCGTAGCTTTCCATCAGATGAGTGATACCCGGTCTTTTTGCTTCAGCACGATCACGCAAATCTTCTAGCTCTTTGCGAGCAGCTGCTTTGATGCCTTTACGTCTACCTTCTGCTTTATTCATCGCATCCAAATCCGATTCTGTTTGATTTGCTATAGCACCATGTATGCCTTGTTTAGTTTTTAGGCTACAGATAGCAGCATCCGTTTTCTTATCGAATAAGTATATCGTATCTAGGCTTTCATATCTAACGGTTACCTTACGCTCATTGTATTTGATAAAATGCTCCGCTTTGAGTTGATACTCATACTTTTTACCATTGGATTCAATGGTAATTTGACCTCTTGACACTTTGTATTCTTTGCAAGTGGTGAATAATTTTACTTTACTGAAAATGTCCAATTCTATTCGGTGAGGTTTAGTGCATTGCTCGTACAATTGATTTGGAGATAGTGTAAGCCCTTCATAAGGCGTATCATTAAATTCTAATATGGCACTGGCTATATATAGCTTAACCTCTTCCATAGACAAGACTTTGCTAGAATAATATTTCATAATCACCTCCTGAGAGATGCGTCCATGCTTTTCTTTAGAAATTATACTTTGGGCTAAAAACCCATAACGGTCCTTCAAATGGTTTTCAGAAAGTGTTTTGAAAAACCTTTCTATTTTTGACTTTCTCTGTGGATTGCTATCTACAGACCATACCATTCCTAGTTTTTCAGCATTTGTTCTAAAGTCCTTAACTAATTCAGTATTGTTATAAGAGTGGTTATCCGTAACAATTTCATAAGGCAATGCTCCTGTATTCTCAAAAGCATTGTATATAGCTTCGTGTAGCGTAAAGCGATTTTCACTTTCACCAATACTGTAGCCTACGATCTTACCGCTATGTGTATCTTTCACCGCTACAAGTACAAGCCTATCAACACGAGACTTCCCTTTATCATCATATATCCTACAGAAAAACGGAACAGTCCAACCATCTATCTGATACTGATCATCAGCATAGGTTGCATTGATGACCTTAGCGAATGGCATAAGCTTATTTGCCTTCGATAATCCAAACTTAGCTGCATATACCTCTATATTCTTTTCGATGATAGCCGCATATTTTTCTCCCCAAGATAGACTAGGAATTTCTAACCCTTGCTCTCTACAGACTTTTTGAAGCTCCCTAGCGGCTTGCTTATTGTTTAGGTTATTGATTCTAGCAACTATGGTAGTCAATATATAAACATGCACATCACCAAACTTTTGATAGTTCTTACCCTTGCGACTGTCTAATATCACATAGTCTATACCGTATTTCTTAGCATTGTTAATGTTGCGTGATACTTCGATGTCAGGCGTCTTGCATTTAGCCACTTCACGAAATGCTTCAGCTATAGGTTGTAGGTAGCCTTTTTTCAATCTTACCCCATCGCAATAGCTTTGGTGAATGTCAAGAAGCCCCTCGTATATAGCTCTTTTTACAGCGTATTTGGTCGCTTTATCTTGATTTACCCCCTCACTTTTCATATAGCCAGCTGTGTATTTACCAGCCTTTTTTACATTTGTCCTTAGGTAATTAGTAAAGGTTTTTGCAAGCCCAATATTAGTTTTATTCTCGACATTAGATATTAACTCATCAATAGAAGGAAGTTTTGCCCTTGTCGGAGCTGGTATTGATAGATATTTAACTAGAACGTTTTTACCGTATTTAATAGTAATAACTGATTCTAAGTCAGACCACTTCCAAAGAGTACGCTTAGAAATACCTAATTCCCTAAGGAAGGAATAGGATATATAAAGCTCATTTCCATCTTGAAAAATTTTCATACTATATCGTTTAAATAGGCTTCTTTCTCTCTTGTTAATTTAGAAACAGCACGCAGTACCGCCCGTTCTATTTTATAGCTATTAGTTCTACCGTTTAAAAAATCATATACAGCTTTTGGTGTTACCCCTAATTCTTTCGCTATAATTCTCCCATACCCATGCGGTAATTTTGCCTTTAACTCTTGTCTATCCATAATATTTATTTACATTTGTTAAACAATTCTGAACAAATATAGTAATATTTTAGAACCTTCAAAATATTATTGAAATATTTTAGAACTATTTTTATGTACGTAGGAAAAAAATTAAAGGAGCTAAGGGTTCAATTAGACATGAATCAAACACAAATGGCGGATACGCTAAGTGTCTCACAATCTTACTATTCTTCTATAGAGAAAGGTAAAAAGCCTATTACAAATAGATTAATGAATATGATTATTGAGAAGTTTGATTTAGATAGGGGGTATTTTGGATTAGAAAGTATATCTAAAAATATTACAAACGAAGGTATTTTACTAGGGGGTGATATGGGGGGTAATGGTGATATTATAGCGTTCAATAAAGCATATGAGGTAAATAAACTAGCTTTTTATCTAAACCACTCATCAAAACGATTAGAACGTATATTAAATACAATTAAAGACGATCTTAAATTAGCTATTGATACATATGATAAGGCTATTGATATTATGCAGTATTTTGATGCTCCAAATTTTATGAAAGAAGAGTATTCTAAGGTATTTGTAATTTCTGAACTTGAGAATGATATTGAAGATGAAATTAAAGAAGATTATGCTAATGTATCTGATTATAAGACTTTAATATGTTTAAAAATATTAAGGAATGAAGATAATATTCTTCAAGTCCAACGTTCTTTAATGTTACTTATTAATGATATTCACAAGTATAGAGATATGTTTACAAACAAAAAGAAAACCTAGGGAATATCTAAATATTTAATACCTATTAAAGCCTTGTTAAATTCTCTTTTAACGGGGCTTTAATATTCAATAATAATACAATTGATACGAATCGAATAATATTTAAAAAAGGCGTTTATTACAAGATAAATCCATCTATATACAAGATAATTGTATTTTTAACCTCTGCCACTTTTTAGCACAAAAACATCGTTAAAACCGCCTTAAATGCACATTTTTCGCACATTTTGTGTATTATCTATAATTGTGTTTTTGTTTTCCCCCCTACAAATTTTTCAATTAATTTTTTCATTGTTTTGATACTTTAAATTATTTAATAGTATCAATCATAAAGACTAAGGGAGTGACCAATTTTTTGACTGAACAGCCCTCATCGATTGACCACCGTGGTTGGTTAAACTCGGTTGGTGTACATAATTGTACTCTTGATGATTGAATTATGCCCTAAAGATAGAATTTTTTTTATTTTCAAAAAATGTCACACCCTAATCGTAATAATATCCTTCATATCAGTAGTATATTTTGGTGAAAGAAGATCTTGACGCATCTTCCATTTTTGCTTATCTTGAATACCTAGACGTACCGTATTAGTTCCGTATTTTTTGTTTAAATTGTCCAAAACATGCATGAGTGGATCGTGACGTTTATCTCTTTTATCGAATAATGTTTCTTGCTCTACCAATTCTGGAGAAAGGTCATGTACAATAACACCTGCTTTTTTATATAAATATCCAGGCTTGTAAATTCTTTTTAGAGCAACACCTGCATAATGCGCTAAATCAATACTCGAATTCGTTGAAAATGGTAAATCGATATTAATGCTGTTGTAATATTGTTTCTGATTTTCTCGAAAAGGATTAGTCATCACAAAAACTTGTAAGGATTTACAATGCGAATGTTGTTTCCTTAATTTCTCCCCACATATGACAGCGAAATTAATCACACGTTGCTTGAGGTCGTCAAATTTCTCTACCATAACATCAAAACTTCGTGTAGTAGCAATATTCTTTTTGTCTTGCACTTCTTCCAAATCTAGGGTCTCAATTCCTGATAAGTCTCTTTTCAAACGTAATCCAACTATAGATAAATTCTTTTTTACCCAAGCATCATCCATTTGTACAAAGTCATAAGCCGTGTCAATACCCAATTTGTATAACCTTAAAGCATGTTTACGACCTATCCCCCATACATCTTCAATATCTAACCATTTAAGCGTTTTATTTATCTGCTCTTGAGTTTTAATGATGTGAACACCTTGAGATTCTTTCGGATATTTCTTTGCTACTCGATTAGCAACTTTAGCCAATGCTTTTGTTGGAGCTATACCAACGGAAATTGGAATGCCTGTAGCTTTAAAAACCTCTGTACGCATTTGCTTACCATAATCTTTGAGATTAAAGAAATCATAGCCCTCCAGTTTTAAAAAACATTCATCAATACTGTATATTTCCTGTTCACAGCTATAATTACCTAATATGCTCATGATTCTATTACTCATATCACCGTATAAAGTAAAGTTTGCTGAAAATACTTGCACATTATTCTTTTCAAAGACTTCTTTATATTGAAAAGCAAATGCCCCCATAGGAATTCCACAAGCCTTTGCCTCATTGCTTCGAGCAATTACACAACCATCATTATTGGATAATACAACAATAGGCTTACCATTCAAATCAGGCCGAAAAACACGCTCACACGATGCATAGAAATTGTTACAATCTATTAAAGCATACATCATCAAACTGCTTTAATTACATATACCACTATACCCCAAACCACAAAATCATTTTCTTTAGTGACGATTATAGGCTTATAATCATCATTTTCAGGCATCAAGATAACTCTATCATTCTCAATTAAAATACGCTTAGCTGTAAATTCCCCATCAAGAAAACATACAGCTATTTTCCCGTGCGTTGGAGGTAGGGATTTGTCAATAACCATAATATCCCCATCTTCTATCCCTGCATTCTTTAAAGACATGCCTTTTACACGTCCATAATAAGTCGAAAGTGGATGTTTGATTAATTCTTTGTTTAAATCAATACGAGAATCTTCAAAATCAAGAGCAGGGCTTGGAAAACCTGCACTGATACCATTGATTACAAATGGTAGACTTAATGCCAATTCGTTTTCTGGATTAAATATCTCAACTTTCATTTTGCAATTTTACTAAAAATATTAGCAAATTAAATGTCAAAATTTGAAATTTTAAGAAACCATAATTATAATTTATTGTTTAATAATCGACTATGAATATAGATTTATTGAATCAACTAAAACAAGATGGCTTTAGGTATTTATTTAGAAAACACGATAAAGCTGCATTTTCTCCAATAAAGCAATTGCCTGAAAAAATATCAGACACGCCCTTAATGGAAGATGAATTGATTTCTATTGAGGATGCTATCGAATTCGCTAATTCATTAGCTTTAAAGAATTCTATAATTATTCTAAAATAGCGTATTTTCTTTTGGAGTATCATTACCTAATGTTGGCAAACCCTCCCATTTGAACTCTTCGTATCTTGGTTTGTCGTCTGGTCTATTTGGGTAACCCCTCAAAGTATATACAGGATGATAAATTAAGTCTTTACTGTCCATTTCAAAATTGAAAATAGGTAACATTTCTTCATCTGATAGATCAGATAACCATTCCCTTTCTAAATCTTCGGGAAGAAATAAAGGCATTCTATGTTTATTTGGACCATCATTATGAATATTCGCCATTACATCATTTGCCTCCCGTGTTAACATTCCAAAGCTTCCAACTCGCTCTACAACGCCATCTTCATCAACCGTTTCATGCCATTGGTATAATCCTGGGATATAAAATAAATCACGTCCTTTCTCCGAGATATAATAAGGCACTTTTTTCTTCCAACCATTAATCTTCCTATGTTCAAATGTTCCAGATACAGGGATTAAACAACGTTGATTTCGTAATCGAAACCAATAAGACTTTTTATCCGATAAAATTCGCTCACTACGAACATTGACCATATTACGACGTCTATCTGTTTGGAATTTTGGATCATCAATATAGGTTGGTAGCACTCCCCATTCCATTTCAATTAAACCAAGTCCTTCTTCACCTTTATCCTTATAAATAATAGGGTATTTAGGAAAAGTTATAGCTTGTACATTTTCAAAATAGGTATAATCATAATCTTTTTTCTTACGTTCATCTCTAATCTTTGGATAAGAGTTTTTTACTAACTCAATATCAGTATGTAATGAAATATCCCAACACATAATTTATAGTTTACAATGATGAAAGATACATATTATTTGATTATTTCGTACGCCTTTACTTTTTTGCGTACTCCTCCACTTTCAATGATAGCCCACACTCTGCCATATTCAAGAGTAAATAGTATTTCAACTGGGTCTTTACGCTTTAATCGAGTATTGAATCTTAAATAATTAACAATGTTATTTTTAAATAATCGCAACATTCTTTTCTCCCAATCAGCATCTTTAAATCTATCCAAAAAGATTCTATAACCCGAATTCACCTCCAATAGTATTATAATTTTCTCGTAATCTTGAGGCATTTGCAATAGCTTACCTTCTTTTGCATCCAATTCATAGGCGTGTGTATTAGCTTCTTCTTGATCTGAATATGCAGATAAATGGAAACCTTTACCATGTTCAACTGCAACCCATTCAAACCGTTGTAGAATGAAATATTTATATCCCCTCTCGATTAGCTCTTCGAATAATGAAATAGTTATTTGAACAAAAGGTATATACATAAAGGCTATATCTTTGATTAACGATAATAAATTAATAAAGTTTTATGTAAAAGTCATAAATGCTTATCTTTACTGTAATAATTTATTAAACGAATAAGCGTAAGCTATCGTATTGGTTAGACTGAAATTGCGACCTTCATTTGACAACCAACTTTCGATAGACTTACGCCCGTGCCTGATATTGGGCGTGGGCTAAGTCTTTCTGGTTGTCAGGCCGTCGCAAGCCTCAGTCTTGGATTGATCTTAGTTTCACGCCTTTCTTTATTTCTCAAAATAAACTTAAAATGGCACAAGAAAGATTTTATTACAGTTCTAAAAGTTCCCCCTTAATTTCAGCTGATGAGTCCATAGTAAATCAGATTTTAACGATGTATGAAGATGGAACTTCGGTTGGCTTGATTAAAGAAACATTCCCAGATATTAAGATTAACAACAATCTTTATATGTTTCTGCCTTATGTGATCACCGATGATATTTGTGACTGTGGTAAACCTTTGTACAGAAAAACAAAAGGCAGAACATCATTCGCTGCAGAACTCATTTATTGTCCAGCTTGTAGACATGATGAAACACCTGATTGTTTATGTAAAACTTGCATTTTAAAAAGAAAAAATGAGCTTGAAGCTAGAAAAATGCATTTTTATAAAACTTGGGATAGTTATTATGACAAAACTTACAACTCATCTATAGAATTAAGTAATCTTAATATTTATGAAGAAGTTCAATTAGTTATACTTATTCACGAATACTTTAATAAAGAATCAAAATCCTTCAATTTCATAAATGCTCGACTAATTGAAGTAAATTTCGGTGTACGCCAACTTCCTACGGAGATCTTTAAATTTACTAAGTCGTTTATTGACAAAAAGATTCTTATACCAGAAAAAGAAGTCGAATATTCAACCTCACTCGACCATTACGGTGATTTAGGTCTTTTTCAACCTAAACTTAGTATGGCCAATTGCCAATGGAACTCAATTTAGCGAAAGATGGTACTACTTTGACTGTAGGAGAAATCTTCAATTATCTTGTTAAAAAAGATTACACAGCTGCTCAACGTGAGATATTTTGGAAAGAATGCTATCAAGAAAGTATAAGCAACTACTTTGAATATAGCACCAGAAACTATGCAAATTTCGATCTTATTAAACAAAATTTAGAATTAATTTCAGATGAACTATTTAATCACTACAGCTTATCAAAAGCTTATAGACTAATTTATTATGGTATACAATCACTGTTAAATTACAAAGCTAAATATAGTGCAACTACCAAAAGTGCAAACACCTATTTACGAAACGTAATGTTATCGAATATTGAGAAGTACAACCTTCCTGAAAATAAGCCAAATTTAAAAGACTTCAATCCTGTAGAGTTATCAGAATCCTACTTCACGCATTATATCAAACGCTACATTTTGCGAAGTTGTCAAGAGTATTTTTATTACAACTTGGCTGACATTAAACACAAATTTTAATCACATAATACTATTAAATCATGAGAACAATTATCAAAATTTCATTCCTTCTGATCGCACTTTTCAGCTTTTCTTGTAGCAAGAGCGACAATGATACCTCTGTCCCGAATCAATCTTCTAAAAAGACCGTAGAAGTAAAAATTAATTACGGCTCCAACTATGCTGATTATGCAGCCAATTTAGGCTTACAAGTAGCAAGTGGAGATGCTAGTCTGAAAAATGATTTCAAATTTGTAGGTATAAATTCTACTTTATCGATATTTCATGAAGCTAGCATAATACATCAAGCCAACCTATCCCCGATCCCTAGTGCTACATCAAGCATTAAAACTTCCGTTGCTGTAAGTACATTCACTATTTCATCGGCGTTTACCAATTTGAAAGAAAATGCTAATCCCCTAACAGTGACGTATGAATTTTATGTAGACGGCAAAAAGACGGCTACTAAATCACTTGTGTATGAGCCAAATGATTATGCCGCTAAATCATTGATTTTAGATGTTACAAACCCTACACAAATCATAGCTAATTAAAATGATATAATTATCACATTATATAATTATAGCATTATTACATTATATAATTATAGCATTATCACATTATATAATTATAGCATTATCAAATTATATAATTATAGCATTATCACATTATATAATTATAGCATTATCAAATTATATAATTATAGCATTATCACATTATATAATTATAGAAAAGCCTCATAAATTAGTTATTTATGAGGCTTTTCAACGAAAAAATCTACGATTATTTAAAAATCAAATATTTTGGAACAAACAACAATTTATGCTCTATAATAGGGGCGTTAACAAAACATTCTTTAAGAGATAGATATAGATCCTGTCCATATAATGAAGATAAATGGATCCTTTCACCATTATCTAAATTAAACGCAATTCTATAATAAGTAACCTCATGTGCGGTATAATAGGTTCCGCTACCCCCAGCAAAATAGCTATATGAAGCGTAAACATCTATTTTATTAATATTTTTTGACACGTAAGTAGTATTATCTAATTTAATCTGATTCTGTGACAACACAACAGACTGGTAAACAGCATTTTTTAAATAGTTCAAATGTATAGTCAATACAGGATATAAATAAAAAAATAAATATGGAATTAAACCACATAATAGAACTATAATTAAGTCTTTAGTATTAAGATCAGTATATAATAAAAGGATTATTAAAAGAAATACAATAAAACATAAATAAAAAATTGTTGCGTTTAAAAAATCTTTCAACGCAATTTTTTGAGTTTGTTTTGTGACTTTAAATTCCTTCATAATCAAGCTTAAATTGATATTTAGACCAACCAATATACTGTTTTATTTATAAAGAAGCCTCATAAATCAGCTGTTTATGAGGCTTTACCCTTGCTAACGTCGTTTTCTGCGACGCTTTTGAATAGCTTCTTCATCTTCGCCTACTTGAGAGCCAAATGTATTAAGTAAGCCGCTAATAGTGCTAACAACGGTACTTGAACGGCTAGATGACTGATTAGAAATAGATTCGTCAACTTCTTGTATTGTTTCTTGATCTCCTGATTTTGAGCTAGAATTGGGCTTAGATCGACCTCTGTTTTCTTGCTGTTGTCCATCATAAGCTGAGGATTGTTCACTTCTTGATTTTTTAAAATCAGATCTAGTTTTTTCTCTAGAATTTGAACTCTGGAGTGAATTTTCGTTTGTTCTTCTTCCCAATAATTCTTTAAATCTAAATCGTGTTTCGCTTGTTGATTCGCGAACTGTTTCGCCATCTCTGCTTTGTTTGCCATAATTAAGTGTTTTTGATAAATTATTCCATTTATATTGATTACCTAATTTTTGTCCAGTGGCTATGAATCCACTTTCTGCATTTATATAAGTAACTCCTGAGACTCTTCCAGTTGTCTCTGACTGATTGAATAAAAGATAAATAGACTGCGCTTTACAATTACCAATAAAAGATTGAATATCATTAGATTTAGATAAAGCTTCTTTAACTTTTGCTTGCATTATTAAACGTTCAGAAACGACTCCTGTACGCTGAATCATCTCGAGCTCATCTTTTGTTGGCGCTCTATCTAAAGCTTCTTTAGAAGGTCTTACCTTTTCTAAATTGAAGCGCACTTCTAAATCTCTACATACAACCTCACTTCGTTGAAAATTATTAGAATCCGATACAACCCTAGCTTTCCCATGCTCATCAATAGACAAGCGATGAAGCAACAGATGGACATGAATATGTTCGTGATCCTCGCCATCATTATGTTTGTATAGTACAAACAAATGATCATCACTAAAGCCCATTCCCTTCTTATACGCATCAGCAATAGCTATCAAATCGGCATTAGTAAGATGATTATCCTTTTCAGAAAAGCTTAATGCCACGTGGTAACCATCATAAACAAGACTGGTATTACGCTGATTCAACATTTTTATATCTCTCAAAATCTCCTCCTTATTATATTCCAGAAAATTATGATCCAAGACTTCCGCTCGTTGGAATTCATCCTTTAGGTGCAGTTTGCTATCATTATAATCCAAAGCTGTCGCGAAACTGTGTACCTTTTGCATTGCTATCATATACTGTATATTTTAGATTTTACCATTTGCAGGATTGCATACAATTCAGTCATGATGGACTTATCAATCGCTGAAATTCTACTTTGATTTATAGCTTTTACATATTGATTGTAATTCACGCCAATACGTCTTAATTGTTGGTATGTTTGAACATCTAAAATAGGTTTTGGCGCTTCTGGAACCGTAGCTTTCATAAGCAGTGATCTGATTATTTCCGCGCTATTCTTTCCAGAAATTTTCACCATTAAATCCAACTTCTTTTTTTCCATAACATTTAATCGAACCTTCACCTCGAAGACTCGTTTTTCTTCTTTACTAAGCAATTTTCTTTTCATATTTATAGTGATTAAACAAAGTGCAATCATTAAAGCAAGCGTTCAAGAGGGACTCTGAACATGGCTTGCTTTCCTTCAAGCTATTTCTTATTTAGTAAGTAATCCCCTATATCTTTATAGTCTTTATAGAATCCATTTAATGGGATTACTTTATCAGGATATTTATTCATTAATGTATTCAAAACCTCTTCTCCAGCAGGATCATTATCAGTTGCACAATAGATCGTTTCGAATAAACTACGAGCCAAAATCTCTAAAACTTTATCCTTTGTAGAGACTGAATTCATGATGATAAAATCATTCTTAAATTCCATTTTTGGGTAAAGGCTTAATAAAGCCAAAAAATCACTCCAGCCTTCGAGAATAGCGACGCTAGAACAACCATTCTTTATATGAGTGAAATCTTTAGCCACAAGACACATTTTGTTCCGAACAAAGCCTTGTTTAGCTTTATTCCAATACTCCCAACTCAACTCGTAACCTTGACTGTCATTCTCAAAACCGACAGCATAGTAAACCTTACCTTTTAACTTAAAATGTACTTCAAAGAGATACTTCCAGTATCGCTCATCGATCTTTCTACGATTCAGATATTTTATGAGATTAGGGTTTTGGACTTTTTTAATAGCTAAGATTTCATAACGATCTTGGTCTTCTTTTTTAGAAAGCTGAGTATGTTCTTTTTTTTGCTTAACAAAAGAAAAACATAGATTAAAGGAATCCAGTAATGACAAAGCATGCTGAACTGAACAGCGATAATATCGAACCATGTAATCTACAACATTACCTGACTCTCCTGTCCCCCAATCCTTGTATGTGTTGTCATCCTCATTCACGACAAAACTAGCTGTCCGTTCTTCTCTAAACGGACTTATAAACCAATGGCATTTTTTGCCTTTATTATTTCTCGAATAAGACTCTTTGTATCCTTGTTTGTGGAGTATTGAAAGTAGAGATATTCTTGTATTAGCAATTGAGCAATTCATGATATTTAATTCTAATACCCTTATTTTGGGTCATTTTTTCTAAAAAGTTTGATGATTTGATGACAACCAAACATAACAAACTGAACAACAATTAATTAAAACATCATCAAATCGTCATCAAACCATCATTTTTTGATGATACTTGATGATTGATGACGATTAAACCTGTATAGTTTGATGATTGATGATACTTTGATGATAGTTTGATGACGATATAAAAAACTATAAATCAATACATTAATTATAAAAATCATCAAATCATCAATATTTTACGCAACTCGCAACCTTTTATGGTATAATACCTTCCTTTGAGGTGAGCCTGATAAATTATTCCTGAGGAATCATACTTATAAGTTGTGTAATTAAAAGTGTTATCCGACAAGGGAATCTTCCAATTATCTATGATCCTTTTTATATCACCTCTGGTGAGTTTTATGTTATTACTCCGTAGCAATTCTATTGCATCCTTATTTGTAAAATGAAACTCTTCCAAATTATAAGAATCCATTATTTCAGAAATTATATTCAAGAGCTCCATCTCGTTCTTATTGCGGAACCTACCTTTGATTCGGAGTAGAGCATCTGTTACCAAATCTTCAGGCTTAAACCACATTCTGCCTTGCTTCTTATAATTTATTTTTCTATTCTGAAGGAAATACATAAATGCAGGCACTTCGGCAATCATCTTATCAAGTAAAAAAGGATCTGATTTTTCTAAAGGTTTAATTTTTCTTATCCAGTAACGAGTTTCAAGTGGATCGATAGCCACGAAATCATCCTCGTTATTCGAACAAAGAATGAACTTGCCAAAAAACTCCACTTCAGTCCTATCTACACCCTTAGACTCAACTTTATAAGCTTTTGCTGTAGAAAGATTTTTAAGCTTTTCTGAATCTTCTCTTCTATCGAGCAATACTTCATCTACAGCTATTATCAATTTAGAAACCCAAGAGTCATTGAAGTTTGATCGGAAATCTTCATTGTTATTATAGGTCATATTAAACCCAAATATTTCTTTAAGCACTGCCAAAAGTGTTGTTTTACCAGTACCTCTTTCTTTGCTTAATAAACAAAGAATTGGAAGACGCTCATTAGGATACTGAAAAAGAATGGTTAAATAGTCCAATCCATACTTCAAATGTTCTTCAAAAATATGTTCCAAAAAACTATAGATATTGGAAAAATCACCTTCTTTAGGCTTATGATTTAAAGGTTCATATTGATTATAGAAACCATTAAACGAACGCTGATAGTTGATATGTGAAGGAATATTGCAGAATCCATCATATTTTGGTATCTCATCGAATACCTCTACCCATTTCCTCCCATAATCTTGTTTTATTACATCTAAAGACCAGGGAACTAATATTTCAATAAAATCGCCAGATAGCAAAGGTTTCTTAATAATTTTATAGTAGGTTGTTCTAACCCTTATAAAAGGGTATTTAAAGGTTTTATTCATAATAATATTGCTTTAAAAGACTGAAAACCTTACCTTTGCTTAGAGATATAAATAAAGGCAAGACTTTCGAGTCAAAAGAATTTCAAAGCAAACACGTGCAAGTGTTTGCTTTATTTTTTTAAATACAAATCGGATAATTGATCAATTTGATCATTGGATAATTTTCTACCAGCCTTTAAGTAGGCTTCTAATTCACTCTCAGAGACTGTAAAATAAACTGTGTCAAGGATAATAAACAGAAGTATTATTTTTGACATAGTAATTATGAGTATTAAGGAAAGCGATTTTGATTTTGAGTCCATGAAGGACCTAGCCCTAGAACAGTTACGTAGCGGTG
>NZ_VIQM01000014.1 GCF_008520265.1 Sphingobacterium cavernae
CTCATAGGTAAAATATGGCGATACGGCTTTCGTAGACCAGCCTCGTTCGTTGTAGGTATAGTCGGTATTGTTGATAAAGACAGTTTGATTTTTTTCAAGATGCTGCCTTTTAGTTTTCAACTGTCCTATTTCATTGTACTCATGACGTGCTATAATGACGGTATCCTGAGCATTTACTTTGTGCTTTACATCCTTGAGCCTTCCTACGTGATCGTATTCATTCTTGGTAAACAGTGTCGTCACAGCCCCACTTGCAGAGGCTTTGTGTTCACGCTTACTGGTTAAGAGTTCCCCTACAAAAGAATACGTATTGGTAACATAGTCTGTGCCAGGTGTGCTTGTATTTAGATGGTTTTGACTAGCCGATTGAATCAGCCGGGCTCTATCGTCGTAATAATTAACAGTTAGTAATGGAGCACTCCCGTCGTCTTTGAATACTTTTGTGCCTGTCAGTAATGTTTTAACTTTATCGGATTTGCTGATACCCACTTCAGGAAGTGTGGTTGCACCATCAAAGCTATAATTATCATAATAGTTGATTAATAAAGGAATTTTAGAGCTAGTGGGAAAAGCTACATTACTGTAATTCAGCGATTGCCCTCTAGTCTCCCAATATTGGACAACAGCATTAACTGCTGTTTGGGCCGAGTCCTGAGTGGTTAATGAGTTATTGGTATAAATACCCGTCTCCGCCACCCTTCCAAAGGCATCGTACTTGCTGTAACTCCATTCTTTAACCGTTTTGGAACGTTG
>NZ_VIQM01000015.1 GCF_008520265.1 Sphingobacterium cavernae
AAAAGACTTCTCGTAAACATTGTATTGTTGATTCATTTGGCACTTACAGGAATCATGCTTTTTCGTTTATTCAAAACTAAAAATGCAACTGGTGGTCAGCTGATATTAACTTTTGTTGCACTAACTGTGCCAGTTTTAGGTCCATCTGCATTAATAGTTTATTACAACAATCTAGCAAAAAGGCAAGAAATTGCCGAGGCTAATAAAAAACCTTCCGCATACGCTCCTAGACATAATTATTCAAAACGTAAGAAAAGATAAATCTAGTTTCTTGCCAAATCAATATTTTCCCTGAAATTTCCTTTTTCATCCTCGATAAAAGACATTGGTTTTTCAGGATTTTGAATAATTTCGAACAATAAGAATCCCCAAGGCTTCCAAAAGTTCTCCAACACCTGTCCATAGGTTTTCACTACCCAATTGTCGAAGATTGGTTTGAGTGTCCAATCGTTCAATGGCATAGGCTCTACATAAACTTTCTGAGGGGTTTCCATGTAGGTATATTCTGGCAAGCGATTGAATAAATAAGCCGAATAGAAATAACGCGCACAAATCTCTTCAAATTGAATCGGATGCAATTTTTTACCACCCACTTTAGCTAATACTTCCTCGTGAAATATTGCATTTGTACCATTGTCTTGCATTGTAGCAATGATGGCAAAATCTTTCATTCTTAATGAAAAAATTAATGTATTGATCTCGTCTCGGTACAAAAATGTATCTTCCGCATTGTCTACTTCAAAAATTTGCACC
>NZ_VIQM01000018.1 GCF_008520265.1 Sphingobacterium cavernae
GTGTCCATAGAATGGGGATTATTGGCAATTGCACAGAATTTAAGAAAGAAAGCGGCCTAAAAAGACCGCTTTTTCATCGTTTTAAACAAAATATTGAAATATTATGAACTTGTAGCTCACACAGTGGCTAAACACTGACAAATTCCTGTCAAACTAAAAAAGGCCGCCTCAATTATTTTGAGACGGCCTCATTTTTTTTAAATATAATAACCAAAAAAAGGCTTTGCAACTACATGCAGAGCCTTTTCAAATTCTTAAATCTTATAGATTATCTAACTGGTGTAAATACCCAGTTGTCGTCAAATTTCATTGAACCATTAGCACCAGTTGCTAAATATCCTTTACCGCCAATCGAATAAGTTACAGCACCATCTCTAGCGTTTTGCGGAAGAGCTTGGTGTTTACTTTCCCATTTTCTAGCTGCAGGATCATATTTCCATACAGTGTTCAAAGAAGCATTCTTTTTGCCACCTACAACATATCCAAAATTACCAATTACAAATGCAGAAGCACCTTGACGTGTTAAATCATACGTGTTGTCAGTATCTTTTAGTGGCGCTTCATCGCTCCATTTTGTGCCATCAAAAGAATAGAAGTCTTCAGGATATTGGTTATTATCAAAACCACCACCTACATAAGCTTTATTTCCGATAACAAATGCAAAAGCGTTTACACGTTTTTGTTTGAACTCTGATCCTACAGGTTCCCATTTGTCAGTAGTAGCATCATACTTCCAAAAATCTTTTAATGTTTTTTGAGTTTTAGTGGCACCTAATCCAACGTAAGCTTGGTTTCCTAATGTAAATGCAACAGCACCATAGCGCGCTTCAGCATTAGCTGGCAATGAAGCAATTTGAGTCCAAGTATTTGTTGAAGGATTGTATTTATAAAAATCTTTCAATACTTCTGTTCCATCATAACCCAATCCTACATAACCGTTTTCACCAATAGCAAAACCTACTGCACCATTACGAGCAGCACCAGGGAAATCTGCAATACGTTTCCAAACATTGTTTTCGAAAGACCATGCATCTTTCGTTCTTTCATTTGTTGTTAAAATACCAGTTGCTAAAAATCCTTTATTATCAATCTGAAATGAAGCAGCATTACTTCTTGGGTCACCATCGAAAGCAGATGCTCTAACCCATTCAGTAGGACCGTTGTCAGTAGTGTTATCGTTGTCTTCGTCTTTTTTACAAGAATTAAATGCTGAAAGTGTAAAAGCACAGGCTAAAACAATACATAGCCAATTTTTCTTATTCATAAATTATTTGAATTTAGTATATACAATGTTTAATTTAATCTTTGGTTTTCCATTTTCCTTTGCGATTTTAGCCGTATTGACAGTGCTAAATATGCTTGGAGATACAGTTGTTATTAATAAGTCAGTATCAATATATTGATTTGAATTTATATTCTTCAAATAGTCAATTAAGTTAAATACATATTTTCCATTTTCACCCACATCATTTCCTGCGATATATCCAGACTGTTGAATAGTTGTGGTAAATGGTGTTGGAACAAAATTAACTGGTAAGCCATTTTTGTTAGTCACCATCAACATTAAGCTCGAAGGAGCGTAATACGGCCCATAATTTAGGGATTCTGTCTCAACAAATAATTCTGCCTTATTAACGCTTATGTTTTCATTACTCATAAACTCTCTAAGCGATGGTATTTTTATTTTTGTTACTAGACCAGAGCCAGATTGAATGTAAGCTTTTTTGTCCGTTTGCTCATATGTCAATTCTCTATTATTAGCATTTAAATTAGCGAATGGCGTTCCCGAACGATCGAATTCAATGTTATTGAATTGAAAATTAGGAGAGCTATTTACAATAACTTTTTTACCTGTTACTTTAAATCCATCAGAACCAATGTATGAATAATTGATTTGAATATTCAAAGTATCATTAAATCCAATCACTGCTGTATTGTTCTCCCCTGGGACTATAACAATACCTTTTAAATAGCTTTGAAAAGCTTCTAGGTTATTAACATTAAAGTCGTTGGTGTTGATTTTATCAAAAATATCTTTACCAAAAGAGTCATCAATTCTTACACTTAGTGTATCCATTGAACGAACATAAGGTTTGAATGTCGTTGTACCCAGTGCATTTGATTCGTAATTGAATTTCTTGTCTCCAAAAATGGTAGGTCCAGTTACATAAATTGGCGCATTATAGCTATCAATTGAGGTTAGAATATTTTCAGTGACAATTTCTTGTGTTACTTTATGAATAGAAATTTGTTGATTTTGCGTAGTATCACCATAATAATATTTTGCAGCATTTGGCTTCAATACAACATTTACGGAATCAAACACAGCGTTCTCTGGAATATTATCGGTGTATGAATCAAGTGACAGCTTTAAATATGAAGATGATTTTACCGATCCCAAATCATTGATGTTAACCTTACCCACCAACACCGTTCCAGTAGCCGCGGCAGGCATATAGTTTAGCTGATAAGCAGATGTACTAACAGTGAAAGAGTCAATGAAAGTTACAGCAATGTTTTCGTCTATTTCATCTAGAGAAATACTAATCTCTTTATTACAACTACCCAAAAGAAGTAATGCAGAAAAAATAGACAGAAAATTAAAATATTTAAATTGTAAAAATTGACTCATATATATTAGTTGACATGCAAATGTAAGTATTACCTACTGTTAAATGTGTTATAATATGTTAAATATCTACGCTATATAGATACGAGGTGCAAATCTAATAATTTAATTTTGTTTTACTGATTCGAAAAACCATAAAAAGCACCTTAATAACACGTTAATATAAGTTAGTTTGCTACATTGTCATAAAGCTAAAATAGACATAAGAAGCTAATTAAAGTTTATATATTTATTTTAAAATTTACCATATGAAAGCTCTAATTATAGTCGATGTTCAAAATGATTTCTTACCAGGTGGTGCTTTAGAAGTTTCGAATGGGGACGAAATAATTCCTTTAATAAATAGAATAATTCCTAATTACGAACTCGTTGTAGCAACGCAAGATTGGCACCCCGCTGATCACAAAAGTTTTGCTGCTATGCACGCGGGACACCAAATATTTGATGTTATCGAATGGAACGGCTATCCTCAAACGCTGTGGCCAAATCATTGTGTACAGGGAACTAAAGGTGCTGAATTGTCGAAAGAATTAGCTGCAAATTCAATTCATGCTATATTTCGAAAAGGGTTAGATAAAAAAGCAGATAGCTATAGCGGTTTTTTTGATAACCAACGAATCAGAAATACTGGTTTGCATGGGTATTTGCAGGATAAAAAAGTTTCGGAAGTGCATGTCTGCGGACTGGCTGCAGATTTTTGTGTTTACTTCACCGCGATGGATGCTTTAGATTTAGGATATAAGACAGCTATTATTTCAAAAGGAACAAAGGCTATCGATAAGGAAGCTTATATGAGAAAGAAGGAATCGTTTTTACAAAAAGGAGGACTATTTATTTAAATATATTAGTAGTACCAAACTTTCTTAAATTGTAAGTAAATGATAACAGGAAATAGCGGTTCAACGTGTTTGAGGACACATCAGAGATATTATTTTCCGTAACACGTCGACTAATATTTTGTGCTTTATTGAGTAAATCAAAACCTTTCAAGGTTATTTCACCATTGTTGTTTTTAAATAGTTTTTTCCCAATTGAAGCGTTCCATATCATAGTTTCGATATTCGGGTAATCCAATATTCCACCGTTGTTTAAGTACATAAGATTACTCGTGAAAACTATGTTTTTGATTGGTTCAATCGAAATATTATTACTCAAACGTTGATTTAGAACATGATAACGTGCTGTCTGTGTCATGATATTTGATGTCTCACGCCCATCAATATGGTAGGATAATCCGATAATATATCTCTTTGAAAACTTTGAATTCAACCCAACACTTTGTCCATATCCAAATGTCTTATTTTTGATCGGTAAATCATTGATTTCAGCCAATTCGTTGTTTAGATATAACCTTGTATTTAGATTGATGTTAATTTTTAATTTCTCTATAGGAGCGCCGTAACTATTATTAAGTCTAACAGCGTATGCTCCATCCGCATTGATAGGTCGGATATACTGGCCACCTGCGCCAAGTCGAACATCTTCAAAAAGAAAAATACTACTATCTGTTTGTAATATGCTATTTATAATCTTGTCTTGAGTATATTCAAAGTTCACATTGGTCGTCAATGATCTACCTGTTTTTCTATTTACATCTTTGTATTGTAATCGTACGTTATGCGCGTATTCTTGATTTAAATTTGGATTACCATTGGTGATACGCAATTCGTTTTGGTTATTGATGAAATCTTGTATTTGATTAATTGATGGCGTATTGGTTTGCGTATTGTAATTGAATTCTAAATCCTTCGTTCGTGAAAACTTATATTTTGCGGATAGATCTGGGAGAAAGCTGTAGAAATCTGCTACAGTCTTTAGGTTAATAGGAACTATTCTATCGTTTTTGCGTACGCCATGCTGATATTGAAAGCCAACCTGAAATCTAATGGAATCTTTGAGTGCATATATGTAAGACATCCCAGCGCTTTGGTAATTGAAATCATTACGAAATTCATTGGATAGACGATCTCTCAATTCTCCCGATTGCCCTGTTTCTGCCAGAAAATCATACGTTTCCCTATTGGAATAAGAGGCATTATTTCGAAAATTATATTGCGCCTGTAATCTACTGTATTGAGATATACTTTCTGTAAATGATATTCTGCTATTTATTCCTGAACCATACCCATTTGTTGAACTGGTGTTATTGTTTGTGTCAATTCTGTTCAAAAGTGCATTTCTGTAATATTCGGTTACGGCTAGATTTAATGCATGAGCATCATTGGAATTTTTATTTGCGCTGGCATTGACTGATACTGTTCTGCCTTGTTTTTTAAATTTCAGCATATAGGTGAAAGATCCACCGTAACTCAAATTATTATTATCACCATCAGAAGATCGGACGGATTTATTAATTGGGCTTTCGCTCACATTGATCGTGTTAAAATCTGTGGCGCTCTCGCGTTTGCTATATGAATATCGAATATTTGGAGTGAAGTCAAACCTATTGGTGGAATCGATTTGCCATTTTAATCTTCCGTTTAGTACATGCTCTGTGTTATTTGCGTCGGATAACTGGGTTTGTGTTCTGAATTGATTGGCTTGTCCTTCTGATAAATATTGAATATTGGATAAGGAATTGGTTACAGTAGTAGATGAATTGAAACTATAATCAGAACTCAATTCCATGTTGGTTTTTGGATAGACATTGCTGAAAGTAATTGCGCCAGCGTAAGTGTCTGACAGCCCTCGGTCGGTATTATTATTACCTCTTCTTGCGCCACCTCGACCTTGTTCTCCAAAATTGGTTTCATTTATATTATTAGCTAATAGATTAATCGCATATTTCTTGTCTTTATTGAAGCTATTTGTTGAAGAATTGATAGAAAATTTATCGCTATTGCCTGTACTTACGGCAGACTTTCCAAAGAAGCCCACTTTCTTGTCGGGTTTGGTTACAATATTTATGACTTTATTTCTCTTCCCATCGTCAAATCCTGAAAATCGAGCTTGCTCCGATTTCTCATCTATCAGTTGGATCTTAGCAATGATATCAGCGGGGAGGGTTTTAAGAGCAATCTTAGGATCTGAACTGAAAAATTCTTTTCCATCGATGATTATACGTGTTACCTGTTCTCCATGTGCTGTGACATTGCCGTCTTCATCAATCAAAACACCTGGAATTTGTGACACGACCTCGTCTGCATCAGCAAATTCGCGTGCTACAAATTTGTTGGCATCGTATTCCATGGTATCTCCCTTTAAAATAACAGCAGGCGATGCACTAATTACTACTTCATCGATACCAATATTATCTGTTTCCAAGTGAATACTTATAGTTTCGTTTTTCGAAGAAGTGATTTGCAGCGGAGTTATTTTCTGTTGAAATCCCAATGCTTGAATACTAACATTGTAGCTACCTGTTTTTAAGTTGTTAAACAGAAAATTGCCTAATTTATCGGAAGATGTGGATTGAATTACTGAGTTGTGATTAATTGGAATCAGTCGCACTGTAGCCCCCATTATTGCTGTTGAATCTGCGCTATTCACGATACGTCCACTAATCTTTTGTTGCGCAACAGATGAATAAGCGAGTCCTAAAAACAAAAATATAAGCAGGTGTTTGATAATGGGTTTCACAGTAGAAATTAGGTATGTGATACAATATTAGTTTAAAGTCGTTAAACTTCAAATATTGTATCAAAATAGATATATTTGCTTGATTGTTCGTGTTTATATGAAAAGTTCCCTGTTAAGTAGAAAAGAGAAGATTTTGGAGGCGTCTTTAGTGTTGTTTGCCAAAAATGGTTATGCTGATACATCTACAAAAGAAATCGCAGCGAATGCTGGTGTTTCCGAGGCGCTTATTTTTAAACATTTCGGGAATAAGGATACCTTATTGGCGCAACTTATTAAATCGGGTTACCGCCGTGTGTTACAACATCATCGCGGCATGATGACGTACAAAAGTGCAAAGGACTTTTTGAAAAATATGATTTTCTTACCCAGCAAATTAGTAGCCGAAGAGCCTATGTTTTGGAAATTGCAAGAGCGTCTATCGCATATCCCATTTTCAAAATCACAACATGAACAATTTATGAAGCCTGTACATTCCATTATTATTCGGGCTTTTAGAGAATTGGGCTACGCCAATCCCCAAATTGAGGCGCAGTATTTGCTATTGGTAATCGATATGTTGTGGAAAAAGGAGGCTTGCGGTGAAATCGAAAATTCCTTAGACTTAGCCTTGCTCTTAGAGCAAAAATATCAATTGCTATAGTGCGTTTTTGTGCGTTTTGCTGTAACAATTTTGCATAAACATTGAATTATCGAAATATTATTATATTTTCGTGCATATATACTTATAAATAAAACATTATGCTGAAACCTATTTTAGCTTTTTCGCTAGCTCTTTTTACTTCATATGGAGCAATGGCGCAGAAAAGACCTGATTTTGTGAAATTTATCAACAGCAATCACAAATGGGTCGATTCAGTATTTAATAGTCTAACTCCAAAAGAACGTATTGGTCAATTGTTTTTAGTGCGTGCACACACGAATTTGGGTCAAAAATTTATTGATTCAGTAGGTACTGTCGTTAAAAATGAGCAGGTTGGAGGATTGGTTGTATTTCAAGGTGGTCCAGTGCGTCACTTGGATATGATTAATAATTACCAAAAAGTATCTAAAGTTCCTTTGTTAGTTACTATAGATGGAGAATGGGGATTAGGAATGCGTTTACCAGATTCAACACAATCTTTTCCATATCAAATGACTTTAGGCGCATTGCAAGATAACTCACTAATATATGATATGGGTAGAGATGCTGCAAAGGATTTCTTACGCTTAGGCATACATTTTAATTTCGCACCAACAGTAGATATCAATAACAATCCGAAAAATCCTGTGATTGGATTTCGTTCATTCGGTGATAACAAAGAAAACGTAACTGTAAAATCTGCGGCTTACATGAAAGGTATGATTGATGGTGGCGTATTGGCATCTATCAAACACTTTCCAGGTCATGGCGATACAGACGTTGACTCACATTACGATTTACCAAAGCTTAGTTTTACACGTCAGCGTTTAAATGAATTGGAAATTTATCCTTTCAAAGAGTTAATTAAACAAGGAGCATCAGCGGTAATGGTTGGTCACATGGATATTCCAGCTTTAGACAATACACCAAATTTACCTTCTTCTATTTCTAAGAAAGTTGTTACTGATTTATTGAGAAATGAGTTGGGTTTCAAAGGGTTGACTGTAACTGATGCAATGAATATGAAAGGTGTTACTAAGTTTTTTCCCAATGGAGAGGCCGATATTTTAGCTATTGAAGCTGGACATGATTTGTTAGAACTTTCAGAAAATAGTGCTAGAGCAATTGCGTTGGTTGAAAAATCAATTCAAAGTGGACGTTTGAAACAAGCAGATATTGATGCGCGTGTAAAAAGAATTTTAGCCGCTAAATTGTGGCTTGGATTAGATAAATACACCCCAACAAGTAGAAATAGAGTTTTTGAAGATTTGAATAGACCAGAGACTAAATCATTGATTCAACGTATGGCAGATGCTTCTGTTACGGTATTAAAATCTAATCGCCGTATCCAATCTTTTGATTCTAAAAAAGAAACTGTAGTAGTAAGTGTGGGTATCAATAAAGCACAAGACTTTGAAAAAGGTTTGGCCTCTAGATTGACAAATGTAAAAAACATTTACATTACTGGTAAAGAAACGGAGTCGCAATTAGCAGATTTAGTAAAAGAAGTAAGAAGCCACGATCAAATTATTTTGGCTATACATGATGATAGATCTCGTCCAAGACCTACGTTGGATTTTTCGGATGATGTGAGAACTTTTATCGATAAAATCGCTGGACGTCGTACTATCACGGTAATGTTGACAAACCCTTATGCGTTGACTTCTGTGAATGTCGACCGCAGTGCATCAATTGTGATGGGGTATCAAAATGAAGCTTTCATGCAAAGAGCTGCAGTAAAAGTGATTTTAAAAGACATTAAATCAAAAGGTAAGTTGCCGGTTACGATTGACAAAAACTTTACTTATGGTAAAGGGCTATAATTAGACGAGAATCATAAATATAATAGCCAAGTTGAAATATCAGCTTGGCTTTTTTTTGTCATTTATAATCCTAACTTTGTTTCAAAATATAATACAAAAATTCAGTTGATTATGGCATCAGAGCAAATTTCTGTTTTCGACATGTTCAAAATAGGTATAGGTCCTTCTAGTTCACATACCTTGGGGCCTTGGCGTGCTGCACAACGTTTTGTCAATAAGTTGGAGGAAGTGGGTGCGCTTGATCAAGTCGACCAAATTACTGTTTTGTTGTATGGATCTCTTGCGAAAACTGGAGTAGGTCACGGCACTGATATCGCTATCTTACTGGGGTTGAGCGGAGATGATCCCGTTACTTTTGATGTCAATCAGGTGTTGCCAAAGGTCGAGCATATTAAGTCCAGTAATTCGTTGGTTATTGGTGGTAAGAAAACTATTTCGTTTAGCTTTACGGAACAACTACTTTTTTTATTTGACCAGAGCTTACCTTTTCATCCCAATGCCGTTACTTTTCAAGCTTTTCTAAATAATGGGAAAGCTATTTCAGAAACATATTATTCTATTGGTGGTGGTTTTGTTGTGCAAGAGAATGATTCAGTATCGGTGTTGAGTGAGGTAGAATTACCTTTTCCTATAGATACAGCGCAGCAATTAATTAGTGCATGTATGCGCACAGGTCTGAAGATCTCGGAATTGGTCATGGAAAATGAATTGTCGTGGCGTCCAGAAGAGGAAACACGCAAAGGTATTCTAAATATTTTCCAAGTCATTAAAGAATGTATCTATAAAGGCTGTCATACCGAAGGGATATTGCCTGGAGGTTTAAATGTCGAAAGAAGAGCAGCGAAATTGAATAAGCGAATGCTAAAAGGCAGGACTTATTCGGATTACGATTCGTGGCTCGAAGCTATTCGTGCTGGAGGTAAAGATTTTGGTTATATCTTGGATTGCGTAAGTTGCTTTGCATTGGCTGTTAATGAAGAAAATGCTTCTTTTGGTCGTGTGGTAACAGCGCCTACTAATGGTGCTTCTGGCGTAATTCCTGCGGTGTTGCAATATTTCGTTGCGTTCTATGATGCTTATGAGGACAATAAGATCATCCAATTCATTGCGACTGCATCCGAAATAGGTTCTATTTTCAAAAAAGGTGCGACGATATCCGCAGCAATGGGTGGTTGTCAGGCTGAAATTGGCGTTTCCTCAGCTATGGCCGCAGGCGCATTGACGGAATGTCTAGGCGGTTCACAAAGACAAGTTCTGATGGCTGCAGAAATCGCGATGGAACATCACCTTGGATTAACCTGTGATCCAATCGGTGGTTTGGTGCAAGTTCCTTGTATTGAGCGCAATACAATGGGGGCAATAAAGGCGATTACAGCAGCGCAGCTAGCTTTGCAATCGAATCCAGATAAAGCTAAAGTGAGTCTTGATGCTGTCGTAAGCACCATGTGGGAAACAGCCCAAGACATGAATGTGAAATACAAAGAAACAGCAGACGGTGGATTAGCGGTCAAAGTTCCATTGAGCTTGCCAGAATGTTAATTTTGCTCTCTTTAAAAAATTCAAAGCTCTTGTCTCATTTGGCAAGAGCTTTTTCTTTACCTTTGTTCCCGATATGAAATACTGCTCAATTGCTTCTGGATCTAATGGGAATTGCTACTATGTCGCTAAAGGCGACGATGCGGTATTAATTGATATTGGGATCAATACGAAGCATATATTGATTCGCATGGAACGTTTAGGAATTGACCCATGCAGCATCAAAGCTATTTTCATTACGCATGAACATACCGACCATATACGCGGTCTATCTGTTTTTAGCAAGCGTTTTCAGATTCCAGTTTATCTTACAAAGGGAAGTTACGAGGGGTCGAAACTGCATATGCCTGAACATCTGATTAATTTCATTCAACCTAATGATCGTGTGTCAATTGGTGAACTAACTGTAATCGGAATTCCTAAATATCATGACGCTAAAGAGCCTTGCAGTTTTGTGGTAACAGATGGAGAAGTGAATGTCAGTATTCTGACGGATTTGGGCAGGGGCTGTGACAATGTAAAGCATGTTATCCAACATTCGGATGTGTTATTGTTGGAGAGTAATTTTGATGAAGAGATGTTACAAAATGGACGGTATTCTTATTTCTTAAAAAACAGAATACGTAGCGGTTGGGGACATATTTCGAATACTACAGCCTTAGAATTGTTACTTGAGAATCGTTCTCCGCGATTGAAACATTTGATTTTAGGCCATCTTTCAGGACAAAATAATACAGTAGAATTAGTCGATTCTGTATTTAGACCACATTGTGAAGGTATACAGTTCTCTATAGCAACACGTACTGAAGAAACTCCAATTTATCAGATTTCTGAACATAAAGAAATCAAAGTAGCTTCAACATCGATTTATGTCCAAACTACTTTGACTTATAGTGAAACAGAGGTTTATACTAGTTCCATGTGAAAAAGGTCAGCAATATGATTCTTTAACTTTTCTTTCACTTCTACCATATCAAGCTTTTTCCCTAATTCGCGTTCCATGGAAGTGACGTCTTTATCATCAATTCCACAAGGAATAATATTTCCAAAATAATTTAAATCCGCATTCACATTAAAAGCAAATCCATGCATAGTCACCCAGCGTGAAGCACGTACACCCATAGCGCAAATTTTTCGTGCTTTATCGTTGTCCGCATCCAACCATACGCCTGTAAAACCTTCATAACGTCCAGATTGAATCCCATAATCTGCTAATGTCAAAATTATTGCTTCTTCCAAAGTCCGCAGATAAAGATGAATATCTGTGAAAAAATTATCTAAATCCAAGATGGGATAACCTACAATTTGTCCAGGGCCATGATACGTAATATCACCCCCACGGTTAATTTTGTAGAATTTGGCTTCTTTTTCTTTTAATCCTTCTTCATCCAATAGTAAATATTCTTCATGTCCACTTTTACCCAAAGTATACACATGTGGATGCTCCGTAAATATTAAATAATTCGGTGTCGGATTTTGTAAATTATTTGTTCTATTATCTTGTTTTATAGCTAAAGTTTCGGAAAATACCTTCTCTTGTCTATCCCACGCTTCTTGGTAATCTACCAATCCCCAATCTATAAATTGTACTTTTTTGTTCATTGCTAATACAACAAATTATTATACGGATAACGTGCATTGTGCATTTTAGAGATTATCTCGTAAAGCTTTTCTTTAAATTCTTCGATGTTGGTTTTGTTCGTAGCAGATAAGAAAATCGCAGGATCCGAATTTTTAGCCATCCAAGAATTTCTAAAATCATCTAACGTCACTTTTATTTCCTCACCATTTTCGTCGACTTCGACCGCTGGTTTAAACGCATCTATCTTATTAAAAACAGTGATAGTAGGTTTATCAAGCGCATTAATGTCTTTCAAAGTCTCATTTACTGCTATAATATGATCCTCAAAATTCGGATGTGAAATATCCACCACATGAATCAAAACATCAGCTTCACGCACTTCATCTAGTGTCGATTTAAAAGATTCTACCAAATGATGAGGTAATTTGCGGATAAAACCTACAGTATCAGAAAGTAAAAAAGGAAGATTATCAATTACTACTTTTCTAACTGTCGTATCTAACGTAGCAAATAGTTTGTTCTCGATATAAACCTCAGCCTTTGAAATCATATTCAAAATTGTCGATTTTCCGACGTTAGTATAACCAACCAAGGCAACACGAATCATGTCGCCACGATTTTTGCGTTGCGTTGCGTTTTGCTTATCAATGGTTTTCAGTTTCTCTTTTAGCAAGGAAATCTTATCCAAAATGATACGTCTATCCGTCTCAATCTGTGATTCACCAGGACCGCGCATACCGATACCACCACGCTGACGTTCCAAGTGGGTCCACATACGTGTTAATCTTGGGTATAAGTATTGCAACTGCGCTAACTCAACTTGCGTTTTTGCTTGTGCTGTCTGTGCGTGGCTCGCGAAAATATCCAAAATTAAACTCGAGCGGTCTAATATTTTACGTTTCAATTCACGCTCAATATTACGCAATTGCGAAGGTGTCAATTCATCGTCAAAAATGACCATATCCACCTCTTCCGCTTCAGCATATTCCCTGATGTCTTCTAATTTTCCTGTTCCCACAAAAGTAGCGTGTTCTGGTTTTTGCAATTTTTGCGTGAATACTTTTACAGTTTCCGCACCTGCAGTTTGAACCAAAAACTCCAATTCTGTCAAGTAATCTTGAGCCATTTGATCGGATACATCAGGCGTAATTACCGACACTAAAATTGCTGTTTCTTTCTTGGGTGCTGTATCTACTAATTTGAATCTTTTCGACATAAATATTTTTTAAACTGATATAAGAACAATGAACTCAAAATTTCGCTTTTGTCCTAACATATGATAAACAAAGATAGTTTTTTAGATGGCAATAAATAAAAATGTAGACGCTATTCCTTGCCGTAATAAATCTTAAATATTAACAACTTAGTTGATAATATGTTTATCGAAATTTGGTAATTGCATTACTCTAGCTCTTAAATCATCCGAAGCTGGAAGTTCAAATATCTCCAAGTGAAAGTATTTGATAGCAGCGAATATATGGTCAAACAAATCCGCCATTACGCCTTCAAAGTACAACCACTCTGTGCCTTGTGTAAAAGCATATACCTCCAGTGGCAATCCATGTTCCGTTGGTGCTAAATGACGCACCATTAGTGGATATTCCTTGTGAATATTCTTATTATTCTTTAAATAAGCTTCGATATATGCCCTAAATAAACCAATATTCGTAATTCTGCGTCCATTTACTTTCACGCTTTGGTCTACCTCATGTAATGCATTGTACTTCTCAATTTCTTCTTCGCGCGTACTTATAAAATCTTTTAGTAAATGAATCTTTTTTAACTCTTCGATTTCATCGGTATTCAAATAGCGAATAGAAGATATCTTGATGAAAATTGCGCGTTTAATTCGTCTGCCGCCAGATTGCTGCATGCCACGATAATTTTTGAATGAATCACTTAACAGGGCATGAGTAGGAAGTGTGACGATGGTTTTGTCGAAGTTTTGAACTTTCACATTATTCAAATTTATTTGAACAACACTGCCATCAGCACCATATTTTTGCATTTCAATCCAGTCCCCCACGCGCACAGAATCATTCGCAGAAACTTGAATACTTGCTACAAAACCTAAAATCGTGTCCTTGAAAACCAACATCAAAATGGCTGAAGCTGCACCTAATGAAACCAAAAATGACCACGGCGAATTACCTGTAATGATAGAAAACGAAACAGTGAATACAACAAATATTAGGAAAATCTGAATGACTTGTAAATAACTATCAAGGGGCTTGTCAAAAAAAGCTTTTGAGGTTTTTAATATGTCTCTAAGCGTTTTTAGTAAAGCATTAGAGAGTTTATAAACAGCGATGACAACTAATACACCTAAGAATTTTATCAAAATATTCTCAAAAGAATGAAAGCCGACAAATAAATGCGGAACGGTTTGCTGCGCGAATACGATTAATACCAAATGACTTAAATCATCTAAGACTTTGTTTTCTAAAAGCTTGTCATCCCAAATGGTTTTGGAACTGCTAATGATTTTGATAAAAAGAGTTTTTAAAACTTTTCTGAAAACGAAATCCGCAATCAGTAATATTAAAAGAACAACTAACAATAAAGATATTGTTGTCAAAACGTGTGTTACTTTGACTGATCCACCGAGAAAGAGAATCAAATTATACGTTTTTTGGTAAATGTCATGAATTTGCTCGGACGCAATATTCGTTAAATCTGGATTTTGCATATACCTTACAAATATAAGAAATCCATAATAGCCGCTTGAAATAGAAATGTCACGAAATCTTATCCCAAGAGATTCCAGGATTGCGTTGGTTTAAGTAATTCAATAAAATTTGATTCTCTGGAAGGGCCAGATTGGAGTCAGTTTTAAAAATTTCAATAACAGAATTTCGGGCTTCTGCTAAGATTTTTTGGTCTTTAGCCAAATCAGCAATTTTCATGTCTAATACGCCTGATTGTTGCGTGCCTGAAATATCACCTGGGCCACGTAATTCTAAGTCCACTTCGGCAATTTCAAAACCATCATTCGTACGCACCATGGTTTCCAATCGCGTACGGCCTTCTTTGCTCAACTTATTACCAGACATCAAAATACAAAACGACTGTTCAGCGCCACGACCTACACGACCACGCAATTGATGTAATTGTGATAAACCAAATCTTTCGGAATTCTCAATGACCATGACTGAAGCATTCGGAACATTCACCCCAACTTCAATTACCGTTGTAGCTACCATGATCTGCGTTTCGCCTTTTACGAAGCGTTGCATTTCAAAATCTTTATCCTTCACTGGCATTTTGCCATGCACAATACTGATTTTAAATTGTGGAAGCGGAAATTCCTTTTGTAAGCTTTCTAAACCTGCTTCTAGATTCAATAAATCAAGCTTTTCACTTTCTTTTATCAACGGATAAACGATGTAGACCTGTCTACCTTTGGCAATCTCTTCGCGCATAAACCCAAAAACACGCAGTCGCTGATTTTCGAAAAAATGAACAGTTTTAATTGGTTTACGACCCGCTGGCAATTCGTCAATAATAGAAATATCCAAATCCCCGTACAGCGTCATCGCCAAAGTTCGTGGAATCGGCGTGGCTGTCATCACCAACATATGTGGTGGAATCGTGTTTTTGCGCCATAATTTTGCGCGCTGTTCTACACCAAAACGATGCTGCTCATCGATCACCACAAAACCTATATTCTTGAATTTTACTTTATCTTCAATCAACGCATGTGTTCCAATTAAAATATCTAATGTGCCTTCTTCCAGTTCCTGGTGGATTATTCGACGTTCTTTCGTTGAAGTCGACCCCGTAAGCAATTTGATATTGCAAATATCCTCACCTAACAATTCCTTCAACCCATTGTAATGCTGTGTAGCTAGAATTTCTGTGGGTGCCATCATACAGGCTTGATAGCCGTTATCAATTGCAATCAACATACTCATCAGCGCGACAACAGTCTTTCCTGAACCAACATCCCCTTGCACCAAGCGATTCATTTGCGCACCTGTATTGGTGTCAATACGAATTTCTTTTACTACACGTTTCTGTGCATTTGTGAGTGGAAATGGTAATCTGGTATTGAAAAAAGTATTGAATTTTTCGCCAACTTTATTGAATCGATGGCCTTTATATTTTTGCGTATTTAGTTGTTTGTTGCGTAATAATCGAAGTTGAATAAAGAATAATTCTTCAAATTTCATTCTTCGAATAGCAGCATTCAAATCATCCACATTTTGTGGAAAATGAATGGAAAGTAAAGCTTTTGGATAGGGTAAAAGATTGTGTTTATCGACCAAATAGTCAGGCAATGTTTCTCTAAAACTTCTGTATGTTGTTTCAAGTGCCGTTTGTTGCAATCGTTGAATTCCCTTTGTGTCAAGATTGAATTTCTTCAATTTTTCTGTTGAAGAATAGACGGGCTGCATTGTCAGATTACCGATTTTCTTCTCTTGCGAATTGTACAATTCGATTTCGGGATGTGTAATGGAAATTTGACCATTAAATTCCGTTGGTTTTCCGTAGATAATATAAGCAGCCCCAACTTTTAGGCTTTTCTGTATAAACGTGACGCTTTGAAACCAAACCAATTCCATCGAGCCTGTTTCATCTTTGAAAATACCGACAAGTCGTTTTGCTCTTTTTTCACCGACTTCTTTTAACTCAATTAATCGGCCTAAAACCTGCGCACCAATTAAATCGGTATGCAACTGACGAATCTTGTGAAATTGGGTACGGTCAATATAGCGAAATGGATAATATTGCAATAAATCACCAATAGTAAATAGCTGCAACTCTTTTTTGAGTACATCGGCCTTTTGAGGACCTACACCTTTGAGGTATTCTATGGGAGTAATTAAAGATAAATCAGCCATTCCTAAGAATGGCTAAATTACAAAAAATATTAGAGGTAAATCTTTGATTTACTTTTAACATTATTCAAATTCTGCCTTTATTCTTCTGTTCTCGCAGTTAAGAATGATTTTTTTGTTATGTATCTGTGGGAACTGTTTAATTTCAAATATTAATTTTCTACTATTTAATTGATTATAGAGTGAGATTTTTTGGTAAAAACTATTATCGGTGTTTTTTATAGCTATAGCTTCTTTGTTTTCACCATTATATAGAATTACCCCTTGCCAATCATTGACATTAGAGCAAGGTGTGTCAATGTAATGATTTATAAAACGAAATTTAAGGTACATTGCTACAAAGAAAAGCCATTCCGAAGAATGGCTCTCACTAAATGATACTATTATATATTGGGATTAGTTCAAATTATTAATAATATTTACCAAGTTAGATTTTGAAGTAATGTCCAAATCACTTTCAGAGAAATTGATTACACTATTATCAACAATCGTTACTTTTTTAATTGCGTATACCAATGATCCATTGCTTTCAGAAGTGAATATCACATGAAGATTTAGCCCGACAGGGATGTAACCGTAATGCTCGCTAAAGAACTTCTCAACTGAATCATATGTATCCAAACGTGCTAATACATTTCGTTCACCTTCATATGATAGGTATACCGCTGCATTAGACATATTATATTGTGCAGGAACAGTAACTTTGATTTGAGTTTTTGGTCTAGAGTCGTTATAGAAACGATCTACATTTGTCCAGCCAAATTCTGAAGCCCATACTTGATAAGTGGCTGCTTCAGTATTTACATTGATACCCGCTTCTTTACCCTGGCCTCCAGCATCACGCTTCACTTCATCCCAAGCAAGTTCTCCTTCTTCATCAATATTACCCCTCCAAAGTTTCATGTCTTGGTCGATTCCACCTGTAAGAGTCGCTGGAATATCAACAAAGAATGGACATCCTGATCTTAATTTTTGATTTCCTTTCGTTACTTCAATATTAAATTGACCACCAGTCACCAATGGTAATAATTCTCCAGTGCTATTTTTACCCATCAATGGTTTGTTTGTCGCGGTCATATTGCCGCGGTCATACATTTCTACAAAGGAAAGGTTCACATCACCAGTCACCACATTTCCAATGTTGTCTCTCAGACAGTTAGGTGAGATTCTTACTTCTGTTCCTTTATCTGTTTCAAAAGTAATTCCATCTTCAGCTTTAAAAGCTTTAGAAAGTGTAATGTCTGCTAATGCATTTTTGCGAAGATCAGCGAAGCCTACAGCAGATGGGTTTGCTAGTAATGATACAGATTCTGTTTCATTTTTACATGATGAGAATGTAATAGTTGCACAAGCTACAAGTGCAAATAATTTTGAGTTTAATTTCGTTTTCATACTATTGAATTTTAAATGTTTTACAATCAGTTTCAATAGTATATCAACAGGTTTATTTTTTTGTTACCGGGGAAGAAGAGATTTTTTTAGAAAAAGTAGAAAAAATAAAAATGCTGCTTTGGTGTTGAAACAAAGCAGCTTTTCAGAAAAGTATGTTTTGGTTATGCTTTCCAAGCAATTACAGAGATTTCTACATTTACGTTTTTCGGTAATGTCTTCACCGCTACACATTCACGTGCAGGTTGATTTGTTGTAAAGTATTGTGCATAAATTTCATTCACAGCCGCAAAATCACCCATATCGCTTAGGAAGATAGAAGCTTTTACCACATCTTCGAAAGCATAACCTGCTTCTGTTAGAATGGCTTGGATATTTTTAAACACTTGGTGTGTTTCGTCCTGAATTCCTGTATTAATTAATTCCATCGTTTCTGGAATCAAAGGAATCTGTCCGGATACGAATAATGTTTTATCTGCTTTTATGGCTTGATTGTAAGGCCCAATAGCCGCAGGGGCTTTGTCTGTATTGATAATAACTTTTTGTGACATGATTATTTGTCTATAAATATTTTATAAATAATTCCGAGTAGAAATAGAATGATAGCAATCGCGTTGATAATATACATTACGCGTATGGAAGTTGGTTTAGTATTGTCCGCTTTTTTCATTTCTAAAACTATGATTGGTCTAAGTTACAATCCAACAGGTGTAAATACAAATTCCAAAAGCTTTTAGTATTATTGCAACATTATGAAAAGCAAAATTGCATTAACCAATGGTATTATATATACAGGTAAAAATACTTTTATCAACAAAGCATTACTAATCGAGGACGAGAAAATATCAGCAGTAATAGAAGACCATGCTATTCCTGCCGATTATGAAAAAATTGATGTTGAAGGCAAAAATATCTGTCCTGGCTTGATTGACTTGCAAATATATGGTGCTGGAGATCAGTTGTATTCAGCAGAATTAACAATCGAGTCTATACATCAAATTGAAAAGTTGCTTTTAAGACAAGGTTGTACCTCATTTTACCTGACCTTGGCTACCAATAGCATCGATCTTTTTAAAAAAGCTATTAAAGTTTATCAAACTGCTGAACCAAAAGTCTCTCTGGGGTTGCATCTGGAAGGTCCGTTTCTTAATCCAAGTAAACGAGGGGCGCATCCAGCAGAGTTGATTAAAGAAGCTACATTGCCAATTTTGGAAGATCTTTTAGCCAATAATAATGGAGCTGTTCAGATGATTACCGTTGCCCCTGAGTTGATGCAAGATGAATGCATGGCATACCTGCAAGCAGAAAATATATTGTTAAGTGCAGGACATAGTAACGCAACTTTCGAACAAGCAAAATTATCCTTTGATAAAGGAATAAAAACTGTTACACATCTTTGGAACGCCATGTCTCCACTTCATCACCGTAATGTCGGATTGCCAGGAGCGACTTATACACACTCGTCTGTTAGCGCTTCTATAATTGTCGATGGAATTCATGTGGATTATGAAGCGGTAAAGATTAGTAAAGAAATAATGAAAGAACGTCTTTTCTTGATTACCGACGCTGTAGCGATATGTGAGAAAGATATTTATCACCATATTTTGAATGGAGATCACTATGTTTTGCCAGATGGTACGCTTTCTGGTTCGGCGCTTACTATGCTTAAAGCAGTTCAAAATTGTGTGCAAAAAGTCAATATTCCGTTAGATGAAGCATTAAGAATGGCTACGTTATATCCGGCTAATTTGATTGAACGTCAAGATTTAGGACGTTTGGATGAAGGATCAGTAGCAAATGTGCTAGTATTTGATGCAGATTTCAATGTAGATGCGGTTTATTTCGAAGGTAAGCTAGTAGAATAATCTTTGAACGTAAAAAAAATATTGCCAAACGTACTTTTAACATATACAATGTAAAAAATAAAAGTATATACAGTAGTTTTGTGTCCTATGAGAATAAATGTATTACGTACTATAGCATTTTTATGCCTTATTGTTGTTATTGCTGTGTCGTGCAAATCCCGAAAATCGAAAGAATTGAAAGCTGCAACACATTCATCGGGAGTTGAAGTTGTAAAAGAAAAAAATCCAGTATTACCGCAAACTACTGCAACTTCAGTGGCTTCAGAACCAAGGAAAAAAGCAGAAGAACCTAAAAAAGAAGAAAAAATTAAAGTGCAATTACCTGAGGTTCCGCGCGAATTTCGTGCTGCATGGATTGCAACTGTTGCAAACATAAATTGGCCTTCAAAGCGTAATTTGACAACTGCTCAGCAAAAAGAAGAAGCTATTCATCTTTTGGATATATTAAAAAATAACAACTTCAATGCTGTTATTTTTCAAGTTCGTCCGTCATCGGATGCCTTATACGATAGTAAATTTGAACCTTGGTCTTACTTCTTGACGGGCGAAATTGGTAAGCGTCCCGAACCATATTATGATCCATTAGAATTTTGGGTGGAAGAAGCACACAAACGTGGCCTGGAATTGCATGTCTGGTTGAATCCATACCGTGCTCACCATACTAATGGTGGTCAAGTGACGTCTAAATCTATGGTGAATACGGCATCGGATTACATTGTTCGTTTAAAGAATGGTATGTATTGGTTTGATCCAGCGGACAAACGTACGCAAGATCATGCATCTCGTGTGGTGAATGATATCGTGACACGTTATGATATAGACGGCGTACATTTTGATGATTATTTCTACCCGTATGCAAGTTATAATGGTGGCGCAGATTTCCCAGATTCTAAAACTTGGAATGTTTACAAAGCTAATGGTGGCGAGTTGTCACGAGGAGATTGGAGAAGATCGCATGTGAATAACTTCATCGAACGTATTTATAAAGAAATTAAAGCCGAAAAACCATTTGTAAAATTTGGTTTAAGTCCATTCGGTATTTGGAAACCAGGTTATCCTGCTGGAGTAACAGGTTCTTCGCAATACGATGAATTGTATGCTGATGCAAAATTATGGTTAAACAAAGGGTGGATAGATTATTTTACACCACAATTGTATTGGCCAATCGAGCCTGCGAGACAAAGTTTTACAGCTTTATTGAAATGGTGGGAATCTGAAAATACTTTCCAAAGACATTTGTGGCCAGGTTTAAATACAGTAGAAGTTAAAGCTGCACACAAACCGACAGAAATCGTCAACCAAATCAACGCAACTCGTTCAATAGTTCCTAAAAGTCCTGGTGTAGTACATTGGAGCATCGCTGGATTGACAAAAAATGCAGAAATGTTGCCTACACTTAATAATGGACCTTATAAACAGAAATCCTTAGTACCAAAGTCTCCTTGGTTAAAAGCTAATCCTTTATTAGCTCCTACATTGTTAGTTACTCCTGAAAAAGGAAAAGTATTTGCGAAGTGGCTACACCAACAACCAGAACAGGTGAGACATTTTATTGTATTTGCAAAATACGGTAGTGAGTGGGAATGGGATATTGTAGATAGCAATATTTCTGCTAAGGAATTTGCAAGTAATAAAAGCGGCGAAAAGCTATCCGCAATTGCAGTTAAAGCTGTCGATCGATTAGGTAATGAAAGTGAATATGAAGTAAAGGTATTCTAAAATAGTAGAAATTTAACAAAAGGTCAGAATGAAAATTCTGACCTTTTGTTGTTGTACGCCTGGCATGTGCGATAACTCTAGGGTGTAAGTCCCGAACACGCCATTACAGATGGTGTTAGCCGAAGGCAAGGGTGTCCATCGTGAGGTGGAATCCTAAGGAAGCATTAGGTAAACTATCGGTTAGACGGACAGAAACTACACAAAAGAACTAGGTACAACGTAAACTAATTTCCTATACGGTAAATAAGAATCCATACATGACAATACCTGATGACATATAGAATGAACAAATTTGATAAGGCTTATGAACCTATCTATAAAAGAATAGTGGGGAAGCCGAAGGCTATGGGGAAGGTAGCCATTTTATTGGGATAATTAAAAAGTAAAAGATAATGGATGGACAAACACAAGGAAAAATTATTGACATACAGCCAAAATGGGATGCTAAAAACAGTCCTTTGCATCGATTATCTTAACCCTCTGTGATACTCGTTTTTATGTGCAGAATATAAGCGAGTTTGAGTTAAAATTTAATTAAGCGTCGAATACCAATCGGTAGGTACGCTGCTTTGGAAATTTGTACGGATTTTTTTTCGTTCTCCTATCCGAATTATATCCATGTGAAAAACTTATTTGTTACATAATATTTCGTGGGAAATTGATGTTTATGCGTTTTTGTTCTGATTTTTTTAAAAAAATTATTAAATCTGCATTTTTTTAATTAGACTTGTTGTAATAAATATTGTATAAAATTTATCTACCCAATATTATAACCTATAGGAACAATATATAAAACCACATTTCAGTACTCGTTATACTAATTTAAATGATTTAATCGAATGCCTTTTTATGCGGTATTATTGTTTCTGATTTTTTTGTTTATAAAATAGGATACTAATCAATTCACTATAATAAACTATCAAACATGAAAAGAAGATTACTTCTCACATTTTTCGGGGTAGCAGTATATGCATCCTGTTTGATGGCTCAACAAAAATCAATTTCTGGTAAAGTTACTTCTTCGACGGGAGATGCGATGAGTAACGTTACAGTTGTGGTTCAAGGAACCAATCGTTCTGTAGCAACCAATGCAGATGGATCTTTTACTATTCAAGCTGCGCCAGGGGAAAAATTGTTGTTCAGAGCCGTTGGCAGTAAAGAAACACTACAGACTGTAGGTAATGGAACAGTGTACAATGTGATTTTACAAAGTACAGAGGCCGCACTTGATGAAGTCTTAGTTACTGCGGAATTCGGAATGAAGCGCGTGGCAAGAGCCGTCGGTTCTTCCGTGCAACATATTGACGGAGAGACAATAAGTGAGTCTGGAAGGGAGAATTTTGTTTCTGCATTAGCTGGTCGTGTGCCAGGTCTAAATGTGACGTCTACCGGGGGGGCACCAGGGTCATCGACTACTGTTGTGTTAAGAAATATCACGTCTATTTCGGGTAATAACCAACCATTATACGTTGTAGATGGGGTTCCTATGAACAACTCATCGTTTGATCCAATAGGCATGGCGGGAGCTGGGGGTAGTACTTATTCTGTTAGAAACTTAGATTATTCCTCGAGAGGTAATGATTTTAATCCGGAGGATATCGAATCGATTACGGTATTGAAAGGAGCGGCAGCTGCAGCTTTATATGGTTCTGATGCCTCCAATGGAGCGATCATTATAACCACTAAAAAAGGTAAAGCAGGAAAAGGTACTATTACGTATGGTAATTACTTTAAGTGGGATGAGGCTTACGGATATCCAGATATGCAAACAAAATATGCGAATGGTAACTATGGTACAACAAATTACTACTATACATCGCGATTTGGAGGGTTATATCCAGATGGTATGAAATTATACGATAATATCGCATCAATATTACAAACAGGCGCGCAACAAAGACATAATATTTCTGTTGATGCAGGATCGGAAAAGGCAACTATACGTGGAGCATTCTCCCAATTGAATCAAAAAGGGGTGCTAAAATCAACAGCATATGATCGCACAAATCTTAGTTTGTCAGGTCAGGCTACTGTTACTCCTTACTTGAAGTTTGATGGTTCTATGCAATATACGAAAACAGATAATGATAAAGTATTAAGAGGAACGGATGGTCCTTTGTATCGTGCAATGTTATGGCCTATAGTCGACGACATGAGTATTTATTATGCGCCAGATGGTAGTCATATGAAAAAGCCTGATTACTATGTTGATGAAGACTTATTAAACCCATTGTTTGCAATGAATAAAAACAAGTTCTATGATAAGTCAGATCGTTTTTTAAGTAACGTATCCATGAACTTTACTCCTATAGAAAATGCTTTCTTGAGAGCGCAGGTAGGATGGGATGTAGGTATGCAGACTTTTGAAACATCTACACATCCATATTATGCGAATAAGAATGCAGGTGAGGGACAATTTAACCTTGTACAATCCAATTTCTCTGATCCTACAATTAATATTTTAGCGGGATATAATGATAAATTCTTACAAGATAAATTATCGTTCTCTGGACAAGTTGGTTATCACCAATTGGAAAATAGGGTAACACGATCTGCTACATACGGCACGAAATTCTTGGTTCCTGATTTTCAGTCTATTAATAATACAGATCCGTTATCACAGACAAGTTCACAACGTAATACAAGACGAAGAATCCAAGCATTATCAGCTCAGTTTGAGTTTGGTTACAATAATTTAGCTTTTATTACTTTACGTGGGCGTAATGATTGGTCTTCTACTTTGCCAGTCGCTAATAATCGATATTTTTATCCTGCTATTGAAGGATCATTCATCGTGTCAGATTTGAAATTTTTAAAAGATATTTCTTCTATCAACCAAATAAAGATACGTGGATCTCTTGCGCAGGTAGGTAAGGATGCAGGACCTTTAGAAATTGACCCTCAATTAGAATATAGTGATCAATCGGGTGGTGGATTTAAGTATGGTTTTACAGGGCCAAATCCAAAATTGCGACCAGAGATGACCACAGCTAAGGAAGCTGGTGTGGACTTTAGATTATTCAATAATAGATTAAATGGTAGTTTTACATACTTCACGACGCGCAATGCAGATCAGATAGTTAAAGGATTTCGTTTAAGCTATGCAACAGGATTCGTGTTGAACAATATGAATGTGGGTACATTCAAAACTTGGGGTTGGGAGGCACACTTAGATGGTGATATTATTAAGCAAGCTCAAGGGCTTACTTGGAATGTCGGTATTAATGCTTCTCAAGGTGATTCGGAAGTACTCTACTTACCAGAAAACGTGACGGAATATTATAATGCATATACTTGGAATTCAGGTAATATTCGTAATGGTATTATGGTTGGGAATCCAATCACAACACTTACAGGTTTAGCCTACGATAGAAATGAGCAGGGAGATGTTTTGATAAGTCCTAGTACAGGTTTGCCAATTACAAAGGCGACTTGGTCTGTAATTGGTAATCGTGAGCCTAAATTGAGATTTGGAGTGACCACGGCATTGAGCTATAAAGATTTTCGTCTATCTGGGTTATTTGCGGGTAGATTGGGAGCAACGGTAGTAAATGGTACTAAGCGTACAATGATGACGAATGGTACTAGTTGGGAATCAGTAAGCTTAAGAGAAAGTGGACCTGTTGTATTTAAAGGTGTATTACGTGACGGAAATGAGAATACAGATAATCCAACATTTAACACAATAGCTGTAGATTATAGAGCATATGGTGCGACTACTTTTGGTGGTGGCGATGAAGATTGGTTAGAGAAAGATGTTAATTACTTACGACTACAAGAGTTGAGATTATCGTATAGATTACCAAAATCTCTATTGGCAAAGGGCAAAGTGTTCTCTGCTATGGATATCTATGCAGTAGGAAATGATTTGCTGACTTGGACGAACTATTCTGGGATTGATGCAGTAGGTAATACGGTTTCAGCTGCAGCTGGAGGAACTGGAGGAGAGGGGTATGATGTCTGGTCAATTCCTAATCCACGTGGTTTTTCTGTTGGATTTAGTTTAACATTAAATTAACCGGTTAGATTTAGAAATGATGAAAAAGAAATTTTTATATATGCTTTTGCCTCTGCTTGGTTTAGTAAGTGGATGTGAAAAGTATTTAGATGTAAATAAAAATATTGATGCACCTGATAAAGTAGAAGGGTATTTATATTTAGCGAATATCACACAACAATATCAGGGGTTATACTGGGATATTAGAGCGTTAGGTCCAATGACCCAAATGATGGGAACTACTTCCTACACCTCATTTGCCAACCATTTCTATACATTGGCTTCAGATGCTGGGGGGGAAACATGGCGTATGGTTTACTGGAATCAAGGGATGAACCTTGAGAATATGATCAACCAGTCTATGGAAGCAGAAGATTGGACACTTGCTGGTATTGGCTACGCTATAAAAGCTTTTAGTTGGGATGCGTTGACAAAGATTCACGGTGAAGTACCCATGAAAGATGCTTTCGTGCCGGGGTTATTGTCGCACAACTATGATTATCAAGATGCTGTATACGAGCAAGTACGTGAATGGGCTAGAACATCTATTGAGTTGTTAGAAAGAGAAGATAACCACAATTACGGAACGAAAATCAGTAGTAATGATTTTATCTATAACGGAGATAAAGCTAAATGGATAAAGTTTGCCAACGCAGTAATTGTACGCAATCTTTCATCTTTGACTAATAAAAAAGATTTTACGACGAAATATGCACAAGAATTAATTGATGCGGCAAGTAAATCTTTTCAAAGTCCAGATGATGACGCTACATTGAAGTTAACAGGTGGTTCACAAAGTGCACCTTATGCTAGTTATAACAATTTTTGGGGAACAGCACGTCCGAACCTAACATATTCTTATTTCCAACATGATTACGCTGTTCAAGTATTTACAGGTACAGTTCCTGATTATGACCCAGCCACAGGTGACAAAATTAGAGAAGGGGCAAACCCATATTATCCGTTTAAATTAGCGAGTAAGCAGATAATTACTGATACATTGGTAAATATTGGGGGACATTATGACCCACGTGTTGCCGTTAAATTAGGGACAACTAGTAATAATACGTTTTTAAATTTGAACAACGCTGAAAACGTAAAATCTTATAAATATTATGGAGGTGCATTTACAAGTACTGTAGGGCCAATTGGTACCGCTCCATCATTTTATGGCAGAAACCTTGCATCTACCTTTACAGGAACAGTACATGATGGAATCGGAAGATGGATCTATCGTGATGATGCTCCTTATATCTTAACCACATATGCTGAAGTGCAATTCTGTTTAGCAGAAACTTATTGGAAGTTAGGGCGTAAAGCCGATGCATTTGAAGCTTTCAAAAAGGGAGTTAATGCCGATCTTGTAACAACTGCACGATATATTTATCCTGGTAAAGAAGGTAGTGCTACAGGTGGGGATAAAATTACTAAGGAATTATTTAATTCGTTGGCTGCAGAATATGCCAACGGACCATTCGTGAATGGATTAAATGATTTGACTCTGTCGCACATTATGATGCAGAAGTGGGTAGCGCTATATCCATGGGGAGCATCTGAGGCTTGGGTTGATATGCGTAAATACCATTATGATATCGAATATACTGGAGAATATCCAAGTAATGGTAATGGATGGGTGCAAGCGCAATTAGAACAAAAAGCTGATACTGACGTTGATAAAGTTTACAAAGGACTTTATTTGGCTCCTGCGCAAGTGCAAAACAGAAAAGGATCTTATGATATTCGTAACGAAGGATCTCCAAGCTATAGGTTAAGACCTCGTTACAATTCTGAGTATATGTGGAATCTACCGGCTCTTGAAAGCTTAAAACCTATAGCAGGTACTGCTGATAATTATCAAACTTCAATCCCTTGGTTTGCGTATCCAGGAGAGATGCCTAAATAGAATAAATAATTACGGAATAAAATCCGTTTACAAATTTGAAGAGATGAAAAAAATAAATAATATACTACTAGTCTTTCTAAGCATTTTTCTATTTGCGTCTTGTGAGAAAAATGTAGTGGAATACAAAGCTGATCCTCTTGAAGAAGAGAATACAACTTTATTTCAAATATATTATATGGTTCCTTTGGCAACAGGAGCTGCTAATAATATTAATAAAGTAGAATTAAATGGAGAGCTGTTGACTAATGAAACAACACCACTTAACACTTATAACTTTATTCCTAGCGGCGCAGTAAGTAAATTTTTTACCACTAAATCAGGGAATGTGAATTTAAAGTTACATAGAGGCCCTGTTGCAAATCTTACACTTGCTTATGATCAAAATTTTGATCTTCCCACAGGAAGGTATAATTTGGTTATTCATGACTTTAGTAAGCCTCCTGTATTGATACCACATCAACTACCATTTCCGACGACGACAACGGAATTTACAGGTACAACCGCATGGGTGAAATTCTCAAACTTTTTGTATGAAACCGCAGGTATTCCGACAGATAAAAAATTGCAATACCAATGGCAATATACTGTGGATAATGCTACGGCAGAAAAAAGTGAATGGGCAAATGTTGGTAAGCCGGTTGCTTTTGGAGAATCTACTGGTTGGGAACCAGTTACTGTAAATAAAACTATTGAGATTTCAGCTGGTACAGCACGTATAGATTATAGAATACGAGTAATAGGAGCTGATGGATCTGACCAAGGAAGTTTAGTCGTTCGAAATTCGGCAGGTAATATGGTGAATTATTCGGATTGGTGGAATGCCCAAATTGGACGTATATATCATCATAATTTGGCAGGTTTCAGAGCAGCAACTCCAATTGCTTCGGTTAGAGCTTTTACAGCTAAATAGGGATAAATCAAGTATTGATTATATTTATTTTTTAATAAAATAATCTTGAGACTATAAAAGGAGAGTTCATGTAGTTGGACTCTCTTTTTTATATGTAATTATTTTTTTTGGGATATTTGCTAACAGTAATTTACCAATATTATAGTTTGCTTGTATACTACTTTTTTAGTTAAATAAAAGGTAAATTTAAACTTTAATACTAACGAAATGGAATGCGCGTATTATTGCAAATAATATTATATAAAACGCTAACATTTTTATAATATTGCTTTAATTCTTGCGTTTTTATTCAATTTTCATTCATAAATGCAAACGAACCGATATGTGTCTATGATTTAAAGTGAAACAACCTTATTTAAATAACCTATTTAAAATAATTATATAATTCAAAAATCGTTAATTAATCAACTATCAAACTTATGAAAAGAAGATTACTTCTCACATTTTTCGGGGTAGCAGTTTATGCATCCTGTTTGATGGCTCAACAAAAGTCTATTTCCGGAAAGGTTATTGGGCCTTCTGGAGAGGCACTGAGCAATGTAACAGTAGAGGTTCAGGGTACGAATCGGACTGTCAAAACCAATCCAGATGGATCATTTACGATTCAGGCATCTCCTGGTGAAATTTTATTATTTAGATCTTTAGGAAGTACTGAATTAACTCAAGTAGTTGGAAATGGAAATGTGTATAATATCACATTAACAAATTCTGAAGAGGCATTAGAAGAGGTGGTAGTGACTGCTTTAGGAATCCGCAAAGAGAAGAAAGCGCTAGGTTATGCAGTGCAGGATCTCAAGGCTGACGAGCTTATGAAAAACAAAACTGCAAATATTGTTAATTCTTTGGCTGGTAAAGTAGCTGGTGTAAACGTGACACAGACTTCGGGTTCGGCAGGTGCAGGAGCACAGATTATTTTAAGAGGGGGTACATCCCTTGAACGTGATAATCAGCCATTATTTGTAGTAGATGGTGTCATCTATGACAACTCTACGGTTTTGGGAGGAAATAGTGGTTTTGATGGAGCTCAATCCGTTTCATCAACTAATAGCAATCGTATAATGGATGTTAATCCCGAAGATGTGGAAAGTATGTCTGTATTGAAAGGTCCGGCTGCGGCAGCACTTTATGGATCAAGGGCAGCAGCGGGGGCGATTATTATTACTACTAAAAAAGGTAAAGAGGGTAGAGCAGAGGTCGCATTTTCTTCTCGTGCTTCTACCAATTGGGTAAATCGCTTGCCGGAACAGCAAAGTAAATACAAAAGAGGTTACTACAATGCTGCAGGGGTTTTGGATGATTATACAATGCAATCCTGGGGAGAGAGTTTTGGTGCAAACGATGTGATGTATGATAATATAAAGAACTTTTTTAATAACTCCACAGTTTATGATAATACAGTAAGTTTGGCTGGAGGTAGTGCTAACACGACATTTTATGTTTCGGCATCTCGTTTTGACCAATCAGGTATTGTGCCCTCCACAGGATATGATAAAACTACGTTTAGATTTAATGGTGATCAAAAGTATGGTCGACTGACCTTAGGTACCAATGTGGCTTACTCTTTAGCAAATACAGATAAAACTTTAACGTCTGCAGGATTATATAATTCTGGTGGAACTGGCGCAATGAATTCTGTGTATCGTTGGTCTAGAAATGATGATATGACCAAATATCTAAATGAGGATGGTACTAAATATAGAATGTTTGGTGATAGACAAAAACTTGAGGATGACATTGAAAATCCATATTGGACAATTAACAAAAACTTATTGGACGATAGAACGGAGCGCTTCACTGCTAATTTGAATGCTAATATGAAGTTAGCTGATTGGTGGAATCTATCCTATCGTGTTGGGACAGATAGTTATTTGACTAGAAATAATACATTGGTTTCTGCTGGTGGTGCAGTAAGACCGCAATGGCAAAACGGTATGATGTCCGCAAGCGACTATAGATTTAATTATTGGTCGTCTAATTTAATGTCCAATTTTGATAAGAAGGTTGGTGACTTTGATTTAGGTGCATTGGTAGGTTTTTTCTCGGAGCAAACAAAAGTGAGCAATGAAAGAAGAGTAGGTTTTGATTTTGTAATAGATAATTTTTACAGCTTCGAAAATATTGTTGATGCCAATAAGAGGTTTAATTCTATTGAATCAAAAAGAAGATTATTTGGTCTTTACGGTGAATTAAGAGCAGGATATAAAAATATGTTATTCTTAAATGTAACAGGTCGTAATGATTGGACCTCTACATTACCTGTTGCGAATCGTTCTTATTTCTATCCATCTGTTGGTGGAAGCTTTGTGTTTTCTGAATTGACTAAAGATTTTTCTTGGTTGAACTATGGAAAACTACGAGCATCTTGGGCAAAAGTTGGTAAAGATGCATCACCTTACTTAACAGCAACTACTTTGTGGCCTTCAAGAGAGTTTTTAGGTGGACTTGTTGGAACGGGTAACTTTTGGAATCGTGGTAATCCTGGTCTTAGACCTGAAACTACAACCTCATTTGAGGTCGGAGCTGAGTTAAGGTTCTTAAATAATCGCTTAGGAATTGATTACACATATTATACAAATAATTCATACGATCAAATTGTTTCTCCACGTATGGGGCAAACAACTGGATATATTTTGGTTTCTGTAAACGCCGGAGATATCTATAATAAAGGTATGGAACTAGCCTTAACGGGTAAACCTGTTGTTGCTTCGGATTTTACTTGGGAGGCAACTATAAATATGGCTAAAAATAAGGGTACATTAGATAACTTAATAAAAGGTAATGAAATTTTATATGTCACTGATGTTCAGGTAGGAAATGCAAAGGCAGCTTCATTTAATGGTGGCGACTTTATGGCAATTTCTGGTTCTAGATGGACGCGTACTCCAGATGGAAAGGTGGTGCTCGATGCAAATACTGGCATGCCAACTAGTGATAATGCTACAACTTACCAAGTTGGTAATAGAGAGCCAAAATTAACAGGTGGTTTTAACAATAGCTTGCAGTACAAAGATTTGAACTTTTCATTTTTATGGGATTTTAGAATCGGAGGAGATGTGTACAATGGTACAGATTATTTTATGACTGTCAATGGTATGAGTAAGCGTACTATGGATAGAGAAAGCCTAACAATAAACGGTGCGGTGCAAACCGGTACGGTGGATGGTGTAGCGACTTATGAAGACCGTAGTTTTACATTTGAGGCAGATCAATTTTACATGATCAGAAATGTAAACACAAGTGGTCGTAAGATAATACAAGACTATTATTCAGATTTCTATGTTAGAGAGAGTGCTAATTTCCAGACAAATACAAATTGGCTTCGTTTAAGAACGGTTTCTTTATCTTATGATTTCACTAAATATATCGTGAAGAATGCTTCACTTAATAGAGTTGTAAAAGGTCTTACAGCAACCGCTCAAGGTACAAACCTGTTGTTATTTACAAATTATAAAGGTATGGATCCAGAGGCTTCAGCGGCCGGTAGTGGTGTTGTTGGTTCTAGTTCGGTTGGTATTGATTTCAATGGTGTGCCAAGTACAGCTGGTTTTATGTTTGGTGTTAACTTAAAATTCTAATAAATCGCATTATGAAACGTTTTAACAAAATTATACTATTCGTCTCGGCTATTTTATTATTTAATAGCTGTAAAGAAAGTTGGTTGGATATTAATGTCGATCCTAGTAATCCAACTAACGTTGTGGCGCCCATGCAAAATAGATTGCCTTGGATGCAGCATCATTTACTTTATGCTCATGCAGCAGCTGGAGTTAGATCGGCGTTGATCACACAAAATTTGACTTTTATAAAAAACACATCGCAACAAAGTATGTCTGCCGGTTGGGATCCTATACAAGGTATGTCAACTACTCCTTACCAGTTTTTCTTCGTTGCAGTGGGTTCTAATATAGCTGATCTTGAGAAAGCTGCAGAAGCGCAAGGAGCGTTCCATTATCTTGGAGCGGCTAAAGTTATTAAAGCAATGGGATTCATGCTTATGGTAGATTGGTTGGGAGAAATTCCTTATACAGAGGCTTTAGGTGAAAATATTTCTCCAAAATTTGATGATGGAAAAACAATTTTCGAAGGTTGTATAAGAGATATCGATCAAGCTGTCGCGTATTTTGAAATGACACAAGCAGTAGGAGCTCCAGCATTGAGTGCAGGTGATAGTTGGAATGGTGGTGATGTAGATAAATGGAAACGATTAGCAAATGGATTAAAAGCCAGATGGTTAAATAATCTATCAAAAAAATCCATCTACAATCCCGATGAAATATTAGCTCTATTATACAAAGCGCCAATTAATAATGCAACTAGTACAGTTGTAAATCACGTGGATGTTGTTGAACCTGTAGGTGATGTTTTGTTTGGTGACCCGCTAAAAGCTTCGGTAATCTTTTCTAATATGGGTATGAATACAAACTTTAGAATTACTAAGTGGTATGAGGATATTTTAACTAATACGTCTAATCCAAGTGTTTCAGATCCTAGAGCAGATAAAATGATTCCTTGGGCCCAGTTTGGAAGTGGAAGTATTCAGAATAAAATATTCAAACGTTCAAAGGGTGTAGACATGTCGTCTGATATACGGATGAATGCAGGTCCTATTACGCCATCTTTTAACAATAGTGCGTCTGTATTAACGTTGAACGCGGGAACTGCAGCTGAACGCAAAATAGCTCCTTATGCTAACTATATAGCAGGAACAAATAGCGCTCGTTATGGCGATACATTATATGTTTCCACAAAAAGTAATTCGATTGGTTACAATAAAGCAGCTAATGACCAATATGTTTGGGCTGATGGTAGCTCTGCGGGCACAAGTATATTTAATGCAAGACCAGATGCGCCTACCTTTGTGATGACTTATGCAGAAATGTGCTTTATTAAGGCTGAGATTTATTTTAAGAAAGGCAATAATACTATGGCCTTTGAGGCGTATAAAGCGGGTATCAAAGCACATATTGATATGATGAATGCAAAACTGAATCAATATGGATCAGTTAACCCTAGCAAATCCCCAATGAGCGCTGCTTCAATCACTAATTTCCTTGAGAATGGTATTGGTACAGCGGGAAATTTGACGCTAAGTAAGATTATGACGCAAAAGTATATTGCACTATCTTATTCACATCAGAACTGGAATGATATGAGAAGGAATAATTATAATCCATCAATATATAATGGATGGAAAGTTCCTTACGAATATACGGTTACCGCGTCGGCACAAAATAAAATTCCACAGGGAAAATATTTTCGACGAGTAATGCAGGTGAATCACGAGTTTAATTATAATGCTGAAAATGTTAAGGCTTCTCATCCTCGAGCTTTAAATGATGATATCTGGTCTCAGCCTGTATGGTGGGATATTGAAGAATAATAAATCCAAAATTTTAATTCTATTAGCCTCCAATTTTTGGAGGCTTTTTTATGCTGAAAACATTTGTGTAACATAAAAATTACTAAATAGTGTTTTTAGTACACTATATCCCTGACGTTTTTTATAGAAATAGTTGTTTTAATCAGGTTTTTTAACATTAATTTACATTTAATGATTTCTTATTGTTGCCTTAACAACTATCGTTTTTATGCGTTTTGTTGGTGGATACCCCACACATAAATGAATTAAACTATAGATATCTTGCTTTTTTGTGCGTTTTTGTTGTATTTTTATACCTATCAATCATCTATTATAAATTATTAAAGAATTAGTGTAATTAAAATGATAAAGACCAATATTCTAATTTCATTTACCTTATTATGTCTTATAGTAGTGAGCTGCGGTATCTGCAACTCATCTAAAGAAAATAAGAAAAGCACAGCTGCTTCTAGTAGAGAATACGCTACTAATAAAATCATCCCTGGAGCTGATCAGGTGTCTAATTACCTGTCCTTTTTAAAAGGAAAGAAAGTGGGGCTTATGGGCAATCAAACGACTATTGTCGGTGATCGAAAGGAACATTTAGTTGATGTACTACTTAGAGAAGGTGTTGATTTGAAGTTTGGTTTTGCTCCTGAGCACGGCTTTAGGGGAACTATAGAACGTGGCGAGAAAGTAGATAATGATAAAGACTCAAAAACAGGTCTACCCTTATATACATTATATGGAGGTAACGAAAAACAAGATTCAATCGTACAGTCTATTGATGTAATGATATTTGATTTGCAAGATGTAGGTGCGCGTTTTTATACATATATCACATCTTTGCATCGTGTAATGGAGTTGTGTGCTAAACACAATAAAGAATTAATCGTATTGGATCGTCCGAATCCTTGTGGTGATCAAGTAGATGGACCAGTGCGCAAAGATGATAAATTCAAATCCAATGTTTCTTACCATAAAATCGCTATGGTGCATGGTCTAACTGTTGGTGAATTGGCCAAAATGATCAATGGCGAAAAATGGTTAGAAAACGGGCGTCAATGTAAATTGACTGTAATCCCAGTTGAAAACTGGGATCATTCTAAAATTTATGAATTACCTGTAATTCCTTCTCCTTCATTACCTAATCATCTTTCGGTTAGACTTTACGCATCATTATGCCTTTTTGAAGGTACTGAGATTTCCGTAGGACGTGGAACTGATTGGCCATTTCAAGTAGTTGGATATAATAATCCAGTTTATGGTAATTTCTCATATAATCCAGGTGAGAAGGAAGGGATGGTAAAACATGTTGAGGGTAAAGGTCAAACCATGTATGGATTGGATTTACGTCAATTGGACGCTGATAAGCAAAAATTTACACTAAAATATATTCTTGATTTTTATCAAAAAATGCCAGATAAGACAAAATTCTTTACTCGTGCTGAATTCTTCGACAAATTAGCTGGAACGGATGAATTGCGTAAACAAATTTTAGCTGGGAAAACAGAAAAAGAAATTCGCGCATCTTGGGCGAAAGAATTAGCTGATTATAAGAAAATGCGTAAGAAGTATTTGCTATACAAAGACTTTGAATAAGCTTTTTATTTAAAACAAACTAATTATGGTAGTCATGCCCAATAGCAAATGCAAATGCCATAAAATTATGATAATTCCATTTATTTAATATGCTATATATGAGAAATACATTACTATTCTCAATGGCGCTAGGATTAACTTTGTCTGCCCATGCGAATAGCGCAAAGGTAGCTAATAACGCGAATCTTAGTGCTGCTACTTCCTATTTAAATAATAGGTTGGTTCAAAATTCTGTGCAAGGAACAGTTTCTGATGCGAGTGGTCCTCTTCCAGGAGTTACTGTCTCAGTTATAGGTATTCCTGGTTCAACAAGTACCAATGCAAATGGTAAGTTTACGATAAACGCACCATTAGGTTCTACTTTGAGGTTCTCAAGTATTGGTTATGTTAGTCAAGATGTTAAAGTAACATCTAATACCGTTAATATTACGCTTTTGGAAGAAGATAACTCTTTGGAAGAGGTTGTAGTGGTTGGATATGGTACACAAAAGAAAGAGCATTTAACTGGAGCTGTATCTTCAATAAATGTAAGCGAAGTTATGGGATCTCGTCCCATACCAGATGCTGGTAGAGGTATGCAAGGTACGATACCAGGATTATCCGTTACGCTTCCAACGGGCGAAGTTGGATCTGATCCAGTAATGAAAATCCGTGGTCAAATAGCTTCTATTGCTGGATCAAGTAATCCACTAATTTTAGTTGACAACGTAGAAATTCCAAGTATAAATCTTGTAAACCCCAATGACATTGAATCGATATCCGTATTAAAAGATGCTGCTTCATCATCTATTTATGGAGCAAAAGCTGCTTTTGGTGTTATTTTAATTACTACAAAGAAAGGATCTAAGACGGATTCTCATAATGTCTCATATTCCAATAACCTATCTCTTCAATCTCCAATGAAACCTATTGATATTGCAGGAATTGATGGGTTAGAGTATACACTAGAAGCACATGAAAATCAGCAGCAACCTGGTCCTGCAGGAGGGTTTTGGCGTGTAAATCGTGAAAGCTTAGAACGTATTAAGGAGTGGCAACAAAAATTTGGCGGTGTTGTTGGTGATTATGATCCGGTTTTATATGGTCGTGACTGGTACTTTGATGGAGTAGATAAGTTTGGTCTTAGATTATATGATCCAGCTAAAGTTATGATAAAAGATAATGCTTTTTCTCATTTACACAATTTGGGGTTAAGTGGAAAGTCTGGTAACACTAATTATAACTTAGGTGTAGGTTATTTAGGGCAGCAAGGTATGATGAGGCCTGCTCAACATGATGATTTTACTAGATATAATGCTACATTGAGCTTATCTACTAAAGTTAATGACTTTTTAACCTTAAGAGGAGGAGCTATGTATTCGGATGGTACAAAGCGTTATCCTAATTCAGCAACGGGATTTGGCGCGGATCCTTGGTTATATTTATACCGTTGGTCTAGATTGTTCCCAATAGCAGCACAAGAACATGGTACCGATGTAAGAGACCCTTATTTTGATACAAAAAATGCTCATACAGCCTACAAAACAGACCGTTATACCAATTTGAATTTAGGTACTACTATTGATATCATGAAAGGCTGGGATTTAAAGGCTGACTACGCATATAGTACCGAAAATGATTCAGATAGATCTTCTATGCCATCTTTCCGAGGTGCTTGGCATTGGTATGCTCCTGTTGCATGGAATGAAAATGGTTCACAAGTATATGTAGATGAAAATGGTATTCCTACCGATAATGGAGGTGTTCCAGGATATCGTTTCCCAGTAGAAACATATATTACGAAAGAGCAATCAAATATTTATAAGCGTTCACTAAATTCTAAACGACATACATTCAATGCATTCACTACCTATGGTAAAACATTTAATGAAGACCATGATGTGAAATTAATGTTAGGAACTAACGTTGTCGCGTATAAGTGGAACGATACTTGGGCCAGAAGAACTAACTTAATTAATGAAGAAAACCCTCAATTTAATTTTGCGACAGGAATTGAAACAAATGGAGCAAATGAAAATTGGGATTCGCAAGTAGGTTTCTTTGGTCGCGCTAATTATGTTTACAAAGGAAAATACTTAGTAGAAGGTAATTTGCGATATGATGGAACATCTAAATTCCCTCCTCATTTGAAATGGAGATGGTACCCATCTGTTTCTGCTGGTTGGGTAATATCTAATGAAGGCTTTATGGAAAATATTTCAGATGTATTATCATTTGCTAAAATTCGCGGTTCTTGGGGTAATATAGGTGATCAATCTGTATCCAACTCGTTATATGTTCCTACTATGGCTATTGGTAAAAATAATTGGTTAAATGGTTCAGGTCAACAGTTCTTCCAATTAGGTACTCCTGGAGCAGTCTCAACTGCAATTACGTGGCAAGATATAGAACACTCCAACATAGGAGCAGATTTACGATTCTTTAATAAGTTGGGTGTAACATTAGAGTATTTTCAAAGAAATACAAATAACATGATAATACCTGGCGAGTCATTGCCAAACACTTTCGGTGCCAGTGCACCTCAAGGCAATTTTGGAACTTTGCAAACTAAGGGTTGGGAGATAAATCTGGACTTCAGCCATACATTTGATAATGGTCTAAAATTAACAGCAAATGCTAATTTAGCAGATGCAATTTCTAAAATTACTAAAGGTGCTGATTGGAATACTCCATGGGAGAATCGTTTACTAAGTAACGCATATTCTACTGGCAGAACCTATGGTGATATTTTTGGTTATGTTACCGATCGCCTATATCAAGCAGATGATTTTGTCTATGATGCAAATGGAAATCACGTTGTAACCACTATAATTCATGAAGGTGCTACAAGGCAAACCAACCAGTTAGTTGGCGATAACCCAATCTATCAAACACAACTTCAAACAGGTACAGCATCTTGGGGATATATTTCTCCGGGTGATGTTAAATTTGTTGACGTTAATGGAGATGGATACATAACAAATGGTAAGAACACAAATGGAGATGCTGGAGATAGAGTGAAAATCGGAAATTCAACGCCTCGCTACGAATATGGTTTCCGTTTAGGAGCGGACTATAAAGGTTTTGATATGTCTGTGTTTTTACAAGGTGTCGGACAACGAGAAATTTGGGGTGCTGGCCAATTGGCAATTCCTGGTTTCCATGTAAAGGATGGTGCTATGCCACAAACATTTGCTGGTGATTTTTGGAAAAAAGATCGTACAGATGCATTTTATCCACGTGCTTGGAACTTGAATGGTGAGGCTAGTGGTCAAACTATGGTGCCACAATCACGATACCTATTAGATATGTCTTATTTTAAAATTAAGAATATCACTTTTGGTTATGGATTGCAAGGAGATGTATTACGTAAAGCAAAATTAAAAAATGCACGTATTTACGTGTCATTAGAAAACTTCTTTGTTTTTGATAATTTAAGAGGATTACCGATCGACCCAGAAGCGGTGTCGGGAACTGGAGGACCGTTGACCGAAGGTACTACTACAAATTACAATTTAGGTAGAACAGGTTCTGGAACACCGACTTTCAAATCTGCTTCTTTAGGTATTCAAATTGGTTTTTAATTAGTTAACAAGGGAAATTATGAAAATTAAATATAGCATAGCTCTTCTAACAGCTACCCTGATGTTTTCAAGTTGCGAGAAGTTCTTAGATAGGCCGCAACTAACATCTGCAAATGATGACAATGCGTGGACGACAGAAGAAAACGTACGTCTTTATGCAAATAAATATTATACTGATTTTTTTGAAGGATATGGTTCAGGATTTTCTTTAGGAAGCTCCTACTTATTATCCTTCAGCGATGATGTTGTAAGACAGGGTAACCAAGCTGAATTTACTTTAGCTGTACCTAATAGTGGAATTTGGTCATACACAAACATTCGCTCCATTAACATTATGTTGGATCGTGTTGAAACTCGCATGTCAACGATATTAACACCTGAGGCATATAATCACTGGATTGGGATTGGAAGATTCTTCCGCGCAATGGCCTATTCTGATCTAGTCCTTGCGTATGGGGATGTTCCTTATTATGACAAACCTGTAAGTGATACTGATTTCGACGCATTATTCAAAAACCGTACTCCGAGAAATGAAGTAATGGATGCAGTTTATGAAGATTTAAAATTTGCTTTAGAAAATGTACGTTTGAGCGATGGTGTACAATCTGTTAACCGTTATGTAGTAGCAGGTTTTATTTCTCGAATTGCTTTATCAGAAGGCTCGTGGCAAAAATATTATTATGAAAATGATGATCAAGCTAAAAAGTTCTTTGAACTAGCTCTTGAAGCTGGAGAACTAGTGATTTCTAGTTCTAAATATGATATAGTCACGGATTATAGATCCCAGTTTACTTCAGAGAATCTCAGTGGAAATAAGGATATGATTCTTTATAGAGAATATAATGAATCTATTAATGTAAAGCATGCATTATTATCTACCCATAATTTAGCCGATAATGTGACATATGGACCATCATCGGACTTAATTAAGTCTTTTATTTGCGTGGATGGTTCTGTGTGGCAAAATTCATCTGAAACTAATGCTAATAATTTTGTAACATCACAATTATTCAAAACAAGAGATTCTAGATTTGAAGCGGTGTTTCATGAAAAACCAACTGCAAGAAATAGAGGTTCATTCCTGTATATTACGAAGTTCCTTCCTCGTGATGTTGAAGCACGTGTAGCTGCAGGTGGTGCTGCGGGTACAGCGTTTACAGGTGCTAATAATACTACGGACGCCCCTGTATTAAGATATGCAGAAGTTTTACTAAATTGGATAGAAGCCAAAGCTGAATTATCAACTTTGGGTGCAGCCGCAGTGGATCAATCAGATATCGATCGTTCAATTAATAAAATTCGTAACAGACCATTAGCTGCTGAAGCTATACAAAAAGGAGTTAAGAAAACAGCACCTATGACTTTAGGTATGTTACCTTCTGATCCAGAAAGAGACGTTACTATTTCTCCGCTTATGTGGGAGATTCGTAGAGAACGTCGTATGGAGATGACATTCGAGTTTAATCGCTTAGCAGATTTGAAACGTTGGAAAAAACTAGATTATATGGATACCGATGCTAATCCTGATTTATTAGCAGGAGGTTGGGTTGATTTCCCAAATCAAATTCCTGGAGAAATTAAATCAGGTATTTCAGTAGTTAAGCTTAATGGACAAATCGAAGTTTTTAATCCAGACAATCCAGAAAGTGCAGCAAAAATGGTTGGATTCTACCGTTATAGTTTGAATCGTTCAAGACAACAATTCTTAGGCTTAGGTAATGTTAATCCATATTTATCGCCTATTGGAAGAAACCAAATAAATGAGTATCAGTCTCGTGGTTATGTATTATCACAAACAGAAGGGTGGGCTCAAAATTAATTTTGAATTCATTATATATTAATCATACATATATGAAAATTACAAAGCATACTATTGGTAGATTATTGCTTGCCTTTATCAGCATAGCTTCATTTATATCATGTACGGAGGATTTCCCAGGAAATGTAGAATCAGATAAATATACAGATTTGAAATCTATACGTATAGTAAATGCTGGTGCATCTGGTCAGGAAATTCTAGAAGGTCAAATTAATCAGAATACTAAATCAATTACATTTCCAAGGATCGATACTTTGTCCGATTTTGAAAATATCAAATTCGAAGCCATTACTTCTGAAGGCTCAAAACTTGAAAAAGAAATTTTTGAAATTCCTTATCAAAGCGGAGATACACAAAGGGAAATCATTTTGAAAGTAACAAATTTACCTCGTTTTAAAGAATATAAGGCCATAATTCGATTTAAAGTACCCGTTTATGGCGCTAATTTAGATGCACCGTCATACTATGACTATTCTTCTAATGCATTAGGAAATCCGATTTACCCTTCTTTAGCAACGGCTAATACGAGAGGTACAGGTTTTGATGGAAATCATGTTCTGATCATAGAAAGAGGGGGTGCAGGTGTTCATTTATTAGAAGTTAATAAACTTAAAAATAATGTAATAGAACGTATCCCATTAAATATGGAAGGAGTTACTGGTGGTACTTTAACTGTAAATATGGGGGCTCAAGCTCATGGTCACTCTTATGTTGCGAATCTTTCTGGCGCTCATGCATCTCCATTGAAATTATACCATTGGTCTGATCCTTCAAAAGCTCCAGATGTTGTTGCAAATATCAACGTTGGTAGTTTAGCTGGTGCAGCTGTTCGTCACGGTGATACATTTTCCATCAACATTGATAAAAATGGTAATGGATATGCGTACTTTATGGCTTCTTCTCAGATAATTCGTTTGAAAATAACAAATTTTAAGGAAGGTTCTGAACCCACAGTTATTACTTCACGAATTAATTATGAGCAGTGGGGACATTATTCTCAAATAGGAACAACTGAATCTTATATTATTTCAGGACACTCTCAGCCTTTCTCATTAGTGAATAATGGAGCATCTGCTTCTTATACTATGAAAGTAGAATCTTTACCGAAAAGTTTAACAGATATTAAAATATTTACATTTAATGGTACGAGATACTTATTAGGTATTACTGTCCCTAGAGGTGCGCCTAATGGAACTTCAGCGACAATGTACCTTTATAATATTAATAGAGGTAGTAACATTGTTGATGCGCTGACTGCTTTAGAACAAACGGCTATTGACGGGAAAGTGGCACCTCATATATTTTCATTCGAAGTAGGCACAACCGTAAATATTTCACCTGGAACTCAAGCTGGATATCATATTATAAAAGATGCTTCAGGTAAAGATGAAAAGTTAATGCTATATGGAGCAACTTCTCAAGGAGGTTTCGCTATCATTGAGTTTGGTGTAGCTGTTGCTGAAGATTAATTTTTAAAGTAGACAATTATAAAGGACATCTAAAACTTATCCCTAATAAGAATTAGATGTCCTTTCATTATTTTAACCGTTATAAATTTTACTTTCCAAATGAAAATAATTTTAAATTATTTATTATTACTTTGTAGTGTAATATTATTATTTACTTCCTGTAGCAAGGAATCAGATGGTCCTAGTGTTTCTCCTCAGCCTACACCTGATCCCCCCTCCTCAGAATTAAAATTCCCACGTAAAGAAATGCGTGCTGCTTGGATGGCTACCGTTTGGGGAATAGATTGGCCTACTTCTAAAGAGATGGCTGTGCAGAAAAAGCAATATACTGATCTATTGGATAGATTAAAACAATTGAAGTTCAATACCGTTTTTGTACAGGTTCGCGGTATGGGCGATGCATTTTACAATTCTCCATATGAGCCATGGAGTGGTAATATCACAGGAACTCGCGGCAAGGACCCTGGATATGATGTGTTAAAATTTATGTTGGATGAAGCACATGCACGCGGCATTGAATTTCATGCATGGATAAATCCATATCGTATTGCTACACGTGCAGGCAGTAATACATCTTATCCTGCATTACATAGTTCTATTCAACAAAGTTGGGTAGTAGATCACGAAAAGATTCAGATTTACAATCCTGCTTTGCCAGAGGTAAGACAGCGTCTATCGGATATCGTGAAGGATCTTGTTACAAAATACGATGTTGATGGGTTACACATGGATGATTATTTTTATCCAGATCCTTCTAGCGCAGGTACCATGAAATCAGATGATGAAGACTTTAATAGATTAAAAGGTAATTTTACGGATAAAAATGCTTGGAGACGTGATAATGTCGATAAAGCTATTGAGTTAATATATAATACTATTAAAACACATAAGCCGTCAGTTGTATTTTCTATTTCTCCAGCAGCTAGTAGAAGCTATAATTATAATACCTTATATGCAGACTTACCTAAATGGACCCAAGCGGGATGGGTGGATATTTTAATCCCTCAATTATATCAAGAGATAGGTAATTCCTCTAATCCCTTCGAACGTAATTTAGCTGATTGGACGCAGTTTAGAGGTAAATCTAAAGTGGTTATTGGTCACGGGTATTATAAGTTTGGAGCAACTGACGGTGGTGCAAAATTTCAAAATGTACAAGAGCTGGAGAATCAATTTAACCTGGTTAGAAATAACAGGTATACTGTAGGTTCTGCTATATATTCCTCCAGAGATATACTTGCGAATAGAATTGGAATCACAGACAAATTAGCTGAACTATACGCCAAAGATGTTTTGATGCCTTTTGCAGGTCGCGAAGTAGCTACTGCTCCAGTTGTTCCAAGTAATCTAAAGTTAACAGGCAGCGAGTTGAACTGGGTTGGCTCAGGTAATAATATTCGTTTTGCTGTTTATTATTTCAGTAGCCTTACTGCAGAGGGTGAGTTAGTTGGTGTTACTGCTGCTAATAAAATTAATGTTACTAAAAATGGTCATTATGCTGTAACTGCATTGAACGAAGATCACGTAGAAAGTAAACCCTCAAATACAGTAGAGAAGAAATAAATAATAAATACCAATAAGGGTATCTTTAGATGCCCTTTAATTATACTTATGAAAAAAATATTTTTAGCACTCACTTTCAGTTTATGTCTTTCGGCAGTATTAGCTCAGTCCGCATTTAAATTTGCACAAATCACAGATACGCACATCGGAGGTCATTCTGGTGAAGAGGATTTGCGTCGAACGGTAGAAGATCTTAATAGTCAGACTGATATTGACTTTGTAATACTTTCAGGCGATGTCACTGAATTTGGTTCGGATGAGGAGTTGAAATTAGCCAAAAGGATATTGGATGGACTTAAATTGCCCCTGTATATCGTGCCAGGAAATCATGATAGCAATTGGTCAGAAAGTGGTGCGAATTCTTTTCGTAAAGTATTTGGTGGAGAAACTTTCTTTTTTGAACATAAAGGTTTTCAGTTTTTAGGTACAACCTCTGGACCTAATATGCGCATGAGTCCAGGTCAGATTCCACGTGAAAATTTAGTGTGGATAGACAGTATTTTTAAGGCACATCCAAATAAAGAGATACCTATGATTTCAATTAATCATTATCCATTAGATTCTTCGCTAAACAATTGGTACGAATTGGTGGATCGTTTGCAAACAAGAAATATTCAATTTGCATTATGCGGTCATGGACATAGTAACAAGCTGTACGATTGGGATGGAATTCCGGGCGTGATGAGTCGTTCAAATCTTCGTGCTAAAGCAGAAGTAGGTGGTTATAATATCATTACGCTGACGAAGGATTCTGTTTTCTTTCAAGAACGAAATCCATCAGTTTCTACACAAAACGCTTGGTTGAAGTTTCCATTAAAAAAACTAACATTCGACGGCAACTACAAACGTCCTGATTTCTCCGTGAATGCAACGACTAAAGCAAAAGTAGCTTGGGAATATATTAATGATGGTGATTTGGGGGCTGGATTTAGTTCCGATGGCAAATTAGCCTTCACAGCCAATACCATTGGAGAATTATACGCATTGGATATCAAAACAGGACTAAGAAAATGGGTATTTCAAACTGGTGGTAAAATTTATTCTACTCCCGCAGTAGCAAATGGTATTGTCATGGTTGGATCTTCGGATAATTTTATCTACGCTGTAAATAGTAAAACAGGGAAAGAAATTTGGAAAGTACAAGCTGATCATGCGGTATTAGGATCACCGAATATTTACAAAGGAAAAGTTTATATCGGGGCTTCGGATGGTATTTTCAGATGTATTGATTTGAAATCTGGTAAAGTCGTGTGGACATACGATCAGGTCAAAAACTATGTGTCTACATTACCTACCATTGCAGATGGAAAAGTGATATTTGGTTCTTGGGGTAATGGGTTTTATGCGTTGGATGTCAATACAGGTAGGTTGGTCTGGGAATGGAATAATGGTCATACCAACAGAATGTTTTCGGCAGCAGCTTGTTATCCAGTGGTCGCTAATAATCGTGTGTTTATCGTTGCACCAGATCGTTTTATGTCAGCATTAGATCTCAAAACAGGTAAAGTAATTTGGAGAGAAAAGAAGGATGAATACCGTGTTCGCGAATCAATGGGTCTATCCTTTGATGAAAAATACGTATACGCAAAGACTATGGATGGTGAATTAATAGGAATTCCAGTGACTGCTAATCATATGGATGTGAGCTGGAAATCAAAGCTAAAATTACCATATGAGTTAACACCTTCGGCTATTTATAGCAATAAGGATTTGGTTGTGGTACCGAATAATTCTGGATTAGTATCTGCAGTACATCCGAAATCTGGTGAAGTGCTTTGGCAATATAAAATTACCAATGGCATGGTGAATCCGACTCTGGTAACCAAAAAATATATAATTGCAAGTACAATGGACGGTAAGATCGTCAAACTAACTTACTAGTTATAGTAACCAGTCATGAAAAGAATAATATCTTTAATCCTTCAACTTTGTATAGTTTCCTTGACTTTTGCGCAGCAGCAGCAGCAGCAGCAGCAGCAGTCGTGGATTCGGATAAATCAACTTGGCTATTTGCCAGAAAGTACTAAAGTGTTGGTTTGGGTTTCCAAAACGGATACTAGAATTAAATCTTTTACAGTAATTGATGCCAAGACCAATAAGTCAGTTTACAAAGGTAAAGTCAATAAAATATTCGGAAAATATGGTCCTTTTGATCAAGGTGCAAGATTGGATATTTCAGCTGTAAAAAAAGAGGGTACATACATCGTAAAAACGAATGATGGAACTTCATCAGCTGTGATTAAAATAAATAAAGATGTATATAAAGGATCAGCAGATTATGCATTGCGGTATATGCGTCAACAACGGACATTATTCAATCCCTATTTAAAAGATAGTTGTCATACGCACGATGGCTTCACGATGTATGCTTCCTCAGTTGGTTTACCTGATAGCACGCATATTGACGCTGGAGGTGGCTGGCACGATGCGTCCGATTATTTGCAATATTCCACTACTTCTGCTAACGCAACTTTTCATTTGTTAGCAGCATATCGCGATTTTCCGCAGGTATTTTCAGACGAAAAACAAGCAAATGGCTTGGATGGCAAAAATGGAATTGCGGATGTATTGGATGAAGCAAAATGGGGATTAGATTGGTTGTTAAAAATGCATCCTAAACCAAATATGATGTTCAATCAAATAGCCGATGATCGAGATCATTCTGGATACAGGTTGCCAGGCTTGGATTCTTTATATGGAAGAGGTCATGAGCGTCCAGTATATTTTATCGATGGCAAGCCACAGCAACGTGGCAAGTTCATGAATAATACCACAGGCACCAGCTCTACTGCCGCAAAATTCACTAGTGCATTCTCATTGGGGTATCACTTGTTAAAAAAAACGCACAAAGATTATGCAGAAAAACTGAAGGAAAAAGCCAAAACAGCATATGATTACGCCCACATCAAACCCGGTGTCACACAAACTGTCTCTGTTAAATCACCTTATATCTATGCCGAAGACAATTGGGTGGACGATATGGAATTAGCGGAAGCAATGATGTATTCTTTGGGTAAAGACAAATCTAATCTTACGAAAGGCTTGGATTATGCGCGTCAAGAGCCCGTTACACCTTGGATGATTCGAGACACGGCAAATCATTACCAATATTATCCATTTATCAATTTGGGTCATTATGAATTGGCTAAATTGATGGAAGGCAAGCAGAAGGAGGAGGTTTTGAAGTATTACAAAGATGGGATAGAGTACGTGTGGAATAGAGCCAGAGAAAATATGTTTTATCGTGGTGTCCCTTACATTTGGTGTAGCAATAATTTAACAACATCCTTTGCTATTCAAGCATATTGGTACAAAAAATTGACTGGCGATGCACAATATCAGGAATTAGAACAAGCAAATTTTGATTGGTTATTTGGTGTAAATCCTTGGGGAACAAGTATGGTGATCGGTTTACCTGCTGATGGTGATACCCCAGTATATCCACATTCATCGTTTACTTATTTGCATAATTATACCATTGATGGTGGATTAGTAGATGGACCAGTTTATGCCAGGACATACAATAATTTAATTGGAATTCAGTTATTAAAACCAGATGGTTATGCTGAATTTCAAAGTGATTTAGTAGTTTACCACGATGATTTTGGTGATTACAGCACGAATGAGCCAACAATGGACGGTACGGCGTCGTTGATTTATCTGCTCTCAGCAAAGGAAGCAGAGAGTAAAAAAAAAAGATAACAGATGAATATGGCGCTGTAGTGCGCGGTAATCCAGAGAATAGAAATATAAGTCTCGTTTTTACAGGTGATGAATTTCGAGATGGATTACCGCATATTAGCCACGTATTGGAAAAGAAAGATGTGGGTGCTTCTTTTTTTGTGACAGGTAAATTTTTAGAAGATAAAAAGTCGGTAAATCTTCTGAAAAAATTAGCAAAGAAAGGACATTATATCGGACCACATTCAGATAAGCATTTATTGTATTCACCGTGGGAAAATCGTGATAGCTTATTGCTGACCAAAATGGAGTTTGTAAATGATTTGGAAGCGAACGTACAATGTCTGGAAAAAATAGGTATTGAAAGAGGAAATATTTTTATTGCGCCTTATGAGTGGTACAATAAAAAAATTGTAGAGTGGTCAACAGAAATGGGCTTTCAGGTGTACAATTTTACACCGGGGTTGCGAACTCCTGCTGATTATACTTATCCAGAAATGGGTGCTAGATATATGTCTTCCTTTAGGATTTTGAACCAATTACATGAATTTGAAAAGGCAAACGGGTTGAATGGTTATATTATTCTTATTCATTTAGGGACTGATTCGCGCCGTACGGATAAATTATATTTGAAACTGGAACAAATCATAGATGAATTGCGCTCAAAAAAATATAATTTCGTATCGCTTGAAAATTTATAATTGCGTTTTTTTGCGTGTTTTGTAAAAAAGTCGCATATTTACGATATTAAAATAAAATTAAGATTTCGATTTAGATGGTTAATACAACAGAGAAGGATTCGAATTATCAGGATTTGGACAAAATGTCTGTCCTTGAGTTACTTATTAATATAAATAAAGAAGATAAAACAGTTCCTTTAGCAGTGGAACGGTCAATCCCTCAGATTGAGGCTTTAGTTGATGTGGCAGTAGCGGGAATGAAAAAAGGTGGTCGGATTTTTTATATAGGAGCTGGAACGAGCGGTCGTTTAGGTATTTTAGATGCTTCGGAATGTCCACCTACATATGGTGTTCCATTTGATTGGGTAATCGGTCTTATTGCTGGTGGTGATACCGCTATTCGCAAAGCAGTTGAGTTTGCAGAAGATGATATGCAACAAGCGTGGAAAGATTTAGATGAATATGTAATCACAGAAAACGATATTATTATAGGAATTGCAGCTTCTGGTACGACTCCTTATGTGATTGGTGGTTTGCAAGAGGCAAATAAACGTGGCATAGCCACAGGTTGTGTGGTATGTAATGGCGGTTCACCGATTGCGGCTATCGCAAAATATCCTGTAGAAGTAATTGTGGGTCCTGAATTTGTAACAGGTTCTACACGTATGAAATCAGGTACAGCACAAAAATTAGTGTTGAATATGATCAGTACTTCTGTTATGATCCAATTGGGACGCGTGAAGGGAAACAAAATGGTAGACATGCAATTATCAAATCACAAATTAGTAGGTCGTGGTGTGCGCATGGTTATGGCTGAAACAGGCGCTGAAGAAACTTTAGCAACAGAATTGTTGGAAAAGTTTGGAAATGTGCGTCAAGCTATCGAAGCATTCAATCAAAAACAATACTAAACATTAAAGACTATATATGTCTCCTATAATATTATTATCATTTCTAGTAGTTTATTTTGCTGTATTATTGGCTGTTTCACATTTTACATCTAAAGGCTCGGCAGATAACTCCACCTTTTTCGTAGCTAACCGTAATTCCAAATGGTATTTAGTTGCTTTTGGAATGATTGGTACTGCACTATCAGGTGTTACATTTATTTCTGTTCCAGGAGATATTGGTAATGCACCGGCTGGTTTAGCAGCGAATAATTTTAGTTATTTCCAATTCGTTTTGGGAAATGCACTAGGCTTTATCATTATTGCTTACGTACTATTGCCATTGTATTATCGTATGAATCTAACTTCCATCTATACCTATTTGGAAGAAAGATTAGGGTATAAAAGTTACAAGTCTGGTGCGATGATCTTTTTAGTGTCACGTACTATCGGTTCAGCATTTCGTCTTTATTTGGTAGCTATTGTATTGCAACGCTATATTTTTGATGCTTGGAATATTCCTTTTATCGTAACCGTAGCGGGCTGTTTGTTGTTAATTTGGTTATATACCAACAAAGGTGGTCTAAAAACAATTATTATCACAGATACATTGCAAACTACATTCTTAGTGCTTGCTGTAATTTTGTCAATCTATTTTATGGCAGATGGACTTGGAATTACAGTAGTAGAAGCATTTGAAAAAGTAAAAGATAGTTCTTATTCTAAAGTTTTTGTTTGGGAAAATCTTTTAGGTGATACAAGACACTTCTGGAAACATATTATTGGTGGTGCTTTTGTTACAATTGCAATGACTGGTCTTGACCAAGATTTGATGCAAAAGAACTTAAGTATGAAAACAATTGGTGAAGCGCAAAAGAATATGATGACTTTCACATCCATTTTTGTGGTTATCAATGTGTTCTTCTTGTGTGTTGGAGCTTTGTTGTATTTCTACGCTGAAGCAAATGGTATCAATGTGAAAGATTTGGGTAAGTCGGATTATTTGTACCCAGAGATTGCGTTGAAACATTTAGGATTGTTACCAGGAATCGTATTTATGATGGGCTTGACGGCTGCAACTTTTGCGACAACGGATTCTGCTTTGACTGCACTGACGACATCATACTGCGTGGATTTCTTAGGTTTCAATAAAAAGGAAAATCCAAATGATCCTAAATTGGTGAAGCAAAGAAACATTGTACACATGGCATTCTCTATTGTGATGTTGCTTGTGATTTTGTTATTCCATGTGATCAATGATGACTCGGTAGTATCAGCAATTTTCAAAATTGCGGGTTACACCTATGGGCCATTATTGGGTTTATTTGCCTTCGGTATTTTGACAAAACGTCAAGTGAATGACAATCTTGTACCATATATCTGCGTGTTGGCACCGATTCTTATTTGGTTAATGACCTTATATGTATTGCCACATACTACATACAAAATTGGTTTCGAATTGATCGTTTACAACGGATTAATTACGTTCATATTATTGTGGTTTACTTCTCCAGGAAGAGCTTCAGATAAGCAATTGTCGGCTAAATAATAAAGCCTATAAGTGATTTGTGTGTGCAAAAAATTAACACTAAGTTTGAGTATTAGTTTTTTGTACACATGTATCATTTAATAGACGACACGGTTTCCTTTATTCGTCAACGCATTGGCGATTTCACTCCCGAATTTGGTATTATATTAGGTACAGGCTTAGGAAAGCTTGTCAATGAAATCGAAGTACACTATCAATTAATGTACTCAAACATTCCTAATTTCCCTATTTCCACTGTTGAATTTCATTCCGGCAAGTTAATATTCGGTACCCTAAATGGTCGAAAAGTAGTAGCTATGCAAGGTCGTCTGCATTTCTATGAAGGGTACAATATGCAGGAAATTACATTCCCAGTACGGGTAATGAAAGATCTTGGCATACAAAAGCTTTTCGTTTCCAATGCTTCGGGTTCGCTAAATCCAGATATCAAAAAGGGCGATATTGGAATTATAGATGATCATATCAATCTGTTGCCAGATAATCCTTTACGTGGTCCAAACGACGAACAATATGGGAATCGTTTTCCGGATATGAGTGCGCCATACGATAAGACTATGCAGCAGCAGGCTATTGAAATTGCGCAGCGAGTAGGGGTAAAAGCGCACCGTGTAGTGTATGTCTCTACGCCAGGGCCTAATTTAGAGACGAGAGCTGAATACCGCTATATGCGGATTATAGGTGGTGATATAGTTGGGATGAGTACAGTTCCCGAAGTGATTGTTGCAAATCATATGCATTTACCTGTTTTCGCAATTTCCGTAGTTACAGATGAAGGTTTTCATGCGGATTTGAAGCCTGTTTCTTTGCAAGAAATTGTAAAAGTTGCTGCTGAAATAGAACCCAAAATGACGCAGGTGTTAAAAGAGTTAATTGCACTACAATAACATCTAAATTTCTTTATTTTTGCCAAGTATATATTGAGTAGTTGATGAGTAGTTATTTTGTACGCAGCTTATTAAGTTTAATTTTCTTTTTCACATTGACATTTGCACTACAAGCGCAAGTGAATGATGAATTCAGTTCGGCATTGGATTCAGCTAGAGCCAAAGAGGATAACAAAAAGGATTCGGTAGTTTTTACAGCGAAATATATTCGGTTTGCCACATTAGGGATGTTGAAAAATGCGACCCAAACCCAGCAAATAGATACTACACATTACAATTTCCAATATTATAATCAACAAAATTTGCCTTGGAATCCCAGTATCCATTTAGGATCTTATGGTTTAGCAACTCGTGATTTATTATTTCAGCCAACAAAAAAAATAGGTTTTCAACCTGGTTTTCATGCATTGGAGCGTTATTTATTAACTTCTGACTCTGTATTGTACTATCGGGCAAGAGCTAGATATTCAGAATTATATGCTGTAGGTTTTTTTTTCCAAGACCAAGTATTTAAGGTGAAATTAGCTCAAAATATTCGACCAAATTGGAATATAGGTGTTGATTATCATGCCACCAATACGGAGGGGTATTTTTTTAATCAAGATTATTCAGATCGAAAGGGTGCGGTCCATACATGGTATGAGTCTCCAAGTAAAAGGTATAATTTGCTCGCAAATATGACTTTTAACAAGCTTGATGCACCTGAGAATGGTTCGGTTGTTAATGATACTCTATTTCGGGATAAAAACTTAAACTCATGGTTTTCAGCGCGAACACGTTTGAATGGTCAAAGACAAACTAGGCCATATAATAAATGGAATGACAACAGCTTCTTTTTGCGTCAATCATATTTTTTAGGGCGATTGGATACGGTCAATAACGGGTTGCCAGAAATGGAAATACATCCCACTAATGCCATTGCGCATAATACACATATTCGACAACAGCGATTTGTGTTTTACAAAAATGAAGATGATACGTTTAGTGCTTTTCCATTTGGCAATTTTAAGGAAGTACATGATACAACCAAAGTAACAACCATTTCTAATGAATTTACCTATGCTTTTTATTTACGGCCAAAAAGTGTTTTAAAAAATGAAGCTAAATTGAATTTGGGATTTCAAAATGATTTGATATGGTTGGCGGACAGTCTTTCTTCTAACTTTTATCAAAATTCCTCCGTTAAAGGTGATGCAAGTTATAAATTCTCAGATCGTATTAATTTTAATGTAGGGCTAAATCAGATTGTCTTGGGACATAATTTTGGCGATTATCTTTATGAAGCAAAAGCAGACATTTTGATTGGTGAGAATGTGGGTAAGATTTCATTGGGGGCATACTCACAAAATAAATCTCCTGAAATGGTATTTAATCGTATGAATTATACATACCACCAATGGAATAATGATTTGGATAAGACTAAAACTCAGAATTTATCATTTGCATATACCAATCCGAAGTTGGGATTTAAAGGTAGAGTGGAATATTTCTTAATTGATAATTATACCTATTTTAAAGAAATAGATAATCCAAATGAAGACGGTAGATTGGATAAAGTGATTGAAGCTGCCCAATATGGAAAATTAAACTTTTTAAAAGCTACTGTAGAACAGAACTTTAAATTTGGTAAATTCCATTTGGATAATCGTGTTGTTTATCAAAAATCCGATGCAATGGATGTGATAGCGACACCTGAATTATATACTTGGCATAGCTTCTATTTTGATTCGAGATGGTTTGATGTGTTGAATATTCGAATTGGTACTGATATTCGATTTAATACACCTTTTGTCACTCCATCTTATTCGATTAATACTGGACAGTTTTATAATACAAATACCAGCTTAGAGTTTTCAACTTATCCAATAGTTGATTTTTGGGCGACTATGAATATTAAGCGTGTAAATCTTTTTATTAGTAACAATTTTACGAATCAATATTTGTATCCAAAGGGATACTATTCTGTACGTCGTTATCCAATGAATCCAGCCAACTTTAGATTTGGTGCATCTTGGAAATTTTATGACTAAAAACTATCTGTCTTTTTATTAGGAATTTACAGTATTTGATAGTAAAAAAGTTTAAAAAACATTTTGAAACTTAAAAATTAGGGCTATATTTGCACACGCAATCGGGATAAGGTTGTGGAGTTCTGATAAAGAAAAACAAAAATGTTTGGAGGCTTAGCTCAGCTGGTTCAGAGCATCTGCCTTACAAGCAGAGGGTCACTGGTTCGAATCCAGTAGCCTCCACCAAACATTCTAAGGAGAATTAGCTCAGCTGGTTCAGAGCATCTGCCTTACAAGCAGAGGGTCACTGGTTCGAATCCAGTATTCTCCACCATCCATACGGAGGCTTAGCTCAGCTGGTTCAGAGCATCTGCCTTACAAGCAGAGGGTCACTGGTTCGAATCCAGTAGCCTCCACTCTACAAATGAAAGCATCAAGAGATTGATGCTTTTTGCTGTTATAACCTAATTTTTAAATATACACTTTTTATAAACTATGTTCTTCTGTATTGGACACGTATTATGTGTGCGTGCGATAATACCGATTTGAACACCCGATAGCGTGGATATTTTATCTGTAAGGTAAACTTCTAATAATTTTACTATCCCTCAGTAATTCAGATTAGCAGATAGATAACTCATCACACTTTTCATTTAGAGTATGTTTTACCATATTTATCTTTGTGTATAAAAGAACATATCTTATAGCTTGAACTTTTGTTTTCTATATCCTTAAGATGTGTTTTAAAGCTGAAATATTTTTTGTTTTTAGTTTACAAACTATCGATTGCACTTAGTTGTCACTTCTTTGAATTCGTAAATTTTTCTTGTTTTTAAAATATAGTTAACTATAGTGATAGGTTATTAGTAGCTTGAATTATTTACTACTAACTTATATAAACTATGAAAAAAAAATACCTATTCAAAAGAATAATTCCTATTGGATTTTTAGGAATTTTTACAAGTAGTGGGATATTTGCCGCTCCCCTACATCTATCTGCCGCGACGAATTTGCGTATTATTATTCAAAACGAAATTTCTGGAAAAGTTGTAGATGCGCAGGGCAATCCTATTCCTAGTGTCACTATCTCAAGTTCAGATGGCAAATCCACAAGTACATCAGTTAGTGGAGAATTTAAAATTCTAGCCAAAGTAGGAGATGTGTTGACACTTAAAAGTGTAGGCTTTCAGACGCAGCAATATACGATTAGGAACTCATCAGCAAACATTATACAATTGGTAGAAGATGTTGGTAATCTGGAAGAAGTTGTTATTGTAGGTTACGGAAGACAACGAAAGGGAAATCTAACGGGTGCGATATCTTCTGTCAATGCAGATCAGCTAAAAAATATTTCCCCATCCAATTTGTCTAATACTTTGGCTGGACGTGCGCCAGGTGTCAACGTTACCAATACTTCTGGTATGGCTGGAGCATCTTCCAGCTTACGTATTCGTGGTAGCTTTGCCGAGCCGCTATATGTTATTGATGGTATCGTTAGAGATAAAGCTGCATTCGATGCTTTGGAAGCAAATGAAGTTGATCAAATGAGTTTTTTGAAAGATGCAGCAACTGCTGCTGTATATGGAACACGCGCTGGTAATGGTGTAGTGGTCGTAACTACTAAGAAAGGAACGATTCAAGCGCCTGTCTTTAATGTACAAAGTAATTATACTTTAGGTGCACCAACACAAACATTGCTGGCGGATATTACCACGGCTGCTGATGAATTGACATATCAAAATCGTGTATCTCAGTTTTTATGGGAACGTGGTGATCGATCAACACCTTGGGTGGCACCTAACACGCAAAAAGAATTTGATTATTTTAAAGATAAGGTATATAGCGTCAATGATATGATTTGGCGTAATCCTTTTAGCCATAGACAATCCATTTCTTTGACCGGTGGTGGAGATAGAATAACTTATTACAATTTGTTAAGTTATAGAAAAGAGAATGGATCGTACAAATCATTAGAACATGAAAAGTTCAATTTGAGGAGTAATGTTAGTGCACGTGTGACTGATGATTTCAGTATTGATGTAAATATTGCAGCAAATCAAACTAACTCAAAACGTTTTTATTGGCCGTTTAGCACATCTGCTGCAGATGATGATTTTGATGTTTCAGATTTTTATCGTGTGACATTCAATTGGCCAAAAATGTATCCATTTTATCTAAATGCTGATGGATCACCAAGTAGCACGCCAACTGAATATCCGGTGCAAACACCTATGGGCAGCTGGCAGGCCTGGAACGTGATTGATCAAGTGATTGGAAATCGTTACATAGACCGTAAAGTACGTCAAGTGAATCCGATAATGACCTTAAATTATAAACTTGATAAGTTAGTAGAAGGTTTGTCTACGAAAGTAGTAGGAAGTTATGTGGCTGATGATTATATGCGTAAGAGATTCATGACATTCCAAAAGAACTATACATTTACGTCTTTGGATGCCAGTGACAATAGATTTATTCCTGCACCCCCTACTGAAGATAAAATCAATATTTTTACATTTAGTCAAGCCCAGCCTTTCTTAGATTATACACCACAGCGAGAGTGGCAATACCAATTAAACTGGTTTTTAAACTATAATCGCACATTCAACAAACATTCAATTGATGCCATGTTAGTTTATGAGCAATATAAATTTGGCGGCACATACGTTAACTCAAGAGCAGAGAATCCAATAGTAAGCTTAGATCAAATGTATATTTATCCTACAGATCGTAATTTCAGATCAACTAATGCAAGCGAATCTGTAGATGCACGTCGTGGTGTTATTGGTCGTGCCAATTATAACTATTCAGATAAATATATTGCAGAATTCTCATTCCGCTATGATGGTTCACCGTTATTTCCTGGTGACAAGCGTTGGGGCTTTTTCCCTTCCATGTCTGCAGCATGGCGTATTTCAGAAGAAAGCTTTTTCGAAAGTGCTAAAGGCTCATTTAATGACTTGAAGCTAAGAGCATCGTTCGGTACTACGGGTAATGATTTAAATGTCGGCGCGGTGAAGATTGCACAATTCTTATATCAGGAAAACTATGCGCCTTCAGGAGGATATATTTTTGGAGACCGCTACTACAATGGTGTAACTTATGGTTCTAATCCTACGCAAAATCTTACATGGACAACTTCAAAAAGTTATAACCTAGGTCTAGACTTTGCAATGGCAAATAATCGTCTTTCTGGTAATATTGATGTTTTCAAAAGAGATGAGACAGATATTTTGGGTGGTAGAAATTTGATCGTTCCAGATAATTACGGTCGCACATTAGCGCCTGAAAATTATGCTGCTCGAAGTTATAAAGGTGGTGAATTTACGTTGGGATGGAATGATCGTGCAGGAGAATTTTCTTATGGTATAACAGCCAACATGGGTTATGCAGTCGATCAATGGAATATTTATGATGAAGAACCTTCATATGAATCAGGAAGAGAGCAGAATTTTAGATCAAGAATAGGTCGACCAGAGAACAGAATTATTGGTTTGGAAGCAGTAGATATAGTAAGAACGCAGGCTCAATTGGATGATCTTATTGGCAAAGGCTTTAAAACGTATGGTCGTGATCCTTACTTAGGAATGATTTTGTATAAAGATGTTAAAGGTGCTAATTATTCAGGTGGTCCTGACGGAAAAATCGATGATAATGATATGATGTTGTTATCAGAGAATAATACTCCGCGAATTAATTATGGATTAGGGTTAAATGCAAGTTGGAAAGGTTTATCTATTTCAGCTTTATTACAAGGTGTAATGGCTTACGATAGAATTATAAGTAATCAAGAAGGTGCAGGTATGCGTCAGCATGGTGGTTCATTCCGTCCATATTACCCAATATGGGCTGGTGATGTGTGGACTCCAGAAAATCCAAATGCTCAATATCCTCGCGTAGTAGGGTCAAATTGGCAAGAATCTGGTAGTGTAGCATCTACTTTCTGGATCAGAAATGGTGCTTACATGCGTTTGCGTGATTTTAATGTTTCATACGGGCTACCGCAATCTATTGCAAATGCTATGAAAATAAAGAGCGTAAATGTATTCTTCAATGGAACTAATTTATTTGTGTTATCACCTATGACAGAGTTTCATGATCCGGAACAAAAGATGTATGATTCCTACCCAGTGATGAAGACATTTACATTAGGTTTAGATGTTAAATTTTAATGATTATTACTATGAAAAAGATATTATATCCTATACTAGCCCTAGCCTTAGCGACATCTTCCTGTAAGGATGTCCTTGATATTCCAAATTTAGGTTCATTGGATGAAGAAAGAGTATGGAATGACCCTAATTTAGTTAATGCTTATTTAGCAAATCTATATCCATTATTCGGAAACTGGTCTGCAGGAGCAGATAACAATTCAGATCAATTGATAGGAATTAATTTTCCTCTAGATGCGGTGACGGTAAATAATTCCTCTTATAAAGCTTGGGATTATACAACTATAAGAAGAATAAACACGGCAATTCAGAATGTGAATGCAAGTACAGGTTTGTCTACAGAAGTCAAAAACAGTGTGCTTGGCCAAGCCCTATTTATGCGAGCATATATGTATTTTAATATGGTCAAATTTCACGGTGGTGTTCCCTACATCACTGAACCACAAGAGCTAAATAGTGAAGATTTAGAAACACCAAGAAATAGTACGAAAGAATGTTTTGAATTGATTGTTAAAGATTTAGATCAAGCTATATCCTTTCTTCCATCAACTATTCAAAAAGGATCTACTGATTACGGCAAGGTAGATGGAAACTTTGCTGTAGCATTCAAAGCTAAAGTGTTGTTATACAAGGCGTCACCACAATATAATCCTAATAATCCATATGGAAATGAATACTGGGCAGAAGCAAATGCAGCTAACAAAACAGCCTATGAACGGCTTATAGCGAATGGCTATAGTCTTACACCAGATTATTATAATATAGCTTTACAAGAGAAAGGGCCTGAAGTAATCTTTGCTGTGATCAATACTTATCCCAATAAAGTTGCGAGTTACGACTATGGTGTTCGTCCGGGATCAGAAAGTAGAGGTACAGCAAGCTCAGTGCCTTCATGGGAATTCGTAAAATCTTTTCCTATGAAAGATGGTAAGCTTTATTCGGATCCTACAAGTGCATATTACAAAACTGATGCACAATTTTTACAATCATATTGGGAAGACCGAGATCCAAGATTTGAAAAATCAATTGTTTGGAATGGTAAAATTTATGAAGTTTCTGGTAAGATGGGCAAAAGACAATACACTTCCGTAGGTGTTGCGGCGGCATTAGACGATTTTGGAATTAATCCAAACGCACGTACACCATCCGAAAACTTAAATCGCTATAGTGGTTTTTTTATCTTAAAGAATTCTAAACTTTCATTAAAACAAACTGAAGTAGAAACGCAATATGATGTAGATTACGTAGTGATGCGCTTGGCTGAAGTCATGCTGAATTATGCTGAAACTGCGAATGAAACTGGAGATTTGAATACAGCAAAAGATCTACTGAAGAAAATTCGGCAGCGTGCTGGTATTGATGCTGGATCAGATGGCAACTATGGTATCTCTGCTAATACTAAAGAAGGTATAAGAGACGCAATTCTAGCTGAAAGAAATATTGAATTCTCCTTTGAAGGACACCGTTTCTGGGATTTAAGAAGATTGCGTAAGCTTGATGTACTGCACAATAAAACCAAATTTGGTGTAGAAGCAATTGCTATAAATCCTGATGGTTCGGAAATGAATTTGGAACAGGCGGCTAATTTAGCGCGTAATTTTCAACTTGTTGAGAATCAGTTTAAATATATTCTATTGCAAGTCCCCCGTACTGGAGCGCAGGTAAATATTCTGCCTGACACATACTATTTCTTCCCTCTATCACAATCAGTATTGGATAAAAATTCAAAATTGGAGCAAAATAAAGATTGGGGAGGAACATTCGATCCAACGATAAATTAGTCTCTGAAAAAGAGTTAAAGCAAAAGCATCAAGAAATTGGTGCTTTTCATATTTATAGATAATTTGTAATATCTAACATGTATTTTATATTTTTTATAAATAAATAAGGCTATTTTAATAAATGCAAAACTTGTTAATATTATAGCATATTTGGATCACTAAATAATTGTCTAAAGGAGTGCAGGCTATGCAGCATAGGTTATTTTGTCATTTTATATTTAATCTAATCTTAATATTACAATAATAAATAGTTTGTCTTTGAAAAATACTTTTGCAGAAAGTATAACTATTTATGAAATTTAAAATATTATTAGGGGGATGTATTTTAGCGATTAGTGTAGCTAATGCACAAGAAATTGCTAGGGGAACCGTATACCATGATGCAAATCAAAATGGTAAAAAAGATAGAACAGAATTAGGTATTTCGACTGTGTCCGTTAGTAATGGACATGATGTGGTACAGACGAATTCTAACGGAGAATATGAAATTCCTGTTGGGAAAGATAACATGATCTTTGTTGTTAAACCAAGTGGTTTTGGCTTTCCACTAAATGACAAGAATTTGCCGCAATTCTATCATGCCCACAAGCCTCAGGGTGCCCCAAAGTTAAAATATACGACTTACTCACCTACAGGGAAATTACCAAAGCGTATTGACTTTCCGTTATATAAACAAGAAGAAAACAATAGTTTCAAAGCATTAGTATTCGGAGATCCACAAGCATACAATCTGGATGAAATTGCTTATTTCCAAAAAGGAATAATTGATGATATTGAAGTTGCTAATGATATTGCATTTGGTATTAGCTTGGGTGACTTAGTAGGTGATGATTTAGTGTTGCATAAACCATATCAAGATGCTATTCAAAAAATTGGTAAACCTTGGTATAACGTCATTGGTAATCATGATATGAACTTTGATGTGAAATCAGATTCTTTGTCTGATGAGACGTTTGAGTATCATTTTGGGCCAGCGAATTATTCCTTCAATTATGGCAATGCCCATTTTATTGTTCTTGACAATATTATTTACCCTAATCCACGTACCGGTAAAGGTTATTTAGGTGGTTTTAGAAAAGATCAATTGGATTTTATTGAGAACAATTTGAAATTTGTACCAAAAGACAAGTTGATTGTTTTAAATTTTCATATCCCATTGGCGCATACAAATTCTGATGTATTTCGTAATGAAGATAGACAACGCCTTTTTGATATTTTAGCATCCTATAAATATACTGTTTCGATGTCTGCACACACACACTATCAACAACAAATTTTCTATGGAAAGGAAGATGGATGGCGACAAGAAATGCCACATCACGAGTATAATGTAGGGACAACATCGGGTGATTGGTATTCTGGAACCTTTAATGCGCAAGGAGTTCCTAATTCTACAATGCGCGATGGTACACCAAGAGGGTATGCAATATTGAATGTCGAGGGTAACAAATACTCTTTCAACTATAGGGTAGCGGGTGAAAGCAAAGATTATCAAATAAAAATCATTGCACCTAAAGTGATTGATAAGAAGCATATCAAAAGATATAAAATTACTGCAAACTTCTTCCTTGGTAAGAAAGGTGATAAAGTTCAATTCCGTATTGGAAATCAAGATTGGAAAGATATGTCTTATATAGAAGCTGTAGATCCTTCATATCAATATGAAGTTTTAAAATTTGATAATGCAGAAAACTACATTCAAGGTAGAAGACCATCGACTCCTGTTAATTCTTCGCATTTGTGGGAAGCTAAATTTCCAAATTCTTTAGAAGTAGGCAAACATCAAATTGAAGTTAGAGCTACAGATATGTATGGAAACACCCATCACCAATTGACTTCATTAGAAATCCTTAAATAATTCATAAGTAATACGTTTCAATGTTTAGGATGGAATTTATATTCCATCCTTTTTGTGGTTAATCCATATTGTAAGGGATTTTGGACGGGTTAAATCAATTAATAGAATGTTTTAATAACGACTACTTAATATTCACTAAACATAGTCTTTCTATCCTTGCAATAGAAAAAAACAAATTAATTTAACCCATTATTCCATGAATCGCTACCTATTGAAGGGCTGTATCATCAGTGCCTTAATTAGTTTTTCGAGCTGTGAAGATGAACGCAAATTCACAGCTGTTGAGTATGATCCAAATAAGGAAGTTAAGCTGACCTCATTCTTTCCTACGGAAGGAGGTGCACGCGATAAAATTTTGTTAGATGGTGAAAACTTTGGTCAAGACCCATCTAAAATAAAAGTCTATTTCAACAAGGCGCGAGCTACTGTCGTTTCATCAAGTGGAAACCGTATTTATGCAATTGTACCACGTTTACCGGGAGAGAATCCTTCTATTTCTGTTGTTGTAGGTTCTGATTCTGTAGTCTATGAAAATTCTTTCGTTTACAATACACAAGCTTTGGTAAGTACCGTCACTGGTAATGGCATCAAATCATTTACACCAGGTCCATTATCGGAAGCAACAGTTTATGGTAAATATTTAGAATTAGATCGTGAAGGAAATATTTTTATGTCTTGGCGAGATGGGAATACTGTAGGTAGCACCGTAGCAACATTCGGCGTTGCTCGTATCAATGAAGCACAAAATATTGTAACGCCACTAATTCAATCGCCTGCGACTGGAAGAGTTTTATATGCAAATGGACTAACTGTAGATCGCGCAACTGGTGTTGTGACCGCAGCGCACGAATCCGTACAAGAAGTTATGTTCACTTTTGATCCTAAAGAGGCTTGGTATCCACGTCAACGTAATGCTAAATATTCTACTAGTGATTATGCATCTATTGTAGTGGCTGACCGCTATAAAAACTTTATAACATTCTCTCCTTGGGATGGGAATTTATATACACGTTTTAGGGACGGTAAAGTCGCTCGGATAAATCCACAAACCTTAGAAGCGAAGATTGTACATCAAGGCCCTTACGGTTCTCAATATGGCCAAGCTATCAACCCAGCAAAACCTTGGGAGCTGTATATCACGTTGCATTCTAACGCGAGTCCAATCGAATTTAGGCAAGGAATTATGGTCTTGGATCTAAGAGATCCGGATGGAACTGGTGGATTCAAAAGATTGAATGCGCCAGGAGGATCGGCTTTCAAAGATGGGCCAATTGAAGATGCACTTTTTAACCTTCCAAAAGACATTAAGTTTGACAATGATGGAAATATGTTTGTAGCGGATTATGGAAATCATGCGATACGTATGGTGTCACCTGACAGAATTGTTACGACTGTGGCAGGACAGCCAGGTAAAGCCGGATTTAAAGATGGAGGGCCTGCAGAATCACTTTTTAATCAACCTTGGGGTGTAGCTGTGAATGAATTGGGGCACATATACATTGCAGATTGGAGTAATGCCAGAATCCGAAAATTAGTAATCGAATAATTATCAACCTTTAGAAATGAAAATCATACAAATAGTGTCCTTGCTGTTGTTCTGTGTAATAATTACGCCAGCAGCTGCGCAGCAAGGGAAAGAAATCTCTATTGCAGGAAAAGTAATAGATGTCAACAATAATATATTACCAAACGTCTCAATATATATAAAAGACAAGCCTTCTTCGGGGCTTTCTACGGATAACTCGGGAAATTTTAAAATTAAAGCAATCTATGGAGATAAAGTGGTTTTCACTTCTGTAGGCTATAAGACCCAAGAGTTTGTCGCAGTAGTTGATACTTCAAATTTAGTGATTCAGCTCGATGAAGATAATGCGGAGATTGATGAAGTGGTGGTGGTTGGTCTAGGTAATGTGCAGCGTAAGATTAGTAATGTTGGAGCTATAACAACTGTTGATGTCAAAGATTTACAAAGTCCTGCACCTTCTATTACAAACCTTTTGGGTGGTCGAGCGGCAGGCGTTATTTCTATGCAAACGAGTGGCGAGCCAGGTAAGAACAATGCAGATTTCTGGGTGAGAGGTATAGGTACTTTTGGTGCTAATAACAGTGCGTTAGTATTGATTGATGGATTGGAAGGGAATTTAAATACATTGGATCCCGCGGATATTGAAAGTTTTTCGATTTTAAAAGATGCTTCTGCTACGGCGGTATATGGTGTTAGAGGTGCTAATGGAGTTGTTTTGGTTACTACAAAGCGCGGATTAGTAGACCGTATTCAATTAACAGCACGTGCTAATACAACTTTATCGGCATTAAATCGATTGCCAAAATATTTGGATGCATACGATTATGCGAAATTGGCGAATGAAGCAAATGTAATTCGTGGCAATACACCTTTGTACAATGAGGTGGAAATGGGTATTATTAGAGATGGACTTGATCCAGATCTATACCCTAATGTCAATTGGCAAGAAGAAATATTAAACAAGAACTTTTGGTCTAACAGTTACTATGTGAGTGGTCGTGGTGGTTCGGAGGTTGCACGTTATTTCCTAAGCTTAGGAGGTAAAACTCAAACTGCAGCATATAAGGTAGATAAAAACTCTGTATATAGTTCTAATGTTGGTTTCAACTCTTACAATTATAGAATAAATTTAGATATAAATCTTACTAAGACAACGAAAGTTTTCTTGGGTTCTGATGGATTTTTATCAGCATTGTCTCAACCGGGACTAGCTAATACAGATTATATCTGGGGTGCACAATCAAGACTTACTCCATTGACTATTCCTACGCAATTTTCTAATGGTTTATTGCCAGGTCGGGGTACAGGAGATCAATCTTCGCCTTATGTGATGATCAATAGAACAGGTAAAGCTCTGGATGAAGAATACAGAGGTAAAACCACCTTGGCATTGAATCAAGATTTGTCGGGTGTGTTAGATGGCTTGAAGTTCAGAGTGCAAGGTGCGTATGATATTTACAGCTATTTCAACGAAAGACGTCGCGTGCAACCCGCATTGTATAATGCTTTGGGTAGAGCTGCTGACGGCTCATTAATCACAATCTTAACTGTGCCAGAGCAAAAAGCTTCTTACAATAAAGGTACAAGACAATTCCGTAAGTACTTCTTGGAATCTGTAATCAATTACGATAAAGTATTCAATGAAGATCACCGTACTTCTGCATTAATATATTATTACATGAGTGATGCAAAAGACACGGAAGATGCTAAAAGCAATTTGGAAGCGATTCCATTGCGTTATCAAGGGGTGTCCAGCCGTTTCACTTACGGTTATAAAGACACCTATTTATTGGATGCAAATTTTGGTTACACAGGTTCGGAAAACTTTCAGCCAGGTAGACAATATGGTTTCTTTCCATCTGTAGCATTAGGCTGGGTGCCATCTAGCTATGAGTTTGTAAAAGAATCAGCACCATGGTTGGATTATTTCAAGATAAGAGCTTCGTATGGCTCGGTAGGTAACGACCGTATTTCGAGTATTCGTTTTCCTTATCTGACAAAAGTAAATCAAGGTAATTCAAATATCGGTGACGGTACTGATGTTTGGGGAATAGGTGGTATTGAAACTATCAATGAAACACGTATTGGTGCTGATAATTTAGCATGGGAAAGAGCGATTAAGACCAATATCGGTTTTGAAGGTAAATTATTCAATAATAAAGTTGATTTCGTGTTCGATATCTTCAAAGACATGCGTAATGGTATTTTTCAGCAGCGTGTGCAAGTTCCAGATTATGTAGGTGTAATATCTAATCCTTTCGCAAATGTTGGACGTATGCAAAGCTCGGGTGCCGACGGTAACATTTCTTACAAGGGTAGAATAACTTCGGATTTGGATTTCACTGTTCGTGGTAATTTTACGTACTCGAAGACTATGGTGAAGAATTGGGAGCAAGCATACTTAGAATATCCATATTTAGAGTACAACAACTTCCCTCACAATTCTATACGGGGTTTTCAGGCGATAGGGTTATTCAAAGATGAAGATGATATAAAATACAGTGCGCAACAAACATTTGGTGCGGTAATGCCAGGTGACATCAAATATAAAGATGTCAATGGTGATGGTATGATTGACAATTTGGACAAAGTGCCATTGACACATAGCGATGAACTTCCATTGGTTATGTACGGATTCGGCGGTGAGTTTCGTTATAAAAAAATTTCACTGGGTGTATTATTTAAAGGCACAGGAAGTAGTCCATTTTTTTATGGAGGTATAGGTTACCGTCCTTTTTACGAGGGTGCGCTAGGTAATGTACTAGATATGGTTGCTGATCCTGCGAACCGATGGATTCCGATGGAATATGCAATGGCAAATGGTATTGATCCCTCCCTAGCAGAAAATCCAAATGCGAAATTCCCTCGTTTATCGTATGGAGGCAGTGCAAATAATAACCAAACTTCCACGTTCTGGCAAGGTGATGCAAAATACTTACGCTTGCAAGAAGTAACGGTGAGCTATAATGTAGATCCTAATTTCTTGAGAAAAGCAGGTGTCAAGTCCCTGGATTTACAATTGGTTGGAAACAATCTTTATACATGGGATACAGTTAAGATTTTTGATCCAGAGCAAGCAAGGTTCAATGGTCGTAGATACCCTATACCTTCTACGTATTCGGTTCAAGTTTATGTTAATTTTTAAGAAAGAAAGATAGAATTCAAATAAATGAAAAAGTCAATTCTAAAGCGAATTTTGGGAGTATCCGTTATACTAATAGCATTATCCACGTCCTCATGTAAGGATTATTTAAACATCGACAACTATTTTGACGATGAGTTTCAAATAGACTCTGTTTTTAGCAGTACGCGAAATATGGAAGCTTATATGTGGGGGGCTGCTGCTATGTTTTTGGATGAATCCAGTACCATTCGTTATGCTCACACGCCGGGGCCTATGGCTACTGACGAAGGTTTCAATGGCTTGACAAATGCCAATGGTTCAGGCAATATTTATCATGGAATGGATTTTGCAACTGGACGCATCACGCCAGATTTCTTCGGTGAAGGAACTCCCAATCTAAATCAATGGGGCAGGTACTATAAGATTATTCGCAAAGCAAATTTTATTCTTCAAAATCTTGATAAACCGCAAGATATTACAAATATGGATCGTGCACGTATCGAAGGGTATACGCGTTTTATTAGAGCTTATGCTTACCATTATTTATTATTAGATTTTGGCCCGCCAATTCTGTTAGGCGATCAAGTGGTTAATACAAATGAAGATTTGCCTTATTATGATAGAGAACGTGCAACATTTGATGAGGCGATGGAATATATATGTGGGGAATTCGAAAAAGCTGCAGTACTTATGCCAACAGAAGTTGGAATCCTAGATTTTGGCAAGCCAACTAAAGGTGCGGCTTATGCGTTGGTAGCTAGATTGCGTTTGATGCATGCTAGTCCGTTGTACAATGGCGGGCAAGCGGCAGCTTCATACTTCGGCTCCTGGACACGCGCTTCAGATGGTGTACATTTTGTTTCGCAAAACTACGACGAAGCTAAATGGGCTGTAGCTGCTGCTGCCGCAAAACGGGTGATAGACATGGGTAAGTACAAGTTGCATACAGCAGAGGCGGATGAATTGACTGCTCCGCTTCCACAAGGTGTGACATCCGATCCTAATTTTTATAACACCTATCCAAACGGAGCTGGCGGTATTGATGCGTTCAAATCTTATTCTGATATATTTACAGGTGAAGAATATGCTGCAGTAAATCCAGAGTTCATCTGGGCTAAAAATGCACCTTATTTAAATAATACGATCAACCAAGGTGCCTTTCCACCTTCACTTGGTGGATGGGGACGTTTTTGTGTGACTCAAAAGGTTGTTGATGCTTATTTAATGGACGATGGTCGTACAAAAGAAGAAGCGTCAGCTGATGGCTATTATTCTGAAAATGGTTTCACTACGCAAACGCGTAGATTCTCTGGTTATCCACTGAATGCTGGAGTCTATAACATGTATGCGAATAGAGAAATGCGTTTCTATGCTTCTGTAGGATTTAATGGTGCTGTTTGGCAGAACCTAAGTGTCGTATCAAAAACAAATCATGCAGCAGACTATTATTACCAAGGTGCTGATGGTCGTGGTGGCGTAACAGCTTCTTCTCCAAATTATCCAATCACGGGTTACGTAATCAAAAAATACAATCATCCAATGGATGCGTTGACGGGAACAGGTGCACGTAGAATTGACAAGGCATATTCAATAATTCGTTACGCGGAGATATTGTTGATTTATGCAGAGGCACTAAATAATCTAACTGGAAGTCATACGGTGCAGTTGGGTGATCAAACCTATACTCTAAGCAGAGATGTGGAGCAAATCAAGAATTCGTTCAATATGGTGCGTTATCGTGCTGGGCTTCCTGGATTGACAGCTTTACAATTAAATAATGTCGACTTGCTACAAGATCAAATTGAGCGTGAGCGTATGGTGGAATTCTTGTGGGAAAATCTTCGCTATTATGATGTCCGCAGATGGGGGATATATGAAGATACAGAGCGTGAGCCTATGAGTGGAATGAATCCAGATGGTGCAACACCAGAAACATATTTTCGCCGTGTAATTCCAGGGTCTTCTTCGTTCTTAAAACGTCAAGTAAACAAAAAATTAGTATGGCTTCCGATTCCACGAGCTGAATTAAGAAGATTGCCATCTGTAGTGCAGAATCCAGGTTATTAGTTATTAATATTAATGTAAATGAATAAAATGAAACGCAATTTAGCAGCGCTACTTAGTCTTCCATTTTTTATGATGTCTTGTAATGATACCGAGGTTTTCGAACAAGAGATGTACAAAAATGTAGTAGCTTTAATAAGTAGTTCATACCATAATAATTTTGAGGAAGTAGTTCCTCTAAAGGGGGAAGAAGTGATGGGGTTTATTTCTGCCTCTGTAGGTGGATCGTATGCTCCAACACAGGATATTATTGTTAATCTAGTTGAAGAAAGTACAGCCTTTGATAGGTACAATTGGTCGTTGTATGATGCCGATTCAAGTCGATATGCAAAGCTTTTGCCAAAAGATAAATATGAAATCCCAGACTACAAACTTATTATCAAAGCTGGTGAACGCACAGGACGTACCCAAATAAAAATTCGTCCAGAGGGTTTATCACCGGATTCTACCTACTTTATAAGTCTTATCGCTGCAGGTGGGCAAGGTATTGAGCTAAATCCAAAAAAGAATAATGTTTTGTACAAAGTGATGATATACAATAAATACGCCTCACAAGCCAGCAATTCATTCTACAGTATGATAGGATTACAAAATGGAGCCATTACGGCAGCGAGTAAACAGTTATTTCCTTTAACAGCTAATAGTGTGCGGGTTATTGCAGGAACCGAGGCCTTTGCTAATAATGAAGCCAGTATTGCTAATACAGCTTTAATATTGGAAGTAGACGCGGAAAATAAGGTAACAATCAAACCTTTTAAAAATATACAAGTAACCCAAGTGGATGGAAATCATCGATATCCCAATACCTTTCATGTAGAAGAAGCTTTCGGTCGCAAATTTAATGTGTTCCTATTATCCTATACTTATATTAAAGGTAACGAAATATACGAAATGCAGGAAGAATTGCGTATGGAAGTAACAAACTAGTTTTTCAACTCATAGTATATTTTTATAAGCTGCTGTAAGAAATTACAGTAGCTTATTTATTTTAATTGCAGTGTCTGTAATTAATTCCTAATGAAGGAATTTAATAATTTAAGTAAATCTGTAACCACTCAGGTACTATAGAATAGCAATGCTGTAGAAAGCGTCGAGGACAGATTGTGAGTTCTTAATACAAGTGTCGGCAACAGATCTTATTGTCGCATAGTTTTGTGCTCCATTGTTCGATTTGAACATTCCAGATACTTTCTGCTTGACCTTGATATTTCTAATTGCTTGCTCGGATGTATTGTTATCGGGGGGCACATCCTTATTGTAAAGAAATGTAAAGAGGTTTTCTGGATTTAGTGATCCTTTTTTGGAAGATGATAACTTCTATCTGCTGTGGATCTATCTTGTGGTTGATTAAGTTATGGAGCGTGTTTTCCAGTTGAGCTCTTTCATTCATCGGTTCCAGATATTGGTCAAGAGGTATTGACTTTTTCAATTCCAAGGCTAGTATAAGCATCCGGCTAAACTGTGTAGCCCATTCAGATTGATATTTCTGTTCCAAGAACTTCAGCTCTCTTAGCAAGTGTACTGTACATATCTGATGACCTGTAGTCTCGGTATTAAGATGGCTAGGCCAGCAATCATGAACAAGAATCGCCTTTGGAAATCCCGCTGGGAAATGTTCTTTAATGGTTGCTATCCCTCTGTTTGCCGAACAGGCAATATAGGTAGCAAATTTGTTTTGCCACGTCCAGAACCAATTCAATTGCCCATTTTGTTTCATACCTGTTTCATCTGCCCCAACCACAGTGGATTTACAAATGGTCTGCTTAATTAGCTCTAATGCGGGTAGTGATTTTTTGGCAAAGCGATCCAGAATACCACTAACAGTCCCCTGACTGATAGCATGCTATATACCGAATTAAAGAACTCGCTGATCCTTGCCAAAGGAACATATTGCCGGGTATGCAAATAAGCGATCAGAGCAGTGGTTTTTGGAACATAACTAATAGGAGCATTGCCCCCGGAAGGAAAACTTGCTGTAGTCTGGTGTCCGCATAAACAGGTTTTGCTGAAGATGCGATGTTCGGTGTACAAAGGCTTGGTGAGAGGAATATCAACCATTTGCCGGCAACTGGTCAATTCTGCCTGAAAGTCTTGCAGATCCAATCCACAACAGTTACAAAATCCCGGACTGTGTTCTACGATGTCCTCAGGGCAAGCGCTCATCTTTAAAGTACTACCTTCATGCCCCTTTTGACCTCCGGAAGACTTTCCGCTGGATTTTCGTAAACTAGTGGTTCGAGTAGGGCTGTTTTCATCTTTTGAAGGAGGAAGAGAGCTGTTTCTACTATTTTTTAGGCCCCTTTAGCAAACGTATTTCTTCCAGAAGCCCACCTATGGTTTCATTAAGTTGTTTAATAGTAGCATTCAGATCTGAAATGATTTGCTCAGAAGCTGCATTTTCGGCTAATCTGGATGTTTCAGATGCGATACGGGCCACTGATTCCTGTTCGAGCAATTCATCTAATTTCGTAAAGTTCTTGTTATCCATAATGGCCGTTCTGATAACTACAAAAAACCGCATTTAAAGCCTAGAAACCTAAAAATAAGAGTAAAAGTTATACAGTGAAATGTGGATAAAATGACCTAAATTCCTGAAAATGAAAATTGAAAAAAATACGCCTTGAGATCAAGTCAAGAAAGAAAAAAAAGAACCTGAGTAGTTACGTAAATCTCAGCTATCTTAAAACCTTATAATTTCTTCTATCTGTTCATGGATAAATTTTAAGGTTAAGGGATCCATAAAGCCGCCTTCTGTGTCAAGTTCATTTTGCACGTGTGGGATGTGAATTTTTAAGGGTAATACATGCATACGGACATAATTGCAAACGCCCGTGAAATGATCTACTCCACGTATATTACCGTATTTACCTGTAGAAACGCCGACTAGAGCAGCTTTTTTGTGGTAAAAAGAAGCTGGGTAAGCGCAAGCATCCACGAAAAGCTTTAGTGCTCCAGGGTAGCTGCCATTATATTCAGGAATTACAAAAACGAATTTTTTAGCAGCTGATACTTTAGCTTGAATACTTGCAAAAGCATTAGATCTCTTGCCATACAAATCGGTATACAAAATGTCATGAGGCAAATCTTCCAAAGAGAATATTTCCCATTCTTCACCTTTACTGTTCAATTCTTCTTTGTAATACTTTGCTACTTTTAAAGAGTTACTACCCAGCCTATTCGTACCTGATATAATTAAATTCATTGTGACGTTGCAACTTATCGTAATCAATGCACGATTTCTCTAATCGTAAACCAATTTTTTGTATCTTAGCATCCTGAGTAATAGTATCAGGAAGTTCTCAAAAATAGTAAATTTAACATCATTTAAGTATTTAATGCCTACAGTAACTGTTAATTTTATCAGAGAACTGCAATTGATAGTATAAAAATTGTAAAGGTTCGGTATCTCATGGGAAAAATAATTGCAATAGCAAATCAAAAGGGCGGCGTAGGGAAAACAACAACTTCAATCAACTTGGCCGCAAGTTTGGCTGTTTTAGAATATAAAACGTTGTTGGTGGATGCAGATCCACAAGCAAATTCTACTTCAGGGATTGGTTTTGATCCTCGTGGAATAAAGGCTAGCGTATACGAGTGTTTGGTGAATGATTTGAATCCTCGTGATGCCATTAAAGCAACTGACACGCCACATTTAGATTTGCTGCCAGCACATATTGATTTGGTAGGAGCGGAGATTGAGATGATTAATCTGAACGAACGCGAATACAAAATGAAAAAAATGTTGGATGAGATCAAAGATGATTATGATTTTATCATCATTGATTGTTCACCATCATTAGGGTTAATTACGATTAATGCCTTGACAGCATCTGATTCAGTCATTATTCCAGTACAATGTGAGTATTTCGCTTTGGAAGGTTTGGGTAAATTATTAAATACTATCAAAATCGTTCAGAATAGATTAAATACCAATTTAGAAATTGAAGGTATTTTGTTGACAATGTATGATGTACGTTTGCGTCTTTCTAATCAAGTTGTAGAAGAAGTTCGTACACATTTTACAGATTTGGTTTTCGAGACCATTATTCAACGTAATACACGATTAAGTGAGGCGCCAAGTTTCGGTATCTCGGTTATCATGCACGACGCATCATGCAAAGGCGCGATAAACTATTTGAACTTAGCTCGTGAGATTTTACAAAAGAACGGATTGGTAGAAATAAATAAAGAAGAAAAAGCAATCGTATAATGGCAGCATTACAACGTAAAACAGGATTAGGAAAAGGACTTGGTGCGCTGTTGCAGGATGATTTGAAAGTATCTCCTAATACTTCCTCACGAGAGATCGGTGATACAGCCGCACCTTCAGCAGGTAGTATTAATTTTATAAAAATAGAAGAAATTGCTGTAAACCCGTTTCAGCCACGAACAGATTTTGATGAAAATGCTTTAAAAGAGCTTTCGGAATCTATTGTGTTGCAAGGGTTGATTCAGCCAATTACAGTAAGACAAGTCAGTAAAAATCAATACCAACTTATAAGTGGTGAGCGTCGTTTACGTGCGTCTATGCTCGCCGGAATTACAGAGATTCCAGCTTATGTGCGTACGGCGAATGACCAACAGATGTTGGAAATGGCGTTGATTGAAAATATTCAACGTGAGAACTTAAATGCTATTGAGGTAGCATTAAGTTTCCAGCGTATGATTGAAGAGTGTAACTTGAAACAAGAAGAACTTGGTGATCGTGTATCTAAAAATAGATCTACGGTAACAAACTACCTTCGTCTTTTGAAATTGCCACCTGTGATCCAAATTGGTATCCGTGATGGTAAAATATCAATGGGTCATGCGCGTGCACTAATCAATGTTGGTGATATTGATAAACAACTTTTTGTGTATCAGGAAATAATAGATAAGGATTTGTCTGTTCGTATGGCAGAGATTTTGGTGCGAAATATTCAAGAGCAATTAAAACCTAAAAAAGGTAAAGGAGTTGGAAAGCAAATGGATTTTCAATATCAAAAAATTGAAGATGATTTGGCATCTAAATTCTCTACACGCGTACGTCTAAACTTGAAAAACACAAAAGGTAAGGGGGCAATAGAAATTCCTTTTGAATCAGAAGATGATTTAAGCCGCATTTTAGAATTGTTAGATTGGTAATGCCGAAATATTTAATCTTATTTTTTTTTCTTATAAGTTCGTTTAGCAGCTTTTCACAGGTTGATACAACGAAGAAAGTAGCTTTGGATAGCACCGCTTTAAATGCTTTGGATAGCGTAAAAGCTGTGCAAGATACTACGGTAAAGAAAAAAGAAACGCGTGCAGAGCGTAAAGCACGAGAAAAGGCAGAGAAGGAGCGAGAAAAATATTATTACAAAGATATTTTAAAAGACTCAACTCGCTTAGCGATTGAGGAGCTTTCAACAAAAGCTTGGCGAAGGTCACTTATAGCACCAGGATGGGGACAAATCACTAATGGTGGCAAGTATGTATGGATAAAGTTGCCTGTCATTTATGGTGGACTGGTTGTAGGTTATTTAACGTTTGATTTTTGGAACTGGCATTATCGAAAATTCGTAGATGAAGCCGCTTATCGGATTAATAATAATGGCGCTCCAAATGATCCTGACTTAGAATTCAGTTTTCCATCAACAGAAGGATTAATACGTGCTAAAGATAATTATCGCCGTTACCGTGATATGACTATTTTAGTCACAGCAGGCTGGTGGGGCTTAAATGTTTTGGAGGCGTACGTGGATTCTATGTTGCGTTTTAGGTATAATATTGGGGATGATTTGGGTTTCAAGATTACACCTACGATGTTGCCAACATCTAATTTGGCATATAATATGAATTTTGGCCGTCAATTTTCGCCTGGGGTGAAGTTGACGTTTAATTTTAAATAGATAAACCTTAATTATGAAAATCGTTATACTAGGTTATGGCAAAATGGGACAGCTAATTGAAAAATTCGCGCTCAAAAGAGGTCATGAAATAGCGTTAGTTGTTGATGCGCACAATAGGGAAACACTTACTGCTGATGATTTATCCCACGCTGATATTGCCATTGATTTTAGTACTCCAGACGCAGCTTTAGAGAATATAAGTCTTTGTTTTGAAGCAGATTTACCTTTAGTCGTTGGTACTACGGGTTGGTACGAGCATTTGCAAGAAGTAAAAGAAACTTGTTTGGAAGCAGATCAAGCATTATTATATGGTTCTAACTTTAGTATTGGTGTAAATATCTTTTTTCATATAAATAGATTATTGGCAAAAGCCGTAAATCCGTATCAACAATACGATGTTCAGGTTGAAGAAATTCACCATATCCACAAACTGGATGCACCAAGTGGAACTGCAATCACTATTGCTGAAGGTATTATTGACAACAATGATGTCAAGAAATCTTGGGTAAATCAAGTCGTAGGGTCAGAGGATGAGGTTGTCAATAAGCCTAATGAATTATTAATTGAAAGTCTTCGTATTGAAGAAGTGCCTGGTACGCATACAGTATTGTATAGTTCAGAAGTTGATCAAATTGAATTCAAACATACTGCGCACAATCGTGACGGTTTTGCCTTGGGTGCAGTCGTAGCAGCTGAGTGGCTATATGGCAAGAAGGGGTTTTATCAAGTAACAGAAATTTTTGATTTTAATAAATAGACACCGAATACCTTCTACCTAGTGGGTTTTCTATGTTAAAATAAATAAATATGTGGTATATAATATTTGGAGTCTTAACAATTATTGCCCTTTACGGGTTGTTTCTATTGTTTAAAAAGGCTGGCAAACAAGGTTGGGAAGCATTCATACCTTTCTATCGTGAATATGTAATAACTCAACTGGTAGGTAGACCCGCTTGGTGGGTTGCTTTATTATTGGTGCCGATTGTCAATGTTTTTATTTTCTATAGTCTATATCTAGACTTTTTAAAAGCATTTGGAAAACAACGTTTTTGGGAAACTGCAGCAGCAGTATTAGTTCCTTTTGTTGTATTGCCAATGTGGGGAAGAGATCCCAACGTAAAATATAAAGGTCAATCCGCTACGGAAGAATTCAAGAAGCTATATCCATACAAGAAGTCTATAGGTCGCGAATGGGCTGACGCTATTATTTTTGCTACAGTAGCGGCGTCTTTAATTCGTGGGTTCTTAATCGAAGCATATATGATCCCTACTGGATCTATGGAAAGAAGATTATTGGTAGGTGATTTCTTGTTTGTAAGTAAGTTAAATTACGGTCCACGCATACCAAATACACCAATAGCATTTCCTTTTGCACACCATACTATGCCATTTACTGGCGGTAAAGCTTATTCCGAATTAATTAATATTCCTTATAAAAGATTGCCTGGTTTTCAAAAGGTAGAACGAAATGACGTGGTAGTGTTCAATTATCCAATGGAAGCGGATGAGCCTTACAATCGTCCTGTTGATAAACGTGAGAACTACATTAAACGTGCTGTAGGCATCCCGGGCGACGAAGTGTCTATGAAAGATGGTCGTTTGTTTGTGAATGGCGTAAAATCTTATGATTCTGAAGATTTGCAAACTTCTTATATTGTTTTTGCTGAGCCATATGGCATTTCAGAAGATAATTTGGTGAAAAATCGTTTCGAAGTTGATTTTGGAAATACTGATCCGTCTCAAGGTATTTATGTTTTGCATATAACCCCTGAAGAAGCAGAATCAATACGTTCCTGGTCTAATGTGAAAGAAGTGAGAGAAGTTATATACACGGCGGATAACCCAGATTATATATCATTCCCAAATTACGATTGGAATGAGCGTCAATGGACTTACGATAATTTTGGTCCAATAAAAGTGCCTGCTAAAGGATGGATAGTGAAATTAGATAAATGGACGTTACCATTATATCAGCGTGCTATTACAGTATATGAAGGTAATACGTTAGAGATAAACGGAGATGATATTTTGATAAATGGTCAGAAAACAGATTCATATACGTTCAAGATGGACTATTATTGGATGATGGGTGATAGTCGTCACAATTCGTTGGATTCTCGTGGTTGGGGATTTGTACCAGAAGATCATATCGTAGGTAAAGCGTTATTTACCTGGTTAAGTTGGGATGCAGATGGTACTTTCTTATCTAAGATTCGTTGGAATAGAATTTTCAAGGGTATTGAATAATACACCTTAGTAAATAAAAATAGAAAAGCTCTGATTGACTTTCAATCAGAGCTTTTCTATTTTAAAGTAATTGTAATTAAGCTTTTAAAGCTGCTAAATAGCGTTTAATAGTTTCTTCTAAACCTAAATATAACGCATCAGATATTAGTGCATGTCCAATACTTACTTCTAATAATCCTGGTATATGTTGGTTGAAATAAGCTAAATTATTTAAATCCAAATCGTGACCAGCATTTAATCCTAATCCGACTTCTCTTGCTTTTACAGCTGCTTTGAAATAAGGCTCAATCGCTTTTTCTTTATCAAAACCAAATTCTGAGGCATAGGCTTCCGTATACAGCTCGATGCGGTCAGTTCCAGTTTCAGCAGCAGCTTCAACCATTTCTTCAATCGGATCTACAAAAATGGAAACACGAATACCAGCATCTTTAAATACCTTTACGGTTTCCTTTAGATATTCTTTGTTTTTGATGGTGTCCCATCCATGATTTGACGTCAACTGTCCCAATGCATCGGGAACTAAGGTTACCTGTCCAGGTGTATTCGCCAATACGAGTTCGACAAATTTTTGTTCTTGACAATTACCTTCGATATTGAATTCAGTTTTAATTTCTGCCTTCAAATCGTAGACATCTTGGTAATATATATGGCGTTCGTCAGGACGTGGATGCACGGTTATGCCTTCAGCGCCAAAACGCTCACATGCTAGTGCAGCAGCGACCAAGTTAGGTACATTTCCACCGCGTGAGTTGCGCAGGGTAGCTATTTTATTAATATTTACGGATAGTCTTGTCATGGTTTACTGTATTATTGGTCAAAGGTAAAGAATTATTACGAGTAAGTTGATGGTAGACCTAAACTCGAATTGCCAATTTTCTCTTACAATATTGCAACATTGACCAAAATTCCTCCTATAAATTTTATAAATTGCATAGTAAATGGATGGAATAAGCTTCAATATATTAGAAGGATTTAGATTGCTTGATATCATTGATATCATGTTGGTCGCAGTGATCATTTATTATATTTACAGTCTAATCAAAGGAACGATTGCTGTGAATATTTTGATTGGTGTAGGGTTGTTTTACGGTATTTATTTGGTCGTAAAACAATTGGAAATGCGCCTTTTAACTGAAATATTTGGGGGATTTATATCAGTTGGTTCCATTGCACTCATAGTTGTATTCCAACAGGAGATTCGTCGATTTTTATTACATATCGGTAAGAATATTTCTTTACGTCGTAAGAAGTACCTTTTTAATTTTATAGGTTCAAAACGCACTGTAACGGAGGATCATACTGAGCAAATCAAGATTATCGTGGATGCGTGTCGTAGTATGTCGAAAGCAAAAACTGGTGCTTTGCTTGTGTTTTCTCGTTATTTTGATGAAGAGTATTATCAATCAAGTGGTGAATATATTGATGCGCCTTTATCAAAACGTTTGCTAGAGAGCATTTTTTTTAAAAATAGTCCATTACACGATGGTGCGGTAGTTATTGTAGATTTTCGAGTAATGACCGCAAGCAGTGTTTTACCTCTTTCTGATAGCGAAGATTTACCACCACAGTTTGGTTTGCGTCACCGTGCGGCCATAGGTGTGACCGAAGTTTCAGAAGCTGTAGCGGTGATTGTTTCCGAAGAAACTGGTGAAATATCTTTCGCCAAAGATGGAAATATCAATATGAATCTTAGTGCGGAGGAGCTTGAACAGCTATTAAAAGATGAATTGTAATTCTTTGAATTTACTTTAGATAAAGCACGATATTCACGAATTATATTCGAGTGTTCGAGGTTTCATCCGTATAAAAATCAAATGTTTTTATTAAATTTACCTATGTATAAACATAAATTTTGGTATCATGCATTTTGAAGAAAATAATCCGTTGGACATTGTTTTAAACGATTTATTCGAACATTATCGTAAAAATGTCGCAGACGTAGATAAAATCACAAAAGCATTATTGGAAAAAGAAGTTGTAGGTTCACAGGATGATATTGTGAACGATCATATTGCTTTCCGTACTTTGGGAGTACCCAATTTAGGTATAGCTTCTTTCGAAAAGATTTTCCAAGCATATGGTTATGTGAAGAGAGATTATTATTATTTCGAAGGTAAAAAATTAGATGCCTATTGGTTTTCTCCACCAGCAGAAGGTTATCCCCGCATTTTCGTTTCTGAGTTGCGTGTGCGTGAATTGAGCCATGAAGCGCAAGATATCATTGATAAATATACATCTCCGATAACTTCAGATCCAGTGGATGATTTGGATTTGACTAATGGGCAAGAAGCTGCAACATTTTTGCAAAAGCCTTTATGGGCATTGCCAACTTCAGAAGAATACCAAACTTTATTAAATGAGAGTGAGTATGCCGCATGGGTAATTTACAACCGTTATTATTTGAATCATTATACCATTAGTATTCATGAATTAAAAGATGGGTACAATACATTGGAAGAATTCAACGACTTCTTGTTGAGTATTGGCCTGAAGTTGAATAACTCAGGTGGGATAATTAAAACCAGCGATGATAAGCTTTTGCGTCAAAGTAGTACAGTTTCCGCATTGTACGATGCTACTTTTGCAGACGGCAAAAAAATCGAAATAGCTGGTAGTTATGTTGAATTTGCAGAACGCTCAGTGTTACCACAATTTTCACATTTACCCAAAGAAGATATCAAATCGAAACATCGACGTGATGGGTTTGAAACCAATAATGCTGACAAAATATTTGAAAGTACGTATACAACACAGATAAAGGGATAGTAAGGTGGAAGAAAAGTTGCAGAAATTAAAAGAATCGCTTTCGGGCGATCTTTTTTTCGATGAGAAAATGCGTGTGCTTTATTCAACAGATGCATCTGCTTATCGGGAAATACCTTTGGCTGTTGCTATTCCGAAATCCGAAGCCGATATTCAGCAATTGATCGCTTTTGCAAGAGCTAATAATACATCTTTAATTCCACGTACTGCTGGGACTTCGCTCGCAGGACAAGTCGTGGGTAATGGCATTGTTGTTGATGTTTCGAAGCATTTTACCAAAATATTAGAAATCAATACAGATGAACATTGGGTTCGTGTGGAGCCAGGTGTAATTCGCGATGAATTGAATATGTATCTAAGACCGTATGAATTGTATTTTGGTCCTGAAACATCTACTGCCAATCGTGCGATGATAGGAGGGATGGTCGGAAATAATTCGTGTGGTTCTAATTCTTTGATTTATAAGAGTACCCGAGAGCATACACTTGAAGTAGAAGGCTATCTTTCAGACGGCTCGAAAGTAACTTTCAGTGATTTGACTTTCGAAGAATTCTTAGCAAAATGTGAACTCCCCACTTTGGAAGGTAAAGTGTATACACATATGCGCTCAATTTTGAGTGATTATCGTAACCAAGAGGAGATACGTAGGGAATTTCCGAAGAAATCTGTAGGACGTCGTAATACAGGATACGCAATTGATTTACTTTTGGAAACAGATCCTTTTAACCTTGGAGGACAAAAGTTTAATTTTTCGAAATTAATCTGTGGTTCTGAAGGAACACTTTTGTTTATTACTTCTATAAAGCTGCAAGTTAATACACTTTCTAAAAAGCCTTCAGGCTTACTATGTGTTCATTTTGAATCGTTAGACGATGCATTGAAGGCTAATTTAATTGCTTTGAAGCATAATCCATTAGTTAGTGAACTGATGGATGATTATATCCTTGGATGTACAGAAAATAACTTGGAACAACAGCAAAATCGTTTTTTTGTCAAAGGAAATCCAAAAGCCATTTTGATTGTAGAATACGATGAGGAAACAGATTCAGCGTTACAACAAAGAGTAGATGCTGTAGAAGCAGATATGCGTACAGCAGGATATGGTTATTATTTTCCATTAATAGTAGGCGCAGATAAAAAGAAAGTTTGGGATTTGCGTAAAGCAGGATTGGGCTTATTAAGTAATACGCCCACGGATGCGAAACCTGTTGCTGTCATTGAAGATACGGCAGTCGATGTAGAAGATTTACCTGCTTATATTGCAGAATTCAACCAAATCTTAGCAAAATATAACCTGTATTCGGTGCATTATGCGCATGCTGCTACTGGCGAATTGCATTTAAGACCAATTATCAATTTAAAGACCAAAGAAGGAAATCAACTTTTTCGAGATATTGCTTTTGAAATAGCTAAACTTGTCAAAAAATATAAAGGCTCATTGAGTGGTGAGCACGGTGATGGACGTTTGCGGGGTGAATTCATTGCCTATATGATTGGTGAACGTAATTACCAGCTACTAAAGGATATAAAGAGAACTTGGGATCCCTATGGCATTTTCAATCCTGGAAAGATTGTAGATACACCAGCCATGAACACCTTTTTACGATATGAACCTGGTATTGAAACTCGCAATATAACTTCTACTTTTCGTTATAAAGGCCAAAATATTCTTCAGCATGTAGAGCAATGTAATGGCTCGGGGGATTGTCGCAAGACAGAGTTGTCTAATGGCACTATGTGTCCTTCGTATATGGCGACCCGCAATGAGCATGATACGACACGTGCGAGAGCGAATATCTTACGTGAATTTTTGACAAATTCAACCAAGGAAAACCCCTTTGATCATCCTGAAATAAAGGAAGTCATGGATTTGTGTATAAGTTGTAAAGGTTGTAAAGTTGAGTGTCCGTCGAGTGTGGATATGGCTAAGGTCAAAGCTGACTTTTTGCAAGCATATCACGATGTAAATGGACTACCACTACGTACGCGTATGGTCGGGATGGTAGATCAATTGACGGCGCTGATGTCTTATATTCCGGGTATTTACAATTGGGGGACATCAAATAAGTTTACAAGTAAGGTAGTAAAAGATATTTTAGGTTTTGATAATAGACGTAATATTCCGAAGATCGCTTCTCAATCATTTCGCAAATGGTTTTTGAACCGAGAAAAACCCTTGTGGAATAATAAAAAGCCAATCAAAGAAGTATATTTCTATTGTGACGAATTCACAAACTTCAATGATGTGGAGTTGGGTAAGAAAGCAATTTTGTTGCTGGAAGGTTTAGGATATGAGGTTTTGGTGATAAATCATTCTTTTAGTGCTAGAGCATTAATTTCAAAAGGAATGTTGCGCGAAGCGCGAAAACTTGCTAATGAAAATGTGCGTATCTTCTCCTCGCGCTTGACCGATGAAATCGCTCTGGTGGGCGTAGAGCCATCTGCGATTTTATGTTTTCGGGACGAATACGTGGATTTGGTGGACGAGAAACTTGAAGCAGACGCACAGCGGATTGCTCCTTTTGCTATGGTAATAGAGGAGTTTTTGTGGAAAGAGATTGAAAAAGGCAATATTAGGAAAGACGCTTTCGTCGAGCTGCCGCAAAATATATTATTGCACACACATTGTCAGCAAAAGGCTTGGAAATTGCAACAATATACAGCTTCGCTATTAGCTTTCCCACAAGGGTATGAGGTGGAAGTGATTCCGTCAGGTTGTTGCGGAATGGCAGGTGCTTTTGGGTATGAGAAAGAACATTATGACATCTCTATGCAGATTGGAGAATTAGTACTTTTCCCGCAAGTTCGTGGAAAAGCTCAGGATACAATCATCGTTGCTACAGGAGGTAGTTGTCGACATCAGATTTACGATGGAACAAAGGAAATCGCGATTCATCCCGTTGAAGTCTTATAT
>NZ_VIQM01000017.1 GCF_008520265.1 Sphingobacterium cavernae
GAGGTACACCTTCTGTAGTTACTTTAGTCCTTCCGTTTATTTCTACACCTGCTCTCAAGTATCGATGGATAAGTGAGATCAGTCTTCCATCTTTGATCGTACGTGATAATAATTCAATCAGTTTACTATGATTCACCGTATCGAAGAGCTTCTCTAAGTCCATGTCTACGGAATACTTATACCCCTGTTGAATGTATGTCTTGCATTTGAGAAGCGCTTGATGCGCGTTGCGACCCGGACGAAAACCGTAACTGTGGTCACTGAATTCAGGTTCGTAGATTGGTGTTAGGATTTGACTAATGCCCTGCTGGATGAGCCGATCAACTACTGTGGGGATGCCCAGCATTCGTTTTGACCCATTCTCTTTGGGAATTTCGACACGTCTTACCGGTGCAGGAGAATAATTCCCCTGCTTGATGGATGTTAAAAGTTTCTCCTTATGCTCTCTAAGATAATCTCCAAGGGATTCGACGCCCATCTTATCGATACCGCAAGCACCACGATTACCCACCACTTGTACATAGATAGCATTTAGGTTCTGACGGTCAAGAAGTTGTTCTAACAGTTCATCTACTTTTGTGTTTGTATAGGTGAGGTTCTTTTCAATCATCCTAATAAAAGTCTGCCCTCCCACATAGCATTCGGGTTCCGGCCTATTCTTTTGTGATCAGGTTGATAAACGTTATCAATTTTCTGCATTCTGTCCTTCATTAGGTAATTCTCA
>NZ_VIQM01000020.1 GCF_008520265.1 Sphingobacterium cavernae
TATATTTGCTTACTTTTTATAATATTTCATTGCCTCAGGCACTAATGCTTGTATTTGAGAAATACGTCTAGCATCACTAGGGTGTGTGCTCAACCATTCTGGTGGCGTATTCGCACCTGATTTTGCTGAAGCCATTCTTTCCCAAAATTTCACTGCTTCATTTGGATTATATCCCGCCATCGCCATAATAATCAATCCGGCTTTATCAGCTGCTAACTCATCATTTCTAGAAAATTTCAACATACCCAATGGTGCACCAATACCGTAAACTTGATTTAGAACAGCGACACCTTTATTATTTGACATTTGCGAAGCAGCACCTATTACTTGTGCACCTAATTGCAATGCCATTTGATTAGATACCTGCGCTACAGAATGCTCCTCTAAAGCGTGCGCGATCTCATGTCCCATTATAGTCGCCAACCCACCCTCTGTGCCTGAGATAGGAAGAATTCCTGTGAATACAGCAACTTTGCCACCTGGCATACACCACGCATTAACATCGCTATTTTGTATAAGATTAAATTCCCAATTAAAATTGAAATTATCGGCGATTCCTTTTTGTTGCAAATAGCGCTGCGTTGCTGCCGCAATATTATTACCAACGCGTTTGACAGCAGTAGCTTGTGCAGTACCAGTTACTACTTTCGTATTTTTATCATTTAAAAACTCTTTATAAGCCAATGTAGCTTGCTGATTAATAGTTTCGCTATCTACTAACTTTAAGTATTTTCTTCCAGTCACTGCGGATGTCGCGCATGCTACTAATGTTGCTCCCAACAACACAAATGATGCATATGTAAATATCTTTTTCATAATATTTTTAAATTTATAATAACTTCTAAATACATTATACAATAATGATTCCTAAAAGTTTAAGAAAGAAGAATTATTTTGAAGATTTTTTAAACAAGTATATTTTTGATTCTTTTCCTTTAAGAAGCCGCTCAATGTTTTTCTGATGGGTTATCAAAATCAAAACGCATATTGCTATAGCATATAACATTACCGAGGGAACAGTTGTCTTAATGACAAGTGCTAAACTAACGGGAAATGTAAAGCCAGAAAGTATAGAGCTCAATGATACATAATGACTAATAATCAAACACACCAAAAATACAGTAACACAGCACAAAGCTGCCAATGGCTGTATCGCAATCACCATCCCAAAGAGTGTGGCTACTCCTTTTCCACCTCTAAAGCCTGCAAAAACGGGAAATAAATGTCCTAGAACAGCAATAACACCTAATGCGAGTTGAAAGTTTACGAAGTGCGCGGAATCATGCGTACCGACGATTTCCGAATCTAATAAATAAGGTAAATTAGTAGCTGTCCAACCCTTGAAAATATCGACTAACATCACAATAATTCCAGCCTTTTTTCCTAAAACCCGAAATGTATTCGTTGCTCCGGCATTTCCACTACCATACTCCCGCACATCAACACCATAAAATGCTTGTCCAAACCAAACTGCTGTCGGTATGGAACCAAACAAATAGGCGAGTATTACAATACCAAATAAATATAATGAAATCATTAAAATATTTAAATCCTAAACAAAAATACTAAATAAGCTTAGCTTTTAAACTCAAATCCAAACTTTTCACTGAGTGTGTCAATGCCCCTACAGATATATAATTCACTCCTGAGAGTGCGTATGATCTAATTGTACTGAGGTCAATTCCTCCAGAGGCCTCTGTAATCAATTTACCCGCAACTACGCTTACTGCTTTTCTCACATCTTCTGGTGTAAAATTATCAAACATAACGCGATCCACACCAGTACAATGCAACAGTTCTTCTAATTCTTCAAAGTTACGAACCTCTACTTCAATAGGAATGTTTAATTTTTTTTCATTTTTATATTTTACTGCATTTTTTACAGCATTAGTAATGGATCCTGCATAGTCAACATGATTGTCTTTGATAAGAATCATATCATATAGTCCAAATCGATGGTTAACTCCCCCACCTAATACTACAGCGCGCTTCTCTAAAAAACGCAACAACGGTGTAGTCTTACGAGTATCAAGAACTTTCGTGTTAGTGCCTTCTAGCTGTTTTACATATTCAGCTGTACGCGAAGCAATACCAGACATACGCTGCATTACATTCAAAACTAACCTTTCCGCTTTAAGTATAGAATGAATTCTTCCCTTTACGTAAAGTACAATATCTCCATTTTTAACAATGCTTCCATCATTAACAAGAATCTCAACTTGAAGGTTTTCGTCAATATGACTAAAAATCTCAACCCCAACCTCTACCCCAGCAATGATACCATCATCTTTCACTAGTAGTTTTGCTTCGCCCATCTTATCCTCCGGTAATGAAGCGAGTGAGGTATGATCACCATCCTGTACATCTTCTAAAACAGCCTGATCCACAAACTTTTTCAAGAGATTTTTATATGCTATATCCATTCTATTTATTTATTATCAACAACTAATCTAAAACGAAGATGAGTAAAATATATGTTTGATAAAAATATAATCTATTCCACTCTGAATTCAGATATGTGATCTTTATTCTTCAAATTAACAATTTTCATAAATATACGCTGTCGTCCTTTCACAGTTCTAACTTCATATACCAAGCAGTTAATAGAAATGTTTTTCGGTTGAGGTAATCTTTTAATCTCAATAAGCTTATTGTTTTTAAAAAAATCTGAGACAATCAACTCAGCTTGATATTTATTTGCTATTTGTTCGTCTTTAAGAATTGATATTTTTATCGATGAAGTGAAAAGATTGCTCAGTCTCTTTGCATCAGAATTCATTAATGCGTCAAGAACAACTTTATCCATATCATTGTTGTCTGACAGATTAAATAGAGAAAATATTGAAATTATTGTAACAACAATTATGTTCATTTAATAGAAAATATGTGCGAATATATCAATTACGATAGATTGCATCCAATAATAATGCGAGAAAATAGCATATTTTCAAAAATGAATAATTTAATTTCAGAATTTAATAACTTAAGAGTAGTTTTTTTATATTTGTCTGTGGACAACTTAAATCAAAAGAAAGTAGCCTTAATCATCCTGGATGGATTAGGTTATGGCAAAAATGATAATTCAAATGCTGTTTTATCTGCAAAGATTCCTTATTTAAATTCTTTATTACAAAAATATCCAAATTCTAAACTTGAAGCGTCTGGAGAGGCTGTCGGACTCCCAGAAGGACAAATGGGTAATTCAGAAGTAGGTCACATGAATCTAGGGGCAGGTAGAGTTGTATATCAAGAATTAGGACGTATTAATAAAGCGGCAAAAGATGGTATTTTCGAAAGCCACCAAGTTATACAGGATGCCTTTGACTATGCAAAGCTTAATAACAAAAAAGTACATTTCATCGGATTATTGTCTGATGGCGGTGTACATGCACATATTACCCATCTCAAAGCATTGTGTGATGCTGCAAAATTAGCTGGTTTAACAAATGAACAAGTTTTTATTCACGCTTTTTTAGATGGTCGTGATACAGATCCAAATGGTGGTCTAGATTATGTTAAAGATTTAGAAAATCATTTGACCGTGTCTACTGGAACGATTGCTTCTGCTATTGGCCGTTATTATGCGATGGATAGAGATAATCGTTGGGAACGTGTAAAAGAAACTTATGATTTACTAACAAAAGGCGTAGGTCAACCTTCATCAAATTTGCAAGAATCGATTAAAGAATCCTATAAAAATGGTATAACGGATGAATTCATAAAACCCATTGTTATAGCTAATCATGATGGCTCACCTAAGGCGACGATTCAAGAAGGCGACGTTGTATTCTGCTACAACTTCAGAACTGACCGTGGTCGAGAAATTACTATTGCATTAACACAACAAGGATTTCCTGAATATAATATGAAGCCTTTGGATTTATATTATGTTACAATGACTTCTTATGATGATACCTTCAAAGGTGTCAAAGTTGTGTTCCAGAAGGACAATCTAACAAATACTTTGGGAGAAGCATTAGAAGCGCAAGGAAAGACGCAGGTTCGTATTGCAGAAACGGAAAAATACCCGCACGTAACATTTTTCTTTTCAGGTGGCCGTGAACAAGAGTTTCAAGGTGAAAGAAGATTATTGGTTCCATCACCAAAAGTTGCAACTTATGATTTGCAGCCGGAGATGAGTGCATTTGGTATCGCGGACTCTATTTGTCACGATATTATTAGTAACCAACCAGATTTTATTTGCTTGAACTTTGCAAATCCAGATATGGTAGGACATACAGGAGTATTCGAAGCCGTAGTGAAAGCTGTGGAGACAGTGGATATCTGTTTGAAAAAAGTTGTTGAGACAGGTTTAGAATTTGGATATTCTTTCATCATTTTGGCTGATCATGGTAATTCTGAATTCATGTTGAATGAAGATGGCTCACCAAATACTGCACATACGACCAATCTTGTTCCTTGTATTCTGATCGACAAAGATTATTCTAATATTTCAGATGGTAAACTGGGAGATATAGCTCCAACAGTACTTAGATTACTGAATTTGGATATTCCAATTGAAATGTCTGGTGACGTTTTGGTTAGTTAATAATATAGCGTATTGCACAGATTAAAATTTATATATCGAAGTGTTATTGCAGTTGTTTTTACATTAAATAGCTGCAATAACTCTATTATCCAAAAGGAAAACTCAACTTATTTCGATATTCCAAATTTCATCCAACAAGAAACTGAAAGACTTCAAACTTTAGACCCTTTAGTCACAAAAACGGTTTCAAACGAAAAATCTTCTGAAAGCAAACAGTTAAAAATTACGAATTGGAAAAAGGAACTTGCAAACTTTGCAAACATAGACGTAAACAAAACTGGTAATGATGAATTCGTTAAAAAAAGAAACGGTGACACATTAACATTCGAAACACCTAATAACTCCAAAAATAGGGTGAGTATACGAATTATTTTCGATAATAATATTCCTAAACAAATAAGTATAAATAAAGAAACTAAGAATTTACTTTTCGAAAATAAAGAGACATTTGTCTATACAGTAGGCAAAGAATATTCTATAGATAAAACTCAGCAGGTAAAGGGCATTGGACACAATCGCTATTACATTAAAGGCGTAATTCAAAATAATTTGTAAAAACAAATAAAATTTATACCTAAAAGTAACATGACCCGCCATCTCAACATTTTTCTTTAAAAATAAAAAACAAGCTCTAAGGATGGAAAGGATAATCACGTCACTCAAACTGTGTTTTTTATTGCGAGAGATACGATAATCGGGAATATTCTCAAAATAACGATGAAGGGAAGTTTTTTCAGTTTTCATGTCATAAAGATACTCCTTCAATAGAGGCTATCGAACCATTTCTTTTCAACAAGAAACCAACAAAATGTGAAGACAGCAACGAATTTTTATCGTTATTATGCGCTAGCTCTGAACCCTTATTCGATTTGAAGAATGCAATCAATTCAAACTAAACGCATATTTAACCTAAATTAGCGAAATGAAAAGTTCTATTGCTAATTTAGGTTAATTTTTCTCGGGAAGATATTTCCAATATCTTCTTGGAACATGTCTAAGATGTAATTTCATGTTTTTTCTAGCGACTATATTTGTACTTTTAAAATATTGTTGCCATAAATTTTTGTAGTATTCCTCCTGCTCATCCAGGGAGACTACAGTCGAAGTATGTACCATATCTTTAACTTCCGCAGCGTTTAATTCAACCTCAGTTATATTAATTTTATCCCAATAGATGCCATAATTTCTTTTCAAATCATAAATAATCCAGGGCTGGTCAGTATATCTATTTTTAAAAAACGAAATTATCAAAGGCAACACATTAAAATCTGGTTCAAAAACTGCGAAATACAATCCATCTGAAGATTGCTGAAAACGAACAAAAGCTTTCATGCGATGACGTTCACGACTAATCTTTCTAAGCGCATCAGAAAACTTCATGACCGCATCATTACCAAAATTGGAGAGAATGTCTTTATTCCCTTTAAAAATTTGCACACACAAATAAAATGCAGCTTGCCAAACTTCTGGACTTTCGAAAAGGAATGAACGAAAAAAATCGAGCGCAATATTCTTACCTACACGATCTTGTAATCCTTTCAAAACGCGACTGGCTTTTTCTGAATCAGTATGAATGTAAATATCTTCCGCAAAAATATCAGGAAGATACAACTCTTTCGTAATTGGCTTCACCGAAAAATCCTTGCGTTCGAAAGCTTCGAAAATACAACATACCCAACCATAGTATGTACCATCGAAAATATAATACATTAAGCAAAAAGATTCAGTTGAGGGCTTACCAATTGTTTTGTTTTAGATGCACTTTTATTCACTATTTGCGCACGAACTTGATCCATAGAAGCAAATCCTAATTGAAACGGTGAATCCGCACAAACCATAAAATGTCGAGCTCTATTGAAAGCTATGCCCATTTTTTTTATTTGATATTCATGTAGCCTTCCAAATTTTCTAGCTTTAATTATTTTCAGTGCCGACTGTCGTCCAATACCTGGAATACGAATAATCATATTGTAATCAGCAGTATTGATATCAACAGGAAAAAGATGCGGATTGCGCAATGCCCAACTCAATTTTGGATCAATTTCCAAATCCAATTCTTGAAATGAAGGATTTAATATTTCATTCAGTTCAAACCCATAAAATCGTAACAACCAATCAGTCTGATACAACCTATTCTCTCGTATCAATGGAGGTTTAGTTCCTATTTGTGGTAATAATGAATTATCATTTTGAATAGGGATATAGCCGCTGTAATATACCCGCTTCAAATTGTAGTCTTTATAGAATTTATCCGCTACGGACATGATTTCAAAATCATTTTCTGGAGTAGCTCCAATTACCATTTGAGTGCTTTGACCCGCAGGAACAAAAGTAGGTTTATGTTTTATTAGCTTAGATTCTTGTTTATAAGATTGAATTTCTTGATTAATAAAATTCAATGGTTTCTTCACCGATTGGTGATCTTTTTCAGGTGCCATTAACTTCAGTCCCAATTCAGTCGGCATCTCGAGATTGATGCTCATACGATCCACATACATACCTGCCTCACGAATCATTTCGTCACTCGCACCTGGAATTGTTTTCAAATGAATATAACCGTTATACCTTTCTTCAAGTCGAAGTTTTTTGACAATTTTCAACAATCGCTCCATGGTGTAATCAGCGTCCTTAAAAATACCAGAACTCAAAAAAAGTCCTTCGATGTAATTTCTTCGGTAAAAATTCATTGTCAATTTTACGACTTCTTCCACCGTGAACGCAGCGCGTTGTACATCGTTACTTTTGCGGCTCACACAAAATGCACAATCGTAAATGCAATGATTAGTCAAAAGAATTTTCAATAATGAAACACAGCGACCATCTTCCGTATACGAATGACAAATCCCCGAAGGTGAAGCATCCCCTATTCCACCTATATTTTTTCGCTTACTACCACTTGAACTACAACTCACATCGTATTTCGCGGCATCAGCTAAAATTTTAAGTTTTTCTTCTAAACGATCCATTTCTTAGTGTGATTGAAACACAAAAATACTAATATATTTAGCATTCTGAAAATAATAGAATTATTAAAACTAAGAAATTAACGCTACTGTGATGGAAGAAATTACAGCTTAATATTAAGAAAAAAGATATAAAAAGAAAGTTAGTGTGAAATTTATTTCACTACCATTATTCCAGTATCCAAAACCGCATAGTTAACCGCTTTGTCCAGCACTTGCTTGGTATCTAAACCTGTAAATTGACTGAAAGCTGGTAAAATAATCATTTGTTCGGAAACAACAAATGAAGGCAATCGTAAGTGTTTGTTTGTAGGAAGTTTCACTGTTACTCCAGGATGATTATGTCCTGAAATCTGAAATTCAGCACAATTCTCGGGCTCATGCACAAACGTAATGCCTTCTACATTTAAGGTATTGCAAACCGATTTAAAACCCAAATCTAATATTTTGCGATCCGCAATTCGGTCATGATTTCCTTTGATAAGAATGAATTCAATAGCCTGAAATTTTTGTAAAAAATTTTTAAAATCTAGAACCTCTCCATTGGCATTGGCATGAATTAAATCTCCTACAACTATTACTTTTTGAACATCGTAATAATGCAATAAAATTTCCAAAAGGTCTAAATCTTTTTGGTGTATTTGCGCGGGAATGGGAATGCCATTGCGACGGAAATGCGCTGCTTTACCCAAATGCAAATCAGATAATATTAACGTTCTCTGTGCTTGCCAGTATATTGCTTTTTTGTTAGTAAGTATTAATTTATGTGTTGCCCAGGTGATTTCCTGTTCATGTATGATCATCTTCTCTTTCTATTTAATCTATTGCTCTGCTCCTGCATACGTTGAATCCGTGCGCCAAGATCTTCACTTGATAACGATTGACGCAAACTGTCAACCTTGATAGGAAAACTAAGTGGCGTGAAACTTTCTGCAAATTTATAAATGATTTTTGAAGAATTAATACGCTCAAAGGCTTGGATAAGACGAGGTTCCTCCAATTGCTGATTAAAAACCTCCGTATAAGCCTGTCTAAGCAACAAATTGTTAGGTTCATGTTCTTCCAATACTTGAAAAATAATTCCTGAAGAAGCTTGTAGAGATTTATTATTTTGTTGTTTTCCATAGCGATTTTGAATCACATAGCCTGCAATTACAGCAATATCTCGAAACTTCCGTTTAGCCATTTCTGCCGCATTAATACTAGCCGTCACATCCTTCATCAAGTCTTCTTTGCGCAAAATATGCCTCAACTGTTCTTCACTCAACTCAATATCCGTATCTGAAAACAGCTCAAAACCATAATCATTCATGGCCATCGAAAAACTTATCGGATACAATTCACTGATGCGATACGCCATCAAACTGGACATTACCTCATGCACCAATCGCCCTTCAAAAGGGTACATAAACAGATGATATCCATCACGTGTCTTTATCTTCTCTACCAAAAATTCATTTTCCGAAGGAATATGCGATTTGTCGACTTGATTAGCGACGAGCGGATGAAGAAATTTCAATTCCTTTTCGCGCGATGTAGGATTTTTGGAGTCTGCTAACTTTTTCCGAAGCAATCCTCCTAGATTTGAACTCAAAGGCAATCGTCCACCTAACCAACTTGGTGTTATAGCCTTTCCCTGTGAAGCACGCACATAAGCCGTCATTTCTTTGATACGAATTAGCTCTAATACTCGACCTGCCAGAATAAACTTATCACCCTGCTTGAGCTTAGTAATAAAATATTCTTCCACCATCCCGATATAACCGCCACCTAAAAATTTAACCTTTACCATCGCGTCAGAGACAATCACACCTAGATTCATACGATGCAACATGGCAATTCTCCTCTTCTCTACAACATAAACACCTTCTTCATTTTTTACCACTTTGTGAAATTCTTCGTAATTCTTACCAATCTTTCCACCTACGGTGATAAAAGAAATGCACCAATCCCATTCTTCTTCTGTAATCCATTGAAAAGAATACGCAGATTTAATTACATCAAATAATTCTTCTTTGCGAAATCCACCACCCAAAGCTATGGTTACTAGAAATTGCACCAATACATCATAACATAAAACCAGTGGTTCGCGATCCTCAATCAAATTCATTTTCACCGCTTCTTTGAGTGCTGCGACTTCAATCAGTTCTAGGGAATGTGTTGGCACAAAATATATTTTGGAAACCTCAAATGGCGAGTGACCGCTTCTACCCGCACGCTGCATAAATCGCGCAACACCTTTACTTGAACCCACTTGTATAACTGTATCTACAGGCTTAAAATCCACACCCAAATCCAACGATGACGTTGAAACGACAGCCTTTAACTTTCCCTCACTCAAGGCTTCTTCTATCCACGTACGTATATGAATGTCGATAGAACCGTGATGCAGCGCCAATTGACCTGCAAAATCAGGGTATGCATCTAGTAAAATTTGATACCAATATTCACTTTGACTTCGCGTATTGGTAAAAACAATAGTGGACTTGCTATTTAAAATAATCGGAACTACCTCATCCACAAGCTTACCACCCAAATGTCCAGCCCATGGTAAAATTTCTACTTCTGGTGGAAAAACCGAAACTATATCGATTAGCTTTTTCTCTTTGGCGACAATCTTAATTTTCTTTACTGAATAAGGAATCAACACTTCCATTGCTTCATCCAAATTTCCAATAGTAGCGGTAATACCCCAAACCAATAAATTCGGTTTGTACTGTTTTAAGTAAGCAATAGCCAATTCGACCATTACTCCACGTTTGCTACTCAATAACTCGTGCCACTCATCAATAACAACAGCTTTGAGGTTAGCAAAGAATTTATCCCTGCCTTTCTGCGCTAAGAGCAAATGCCAACTTTCGGGTGTTAACAATAACACATCAGGCATTTGTTTACTCTGCCGTTGTTTTATCTTGACATCGGTATCGCCATTTCGAACCTCAACAACCCAATCCAAACCGATTTGGTCAATCGCTTCTTGCATAGCCCGCGCCAAATCCTTTGCCAAAGACCGAAGTGGAGTAATCCAAATAGCTTTAAGACCTTTCTTAAACGTTTCAGGTCGATTCATGTAATCGATTAAAATACCAAGAAATACGGAATACGTCTTACCAAAACCCGTTGGAGCCACGACCATCCCGCTATATCCATTGTATATCTTTTCCCAGGTTTGACTCTGAAAAGTAAATGGGGTTCGACCATGATCTTGCAACCATGATGTCACAATTTCGTAACCTGATGTTTGTTCGAATTTACTCACCCTATTTTATGAATTTAACAGTCATACTGAACTTAAGATATGTGTTTCAACCTTAGAAGAAAAGTCAGCTCTACAATATTCAACATGACTTGTATATTTAATCCAAATGAAAATTTAATTTATTAATTTTTTAACATTCTCTAAATCATCGATTTCTGCTACGGTTTTATCCTTACGCCATCGTAAAATACGAGGAAAACGTAATGCAACACCAGCTTTATGTCTTGAACTCCAACCGATTCCTTCAAATGCAATTTCAAAAACTAATTCTGGTTTTACCGTCCGTACAGGACCAAATTTTTCTACAGCATTTTTGTTAACAAAACGACTCACTTCCTGTATTTCTTTATCTGTTAGTCCTGAATATGCCTTAGCAATAGTGACTAAATTTTCACCATTACGTACTGCAAAAGTATAATCTGTATATTGGCTACTTCTTCGTCCACTTCCCTTTTGCGCATAAATCAATACCACATCAATCGTCAAAGGATCAATTTTCCATTTCCACCAGTCTCCTTTCTTGCGCCCCACATGATACATCGAATTCTTATGCTTTAGCATCAACCCTTCGCTGTTTATATCACGCGCTTGTTCACGTATTTCCCGCAATTTCTCTAAATCGTTCGCAGTAATTAAGGTTGATATTTTAATATGTTGCAGTGTATTTTTATTAACTAACTGTTCCAAAATTTTTCTACGCTCCTGCATAGGCTCGTTTCGTAAATCCTGATGGTTAAATTCCAAAATATCGTACAAAAACATGCCGATTGGCACTTCCTCTAAAATCTTTTTTGAAAGCACTTTGCGATTCAATCTTTTTTGTAAAGCTGTGAAATTTAGTATATCGCCATTAGCGATAGCTAAAATTTCCCCATCCACTACAAAATCACCCTCCCAAGTTTTAATCTCCTCAACTATTTCTGGAAATTGTCCCGTAACCAACTCCTCCCCACGGGACCAAATGAAAATTTCATCGTTACGCTTGATAACTTGTCCTCTAATTCCGTCCCATTTGTATTCAATTTGCCAATCTGCCAAATTTTCTAACGTCAATTCCACATCTTCAATCGGATACGCCAAACAAAATGGATAAGGTTTAGATAAATTACTGTCAATGTATTCCCCATGAATGAGTTGCTCAAAATTAGAATTTTCAACGGTCCAATCGCCCATAATACTGTGCGATACCGCACTAGCTTCTAAGTTGTAATACGATGAAATGGCATTAATCAGGCCTTTGGTCGAAATACCCAACCGAAAACTTCCACCCAGAAGTTTATTGAAAATAAAACGTTCCTGATGCGGCAAATTATTCCATACATGTATGATAAACTCCTTTTTTTCTTTTTCGGAATAAGAGGATAATAAATTTATTTTATCCATCCATTCCGCTAATGAAAAATCCAAATAACCTTGCGGTTCGGGTAATAATAGTGAAATCGTTTCACCCAAATCACCTACAGAAGAATACGACTCTAAAAAAAGCCATTCAGGTATTTGCGTAATTTCCTTTGCCCATTCCCGCAATAAAGTAGTTGAAACTCCTCGATTTGGTCGCCGTCCACTAAATAAAGCCAAAAACCACAATTTATCTTTATCATCCGCCTCTTTGAAAAAATGATGAACCGCTTCCATCTTTTGGGTAGTCTTGTTTGTACTATCCAAAGCATGAACTAGTGTGGCGAAAGCTCTCATACTTCCCCTCCCTCTTTATTAGAAACGGCCTCATCTTCCTCTTCGCCAAATTCTGTTTTCACTTCTTCCGACTCAATTCCGATTTCATTTAAATATTTTGAAAACACTGCAGTTTGCCCGTGCGTGACATAAACTTTTTCCGCTTCCGTCATTTTCATTGCTGTCAATAAATCATTCCAATCGGCATGATCACTAATAGCAAAACCAGCGTCAGCACTTCGCCACCTTCGTGCGCCGCGCACAGTCATCCAACCTGAACAAATCGCGTAAGCCATATTCGGAATTTTGCGAATTACATTCGAATCAACTAATGATGGAGGCACAATTACAACACCTCGATTAACGTGTTTTACGTCTTCTCTGAAATCTAAAACCTCATATTCTGGCAATTGAATTCCGACACTTTTGTATGCTTCGTTGAGTTTATGAATAGAGTAATGTACATATATTGGAGCCGCACCTTCCACAGCTTTCATAATGCGCTGTGCTTTCCCTAAAGAATACCCAACAAATACTGAGGTTTTTTGATAAGATTGGTTTTGAACAACCCAATCTGCCATTTCAGTATTTTGCTTCTCTACAGATTTCCACTGATAAATTGGCAATCCGAATGTACTTTCACTCACATATTCGTGGCATTTGACAGGCTCAAAAGGGGTCGAAAGACCATCATCTTGCAATTTGTAATCACCCGAAATCACAGCGATTTTACCTTTGTACTCCATACGAATTTGTGCAGAACCAATAATATGTCCCGCGGGATGAAAAGAAACTTTTACATCATTTATCATAATGGATTCATTATAACCTATGCCCTGAACTTGGATGTCTGGACTAATCCGACTTTGGAGAATAGGAACTGTAAAATGATGACACAAATACTTTTTCATTCCCCATCGCGCATGATCGGCATGACCATGCGTAATTAAAGCTAAATCTACAGGTCGCCAGGGGTCAATATAAAATTTACCAGGCACACAGTATATTCCCTCAGGACGAAATTGAATCAAGCGCATACTGTACTAAACCTAAAAATCTTTCAAAAGTTTTAGGATCGCTGACAACATATCAAACAAAAGTATTAATTTAAAATAAAATTATAATTAATATAAATTATGAAAGTTGCATCGAATCCACTAGCCAATTTGAAATATGTACCCAAAATATGGAGCACACTTATCTATTTTGCTTTTTTGCTCTTTGCAATGCTTATTTTCTTATACAAAAAAGAAGAATCTTTGCGTTTTGACTTTTTGCAAAATGTATTCCCTAATTATACAAGTCACATATCTAATTTTTCAATATCACTTATTCTTGTACTGTTGGCTGGTTTCATTGGCGGAATACAAAATAAATCTATCAAAGGTGCTTACATTGTAGCAGGTCTTCTTATAATAGCAAATCTTGTTTATGAATTATTTTTACCATTCATCAATACTATGGATATAATTGATGCCTATTATGGGATAGTTGGATCGCTAGTACCTTTTCTTTTTTTGATACCTTATCAGCTATTTGGAATAATAAAAAATCCGAATTATATCGAAAACAATAATACAGAAACCCCAGTCATTTAAGAACTGGGGTTTCTGTTTTAGTCTCTCAAGGTAGTAATATCTATTTTTGGTTTTATAAGATTTAATGCCTTAATATCAGCAAGACATTTATCGACCATTTCTTGTGTCATTTTGTACGTGTATTTCCCATAGTCATCATACTCCAATGTACCTACATAGAAAAACCCGTATTTTGAAAAGAAGTCTGTTAAATCTACTTTCGCAACTTCGCAAGCTGTTTTGACAAAATTCAACTGATGAACAGCTGGGTTTCTTTCGCCTCTGCGTCTATCTGAAGCCCAATCTCCAGTTCTTGACGTGCCTCTATCCGCTTCTTGTTTTCTGAAAGCTTCAAATAAGTCCGGGTAAAAATCAGCATTTTGTCCTACGCCTTCAAAGTATAATTGTAATTGCCAAAAAATCACCAAGCGATTAAATACATCCTCATCTGCGAGGTAAGAAATTCCTTTTTCAATGATGTCCTTACGTGCTTTATCGTAATTATTTTGTTCTGAAATACGTGTTTTATTTCCAAAAGAACGTGTAACATACAGAGAGAATAAATTGTTACTCACTTCACCTAATCCTCCCCAATTGAACATTGGACGTGTCTGATGAACATGCCCTACTTCGTGACTGAAACCCCAACATGGATCGCCCTTGATAACCACATCTGGATTCACAACCATGCGCATCGCATAACCAACCTTATCCCCCATATACGCTACACCATCACCGTCTCTAAACATGTAATAATTATAGTTTACGCGAGACAAAATTCTATTCTTAGGAACTTTATTGTATTTAATCAAGCCCATCAAACGATGTTGTCTGTATACCAATGAATCGTAATTAGAAATCAATTCTACACCTCTTCCATACGCATATTTTTTTAATGATTCCACAGGATATGCCGTTTGAATGTGTTTTCCTTTTGCATCCAAAATAGGATAAACTGCATTATCGATGAAAGCATTCCAATCCGCATCTTTATGTTTTTCGATATCGAAATAGCCATTTTCTTTTCCTGTAATAAAGTGAACGGAGATAGGATTTTCCTTTTCAGGTGTTTCTGAAAAATAAACTATATAAGCTAAGCTACCGTATTTATCCAAATTGATGATATTTACGCCGTTTTTTAATATAAACTCTTGCTTGTGCAGTCCCCAACCATTCGGATCTTCAGTAGGCTTTTCGGGGTTAGGTGCTTTACGCAACCAATTTGGAATAAACAATTTCACCTCTTTACCCTCTGCAATACCATCGACTAAAACAACATGCTCACCCTTTTCTAGATAAACTCCTGTTACATTTTCGTATTTACTATATCCATCACCAATACTCAAATCACGACCTAATGTTCTGGGGTTTAAAATAGCTGGATAAGTAGCATACTTATACGTAGGTTTATATTTTTTAGACAAGATTGCTGTTGCTACTTCCTTTATTCCAGGATTTGAAATACTTTCGATAGCCTTCTTGTTTGCATTTTTCTTTAGCTTAAGACCTAACCCATCTTCAAATACCGCTAAATCCGCATTAACTTTTGTAATATCAGATTTAGTTTGTGCGCAAACATTCCCCAAAAAAGCAATTACAAAAGATAGAATCAAATATTTTTTCATGTTTATAATTATATAATTTGAATCTAAAATACTGTTCCAAAAATTAAGTTTTAAGTAACGAAATTGGCACAAATTCAAAATCCCATTTTAATCAATTACTCAACCGTTTGATTAATTTTCAATAAAAATGAAAAAGGTTTGCAAAAACTATAATATTCGGTTAAATTTGCCGCAGTATTATTTGATAAATGACAAAATTCTTCACATACTATATGCTTACACATCATCGCCATTGTGGCGATATGTAATGTTATATGTTTCTACGTGAAGCATCTTTTTCCCAATAGTCAGTATTATTAATAATATTTAAGCACCAAAAGCAATCAGTTTTGAAAAATCTAAAAATAGCTATCCAGAAATCGGGTAGATTAAATGAAAAATCAGTACAGTTATTAAAAAACTGTGGTCTAGACTTCGAAAATTACAAAAGCTCCCTTATAACAACCGCTTCGAACTTCAACCTTGAAATTTTATTTTTAAGAGATGACGATATTCCAGGATACGTTGATCAAGGAATTGCAGATTTGGGTATTGTTGGAGAGAATGTTATAGACGAGACGCAAGCGGATGTCGAATATTTGCAACGTTTGGGTTTTGGTAAATGTACATTGAAATTAGCCATTGCCAAAGATTCTACGATTAAAGAGCTAAGTGACTTAAATGGTAAATCTATCGCGACTTCATATCCTGTGATTTTGAAGTCTTTCTTGGATGAATACAAAATTGAGGCTGATATTCAAACAATTTCGGGGTCAGTGGAAATTGCGCCAGGATTAGGATTGAGTGATGCGATTTGCGATATCGTATCTACTGGTGGTACTTTGAAAAGCAACGGTTTAAAACCTTTTGCTGATGTACGTAAATCAGAAGCCATCCTTATTGGTCGCAAAGGTTTAGAAGATAATGAAATTTTAGCCGAACTTCTACAGCGTATTCAATCCGTATTACGTGCTAAAGAAACGAAATATGTCGTGTTGAATGTAGAAAAGGCAAATTTACCGAAGATCACAGAATTACTGCACGGTGTAAAAAGTCCTACCGTAATGCCTCTAGCAGAAGAGGGTTGGGTGGCAGTTCACACTGTAATCTCTGAAGATGATTTTTGGGGTAAAATCAATGTTTTAAAATCAGCTGGCGCACAAGGTATTGTCGTAATGCCTATCGAAAAGATTATTTTATAATGTTAAAAACTTATACATACGCAGATCTTTCTACAGCAGAAATAGACAAATTGGTATTACGTAATTCGGACCCCAATCAATCTTTTCAATCTACTGTAAATGATATTATTGAAGAAGTACGTCAACACGGCGATTCGGCTTTGGTAAATTATGCGGCTAAATTTGACCAAGTGCAACTGGATAAATTGTATTTGGATAAAACAGAAATTGAAGAACTAGCTTCAACCATAAGCCGTGATCAACAACGTGCTTTAGAAATTGCTTTTCAAAATATACACAAATTTCACAGCACGCAACTGAAGCGTGAGCGTGTTGTCGAAACAATGCCTGGTGTAAAATGTTGGCGTGAAGTACGTCCTATTGAGAAAGTAGGATTGTACATTCCTGGCGGCTCAGCAGTATTACCTTCTACCCTTTTGATGTTGGGTGTTCCAGCTCGTATCGCTGGTTGCAAAGAAATCGTGGTTTGTTCACCTCCACAAAAAAACGGTAAGATCAATGGTTTCGTTGCCTACTGTTTGTTGTTGTTGAAGATTGAACGAATCTATTTGGTTGGTGGTGCGCAAGCTGTAGCAGCGATGGCTTTTGGAACTTCAAGTATTCCTAAAGTTGATAAAATATTTGGACCAGGAAATCAATTTGTTACCAAAGCAAAGAGCACTATTCAAAGCCTGACCAATGTGAGTATCGATATGCCTGCTGGTCCTTCGGAAGTATTGGTGATTGCTGATAAAACAGCCAATCCTGCATACGTAGCTGCCGATTTGTTGGCACAAGCGGAACACGGTGAAGATAGTCAAGCAGTATTGGTCACAACAGAAGCTGATTTTGTGAACCAAGTTAATGCTGAACTAGAAACGCAATTAACTGTTTTGCCTCGTCAAGAAATTGCACGTAAAGCAATAGACAATTCATATGCTGTAGTTACTCAGGATTTGAAAGAAGCTATGCTGTTTTCGAATATTTACGCTCCAGAACATTTAATCATTGAGTCTGATCACTGGCAGACAATAACTTCATTGATATTGAACGCAGGATCCGTATTCCTAGGACATCTGACTCCAGAAAGTGCAGGTGATTATGCGTCAGGAACAAACCACACTTTACCAACTTCAGGCTACGCGCGTTCGTATTCTGGCGTATCGGTAGATTCGTTTGTGAAAAAAATCACTTTCCAATCGATTAACGAAGAAGGATTGCAACACATTGGTTCTACTGTTGAAATTTTAGCGGAGCTTGAAGGTCTCCACGCACACAAAAACGCAGTATCGATTAGAAAAAAATAATTTTCTATTTTACACAATATCGGGAATGCACCTGCGTTATTATATTAGAAACACAAAATGAAAATTTGCTAAAAGTTAGCGGATTTCACAGAATTATAAAGGGATTAAAACTATGTTTTAATCCCTTACTTTTTTACTAAATGCCCCAAGTTGGTTTGAGCCAATTCGTACCCTTTATCAATCAAAAATTTCGAACGATCGAAATCCCAAATACCTGCAATATTATGTGGCACGTTTATCACGTAATTAGGTTTATAAAGCTCAATACTCAGCTGTGTTAATTTTCTTCGCATAGCTAAATAAGACTCTTGTAGCACGCTAATAGCATTTAATTTATCATAGGCTATTGACGACAAAAGTTCTCTGTTTCCATCCAAATTAACTGCAATAATTAGATTCTCTCTGTATTGAACATAATTAATTGGCAAAGGATTGAGAACACCACCATCTACTAAAAATCGTCCATCTGTAGTAACGACGGATTTAAAAACTCCCGGAATTGAGATTGATGCACGAATTGCATTGTAGACACTTCCAGTTCGAAAAACCACATCTTCTTCATTTGTCAAATCTGTAGCAACAGCAGTATACCTAATTTTCATACTTTCAATTGGCAAATCTTCAAACACATCATGCATGGTAGCCAATACCCGCTGTCCTTTCAAAAACCCATAGCGTGGATCCGAAAAATCCATCAAAAGAAAAACCTCTCTCTTTGTAAGTTTAGACATCCAATTACCCAGCTCTACATTTTTGCCTTCAGCAAATGCAGCACCTACCAATGCACCGATTGAACAACCTACGACTTCATTTATTTCAAATCCATTTTCGATAAGCCATTTAATAACACCCAATTGCGTAACTCCACGTGCACCACCACTACCTAATACCAGAGAAACTTTTTTTTGCATATAATTTTACTATAAAGATTAAGACCTAAAATAAATTTTATTTCTCGTATTCTGCGATAATATCGAATATTAAAATGGTTTTGTCAACGAAAAGTCTGATTTTTTAAAATATTTTGGAGAATAAAATAACAGTGTTACTTTTGTTAACACTGTTAACAAGTTGCATATTCAACAATAATAAAATGTTATCGAGAAGAGAGAAAGAAATTCAAGAACTAAGGCAAGGTATAATAGACCAATCTTGGAAGATTATTCAAGAAGAAGGTTGGCAATCACTATCAATTCGTAAGATAGCAGATGCTATTAATTACAGTGTTCCTGTAATCTATAAGCACTTTGAGAATAAAGAGGCTATAGTTGAATATTTCTCTAAAGAGGGATTTTCCAAATTAGCTACTAATTTAGATGGGTCCAAGGAAATTGCAAAGGATCAAATTGATCATTTGAAACAGATTGCATTAGCGTATTGGAAGTTTGCCTCAGAAAACACACAATACTATCGTATTATGTTTGGTTTAGGTATTCCAGCGTGTGAAACGATAAACAGTTCGGAAGAGATGAAAGCGAGCTCTAAAATTATGTTGGATGCAATTGACAACGTGTTAACAGCGAGCAATAATAGTCAAGCAGATAGACACCTAAAACTGAAAACATTCTGGTCTATGTTGCATGGTTTTATCGCAATAGATTTATTGTCGAATCAAAAAATAGCAGAATTACCACCTCCAACAGTTTTAGATGCTGTCGAAGGATTTATTTATACATTACAAAAACAAAATTAATAATATGAGCTTATTACAAGACTTACAATGGAGATACGCAACTAAGAAAATGAACGGTGAGCAAGTTGCACAAGAAAAAGTAGATTATATCATCGAAGCAACTCGTCTTGCTCCTACTTCATCAGGTTTACAACCTTTCAAAGTTATTCAAATAACAGATCCTGAGTTGAAAGCTAAAATTCAGCCTATTGCTTTTGGACAAACACAAATCGTAGATGCTTCGCATTTATTGGTATTCGCTGCGCATGAAAGTTATACAGAAGAGTATTTAAACGAAGTTTTCTCATTCAGCGAACGTGAAAGAAATCTTCCAGAAGGATATTCAAATGATTATAAAAATATGTTATGGGCAAGTTTTTCAAAACAAACACCAGAACAACATTTCAACCATACTGCACGCCAAGCTTACATTGGTTTTGGTCTTGCCATTGCTGCTGCAGCGGAACAACGTGTAGATGCAACACCAATGGAAGGCTTTATTAATGCCGACTTGGACGAATTGTTAGGCTTAGAAAAATTAGGTTTGAAATCCGTTACTATCTTAGCTTTAGGCTACCGTGACACAGAAAATGACTGGAACTTAAACATGAAAAAAGTACGTTTTAGCAAAGAAGACTTTTTGATTAATTTGAATTAATCTTATATTTTCTATTTATAGCTCCAGTGAAATACACTGGAGCTTTTTTGTTTCATTACCAAGTTGGAAATGCTTTTTTCATTTTGTCCAAATTAATTTGAAGCTCTTCTCTTCTATCTTCAGAAGTTATTGAAACCGCTTTTTCTTGCCAGAGTATCGCATTTTTAGTATCTCCTAAATGGTCTGCTTAATTAGCTCTAATGCGGGTAGTGATTTTTTGGCAAAGCGATCCAGAATACCACTAACAGTCCCCTCACTGATAGGCATGCTATATACCGAATTAAAGAACTCGCTGATCCTTGCTAAAGGAACATATTGCCGGGTATGCAAATAAGCGATCAGAGCAGTGGTTTTTGGACCATAACTAATAGGAGCATTGCCCCCGGAAGGAAAACTTGCTATAGTCTGGTGTCCGCATAAACAGGTTTTGCTGAAGATGCGATGTTCGGTGTACAAAGGCTTGGTGAGAGGAATATCAACCATTTGCTGGCAACTGGTCAATTCTGCCTGAAAGTCTTGCAGATCCAATCCACAACAGTTACAAAATCCCGGACTGTGTTCTACGATGTCCTCAGGGCAAGCGCTCATCTTTAAAGTACTGCCTTCATGCCCCTTTTGACCTCCGGAAGACTTTCCGCTGGATTTTCGTAAACTAGTGGTTCGAGGAGGGCTGTTTTCATCTTTTGAAGGAGGAAGAGAGCTGTTTCTACTATTTTTTTTAGGCCCCTTTAGCAAACGTATTTCTTCCAGAAGCCCACCTATGGTTTCATTAAGTTGTTTAATAGTAGCACTCAGATCTGAAATGATTTGCTCAGAAGCTGCATTTTCGGCTAATCTGGATGTTTCAGATGCGATACGGGCTGCTGATTCCTGTTCGAGCAATTCAACTAATTTCGTAAAGTTCTTGTTATCCATTATGGCCGTTCTGATAATTACAAAAAACCGCATTTAAAGCCCAAAAACCTAAAAATAAGAGTAAAAGTTATACAGTGAAATGTGGATAAAATGACTTAAATTCCTAAAAATGAAAATTGAAAAAAATACACCTTGAGATCAAGTCAAGAAAGAAAAAAAAGAACCTGAGTAGTTACAAAAGAACTATATACAGCAGTTTACTATTTACAACTACTTAAGTAATTCTAAAATCTCTTTATCAGATACATTACCAAAGTAGGATTTTAGATGAATGGATTGAAATAATTCAGAAAGAGAACTTTGATCATGTCTTATGCCTATCAATTTATTTTCTAATTCTTCTATGGATTTAGAAGCAAAGAAGTCACCAAATATTTTGGCAGCAGTAATATGACCTTTATGTACATCCAAATGGACTTCAATAAATCCTGCTGAAACTTTATTCGCCTTTTTGAAATTGTAGTCTGGTGAAAATCCAAAATTCCAATCCCATGTTTGATATTTGTCAGTTACAAGTTGATTAATTGCTCTAAGATCATCTTGGTCGTATTTATAAACTTCAAACTCTTCATTTGTTTGTATGATTTCATCAATGAAAAGTTGTTTGAATGATTCGGTAGTAGTTTCCTCTGGAAGATAATCAATCAAATTGGTCACACGGGCACGATTAGATTTTACAGCCTTATCAATAAATTTTAATGGATTCACTTTCAATGCATCTGCCAATACAGACATCTCCGAATTAATTAATATAGTCCCGTGTTGTATCATTTTTTTAGATTTAATGGTTTTGGCATTACCACTAAATTTCTTTCCCTCGACTAATAGATCATTTCGCCCTTCTAATTTTGCCGGAACATTTAATTTATTTAATAGCTGAATAACAGGCTTAGTAAATGTTTCAAAATCACTAAAATCTGTTTCACTCGCTATTGTGTGAAAAGAAAAATTCAAATTTCCTAAATCATGATATACCGCCCCGCCACCAGAAAGTCGACGCACAACTTTTATGTGATTCTTATTTACGTAATCCAAATTGATTTCAGCCAATGTATTCTGAAATTTCCCTATGATGATGGAAGGCGCATTTATATATAGCAATAAAATCTCTTTGCTCGGAAATCGTTTTAACAAATATTCCTCGGATGCGATATTGAAGTATGCATCATTCGAGGGTGATTCAATTATTATCATGAGAATATATTTATACAAAGTTACAATAAGATTTATCTTCTTTCCATCATTAAAATTTTGTATCTTTGTAAAAAGCCGCACAACTCGCCTACATTCTCCACTCAGAATTTCTTGTCGATACGTTAGACTTTTCTCAATATAATAATCATTAAATAGCAATACATGGGTCAAAGCCAACAAACATTTAGAAAAAAAGAAATCGCCAAAAAAAAATTACAAAAACGTAAAGAAAAAGAAGAAAAAAAAGCGCAGCGTGAAGATTCTAATGACAAAGGAAAAGCATTAGAAGAAATGTTCGCCTACGTAGATGAGAACGGTAATATCTCCGACAAACCCCCTTTAAAGAAATACGAATTCAAAGAAGAAGACTTAATCCGTCCAGAAGTGGAAGATGTGTATTCATTCGGTAAAGTATCATTCTACAATGAAGCTGGTCAATATGGTTTTATCCGTGACAACGAAACGAGAGAAAATGTTTATTTCAACTTCAAAATCTTAGGTTTTGTTTTACAGCAAGATCAAAAAGTAAAATTCAAATCGCAATCAAGCAAACAAGGACTTCAGGTAACAGAAGTTATTGTTTTATAAAATTATAGTTTTCTAAATTTAAAAATCCCTTAGCATGTAAAATGTTAAGGGATTTTTATTAAAATTTAATTAGAAAACAATATTCTAATAAAAAAAATAAAGGCGAATCGGATAGATTCGCCTTTTGCAAGATAAGTATAATAAAAATTAGTTTACTCTTACATTAGTGGCATTGATGCCTTTACGACCGTTCTCAACATCGTAAGTTACTTGGTCACCTTGTTGAACTTGGTCAACTAAACCTGATACGTGTACAAAGATATCATCGCCACCGCCATCAGGGGTAATAAAACCAAATCCTTTAGTTTCATTAAAAAACTTTACAGTTCCGTTATTCATATTGTTATTATTATTAATTGCTACAAGGTAAGTATAATAAATGGATAATCAACTATTTATTTCACTATACTATTAAATACTGTATACAACTGGAGTATGGCTAGTTTTTATTTGCATATCTATAACTAGTTAAAAAGTTATTTACAACACAATCGAATTAAGAAATTAGTTTATTGAAGTTAATCTTATTTAAAAAATAAATTGTAACTGATGAAATAATTACCGACAGCACAAATATTAGATTAACAATGTCAAAAAAATTTCCGATTGCTGCAAAAATTGTTAGGGCTAGAAATGCAACTGTAAAATAGATAATGACTTGACTTGTATTTAGAATTTTTCGTTTAGCAAAGAAATAGCAAATTGTCCATAGTAAATATAATCCTAGCAGAACTAATGAAATAAATTAAAAGCAAAAGTAGAGACATTCCATACTGTCCTCCAGGAAATCTGAAAAACTTACAAAAAACCATATATAGAAAAAAACTTAATAATGTATGTCCTACTAATAATGCTATTTGTTTGACGAAAGTATGAAACATACTACTAATATAATCGGATAAGAGGAACGGGATTAATTCCCGTTCCGACCTCCTGACTTTGACACATTTATTCATTTGTTTTCTTAATACCTTGAAAAAAAGTGTTTTATAATATTTATTATTGATTTTTGTGTGACCCAGGTGCAAATATTATATATTGTATAGTGTTTGTTCGTAAAAAAAATAATGTAAGTGGTGTAATCAGCGTTCAAATTTTAGAAAAACGTAATGGAAAATCCCATTTAGTAAAAACTATTGGTAGTAGTAGCGATCCTAATCAAGTTGAATTACTATTTCAAAAAGGGAAACAATTGATTAAACACTATAAAGGAGAAATTGATTTATTTGACCAATCCAATATTGATGAATTAGAAGAGAATGCAGCCAACGATTTGTTATCAAACATCGAAAGTGTACTTATCAATGGCACTCAACTTCTCTTGGAAAAAGTGTATAATTCAATCGGTTTTAATGATTTAGGCGACGACATTTTAAAGCATCTAGTTACAGCTCGATTAAGCCAGCCCTTAAGCAAATCAGGCACAGTAGCTGTTAAAAGTTTCTCCTTATGCTCTCTAAGATAATCCACAAGGGATTCGACGCCTATCTTATCGATACCTCCAGCACCACCATTACCGACAACTTGTACATAGGCAGCATTTAGGTTCTGACGGTCAAGAAGTTGTTCTAACAGTTCATCTACTCGTGTGTTTGTGTCTGTGAGGTTCTTTTCAATCATCCTAATAAAAGTCTGCCCTCCCACATAGCATTCGGGTTCCGCCCTATTCTTTTGTGATCAGGTTGATAAACGTTATCAATTTTCTGCATTCTGTCCTTCATTAGGTAATTCTCATCTATTGATCACTAACTTAAGGTTCATTCCTTCCTTGCTTTGCCGTAAGCAAGTACTACGAAATCGGCTGACTTCTCACAGCTAGCTTTACTCCTTGCTTCTGAAAAAAAAAAACTTCCACAAGTCTGTGAGATCTCCCCGGGTAAGAACGATAACTTTCATCTCATGTGTCTGCTACATTTACCTTGATGCTTCTGTACAGTATAGGACTTTAGTTTGTTTGGCAACCTCATCCAGCAGCTTAGGCCTTATATGTAGTTTCTGTCCGTCAGACCGAGAGTTTGCCTAATGCTTCCTTCAGATTCCACCTCACGATGGACACCCTTGCCTTCGGCTAACACTTCCAACTGTAATGGCGTGTTCGGGACTTACACCCTAGAGTTATCGCCCATGCCGGGCACACCAAAAAAGCCTTCTTCGAAATCGAAGAAGGCTTTGAATATTTCTAAAAATGAATCGATTATAACGCAGTAATTGCATTATTCAATGTTGCTGAAGGACGTAAAGCTTGACTAGCTAACTCATCATTCGGGAAGTAGTAACCACCGATATTTTGAGCTGTACCTTGAGCAGCAATTAACTCTTCGTTTATTTTAGCTTCGTTAGCTGATAAAGTCTCAGCCAAAGTAGCAAACTGAGCTGCCAATTCAGCATCTTTCGTTTGTTTAGCTAATTCTTGAGCCCAATATAAAGTTAAGTAGAAGTGAGAACCACGGTTATCAATTTGACCTACTTTACGTGCTGGAGATTTGTCATTTGCTAAGAATAAAGCGTTTGCTTCGTCTAACGCATCTGCCAAAACTTGTGCTTTAGGATTGTTTTGCGTTTGTGCTAAGTGCTCAAAAGAAGCTTGTAGAGCTAAGAACTCACCTAATGAATCCCAACGTAAATAACCTTCTTCTAAGAACTGCTCTACGTGTTTAGGCGCAGAACCACCAGCTCCTGTTTCGAAAAGACCACCACCATTCATCAATGGAACGATAGATAACATTTTTGCTGAAGTACCAACCTCTAAGATTGGGAATAAGTCAGTCAAATAGTCACGTAATACGTTACCCGTTACCGAAATTGTATCTAAACCTTCACGAATACGATCTAAAGAGAATTTAGTCGCTTCGATTGGAGACATTACGAAAATATCTAATCCATTAGTATCGTAATCTCCCAAGTATTTTTCTACTTTTTTGATGATTTCTCTATCGTGCGCACGCGCTTCATCCAACCAGAATACAGCAGGTGTAGCAGACAAACGAGCACGGTTTACAGCTAATTTAACCCAGTCTTGGATAGGAGCATCTTTCGTTTGACACATACGGAAGATATCACCAGCTTCAACAGCTTGTGCCATCAATACATTACCATGTGCATCTACGACACGGATAGTACCGTTTGCAGCAGCTTGAAAAGTTTTGTCGTGAGAACCGTATTCTTCAGCTTTTTGAGCCATCAAACCTACGTTAGGAACAGAGCCCATAGTTTGAGGATCTAAAGCACCATTTTCTTTACAATCTTCGATTACAGCTTCATAAACACCAGCATAAGAACGGTCAGGGATGATAGCGATAGTATCACGCTCCGCTCCTGCTTTGTCCCACATTTTACCACCAATACGAATCATTGCAGGCATAGAAGCATCTACGATTACGTCCGAAGGAACGTGTAAGTTTGTAATACCCTTATCTGAGTTAACCATTGCTAAATCAGGACCATTTGCAATAGCAGCTTCGATAGCAGCTTTTACTTCAGTTTCTTTATCGTTACCAGCAATTTTAGCAAATACTTCACCTAAACCATTGTTTTTGTTGATGCCTAAAGAAGCGAATAACTCACCGTACTGTGCAAATACATCTTTGAAATAAACTTCTACGATCGCACCAAAAATAATAGGGTCAGAAACCTTCATCATTGTCGCTTTCAAGTGTGCTGACAACAATACACCTTCAGCTTTAGCCTCAGCGATAGTAGCAGCAACGAAATCTTTTAATTTAGCTACATTCAATACGGACGAATCGATTACTTCACCAGCTTTTAATGGAGCTATGCCTTTCAATTCTTTTACAGAACCATCAGCAGCTACAAATTCAATTTTGAATTGACCTGCTTCTTCTACTGTTACAGATTGCTCTGTTGCATAGAAATCACCATCAGTCATTGACGCTACTTTAGTTTTGCTATCTGCTGCCCAAGCACCCATACGGTGTGGATTAGCTTTAGCATAGTTCTTAACCGCTTTAGGCGCACGACGATCCGAGTTACCTTCACGTAATACTGGATTCACAGCCGAACCTAGGATTTTAGCGTATGTAGCTTTGATTTTTTCTTCTTCTGGTGTAGTAGCAGCATCTGGATAATTAGGCACTGCGTAACCTGCTTTTTGCAATTCAGCGATAGCACCTTTTAATTGAGGAATAGAAGCTGAAATATTTGGCAACTTGATGATGTTTGCATCTGGAGTAGTAGCCAATTGACCTAACTCTGCTAGTGCATCGGCAGTTTGTTGCTCTGGAGATAAATATTCGTTGAAATTAGCTAGAATACGTCCTGCTAATGAAATGTCTCTTAATTCTACATCGATATCCGCTGTCTTTGCGAACGCTTGTACAATAGGTAAAAAAGAGTAAGTAGCCAATAATGGCGCTTCATCTGTTTTAGTGTAAATGATTTTAGATGACATAGTTTTCTATTGAAAATATAATAATGTTTCTACTTTAAAAATAGAATTTTAATAATGAGATTCTCCCCCTATCAAAATTCGCCTAAAGATAACAAAATCAATTTTAAATCTTCATAAAAGGGTTAATTATGACGGAATTGAGAAAAAGGTTCGCAAGGTTGGATTATAAGTCTAAATATACTTCCTTTTCAAACTTGAAATTGATGTCATCCGTGTTTCTCCCTGTTTGAGTAATTTTAGTTTGTCCATTTTCAAATTTAAATTTTTGAAATTCCTTATAATCATAATATATATTCAAGACATCCGAGCGTAGCAAACTATCCGATAGTTCATTAAAGTAATTATTAAAACCAGAGATTCTATACCCTGGTAAGTTTTCACCTGCTTTAATAACTTTATCATCTACAGTTTTCACATCTTTATTTATCTAAACTTTAATAGAATTCAAATTAATAGCATTCACATAGTAAATTGGAGCTTTACTGAAAGAATTAGCTGTCGGAATAATATTCCAGTTATTAGCTAATAGCATTGTTTTGAAACGAACTTCTAAACTAAAAGGACCAATAATCTTATTATCATAGGAGATTCCTGATTGTACTCTAAAATCTCCAACTTCTGTGATGTCATATTATTGTTCCTCACAGCTAAGCAGCATTAAGCATAAAATGACTATTAGTATTCTTTTCATCATATCTAAAATTTTAAAATATAAAGTTGACAAATACATTATGTGCTATTTTGCGAATGGGATGAAAATTATCAACTCGATAAAGCGATTCTCCTGTACCATCTGTATGATAAGTACTCGCAAAGTAATTTGTGTTTTCTATATGATAGCCTAAACTGATAGATTTTAAGTTGTTTATTCGAAAGGTATATCCCGCAAGCAAACCTATTGAAGGATTGACTTTGTTCGTCTTATTTCCGATACTGACACCTGCTCTTCCCTCAACCATAGGAGAAAATCTATTATTTATAATATAATAACGAAATGAACCGCCTATTAAAGTTTGAACTTCGCTGCGAAAGAAAAATTTTTCCAGTTCATTTCTACTTACATCTCAAGTTTGCGTAAGATGAGCTTGACCGAAACGAAATGCAACTTGAGTTTTGGGACTAATTGACTGGTAATAACTCAGATTATTTACAATTCTATTGAATTCTATAGTAAATAAGGTTGAGCCTTTTTGGAATTTTGCGTAGTAAAGAAATTTTTCATCAAACACAACATAGTTTGGATTGTAACGATTTTCAATATAAATGTATTGTTTATCATCGACATCAATAATATTTACCCCCTCTTCTATGTTATTGTTTTTATATACAAAAGCTTTATTTATAGATAGAGAGAGAGTTTTTCGATATTAGAGTAATTTAATGGATATGGCTCATTGACATCACAGGCCATTGCTGTTGGTACAATAGAAAAATTATTCGTAAAAACCTGTTCCATTTCAAATTCTATTCTTACCTTAAAAGACCCTTTTACAGTATCCATAACGTTTTAATAACGAGAATCTGTATTAAAAAATCAAGACTTTTCCAACTGGAGTATATTTATAATTATAGGATTGATTACCTCTCCCACAACACATTATGTTAAGAAATGATATGCAGATAGACAGAGTAAGCAGTTTTAATTTCATGTTATACTTGGTTAATTTTTTAAGTAAAACGAAAGTAAAGTTTATTTCGCTACAATAAAAATTAATATATCAACAAAATAACGCCCTCATAATTAGTAGAACATTATGAGGGCTTAATAGAATGTATTCAGTAATTACTAAATCTTATCAATTCTGAAGTTTGAAATATAGATTTTACCAGTTTTATCATCACAATTAAAAGCCAAATAAAAATACTTCTTGGTTATTGGATCAACCATTTCGGTATCTAAAATTTTGTATTCGTTGATATATATATGGATACGATTACCTTCTACACGTATTTTTACTTTCATCACATCATTTACGAAATAGGACATATTAGCTTTTACCTCACTATTTTTGTTCGGCGTCACCTCTTTACTATGGAATTCAAATCGATTGAACCAATAGGATGCATTTATATTCAATGGATTATGTTTTGCTAGATAGTAATGATTACCCACACCTTTTTGATAATCAAAACCAAAATCTAAGCGAAATTGATGTTTATCATCTGATAATGCCAACACATCAAACTCAATCGTAAAATTCTCTGGAATACGAACTAAATCTTTAATCTTATACGTATTACCATCAAATAATTCCAACCATTTACCCTCTGCTATACTCACTTCACTCACAGCGCCTCTCCCATTACTTGTCCAGCGTTGCGCCATAGTACCTAACTCATCTGCACGAAAGTTATCTTCAAAAACGACTTCTGTTCCGCGTACATAATCGTATTTTAACCCTTGTAAGTTTTCGAAAGGACCATTTTGAGAGGCACTGTTGGTAACAGTTGGTTGACTCTGCGATGCTGTAGCATTGCTTATATCATCTACTTTTTTATCGATAAACTGTTCTGCTTTTTGTCCTAATCGTTTACCAATACCACGTAAAGTTTGTGCTTCGGAATAATAAAAACTACTGCTTAATAAAACTGTAGCAAAGATTTTGATAGTTATGTTTTTCATCAATTATAGAATGTATTATTAGGATAGTGTGTCTATAGAACGAAATTAAAACATATTGTGCTACAATAAAAAAAATAAAAGCAGGTTTTATAGTATAAAACCTGCTTGCATAAATATCTTATATATTGTTAGAACTGAATCTTATGACCAACATTCAAACCATTATTTTTGGCAAAAACACCACACATATGGAATAATAAGCGTGCACCTACATTTCCATCCCATTCGTCAGATTCACCAGGGGCAACTTCGACTAAATCCATTCCGATTATTTTTTTGCCGGATTCCGCTAAACGAGATAAAGCGTAAACAGCTTGTTCGTAGGAAAGCCCTCCCGGAACTGGTGTACCTGTGTTTGGACAGTACCATTGATAAAGCGCGTCGATGTCAAAACTTACTGCTACATTTTCAGGCAAATGCGCAATAATTTCATCCACTTGTTGTTGCCAAGTTTTACCTTCAAACTGTGCTTTTTTAAGATCAGCATCCGTATATACTTTCACTTTATCCGAAGATTGTACAACTTGAACTTCTTGCTCACAGAAATCACGAATACCTACTTGTACCAACTTACTAATTTGTGGCAACTGAATCGCATTGTACATAATAGATGCATGCGAATACGTAAAACCTTCGTAAGCAATACGCAAATCCATGTGTGCATCAAAATGCAAGATTCCAAAATTATCGTATGAAGTTGCTAATGCTTGGTAATAACCCAGAGGAGTTGAGTGATCACCACCCAATAGAATTACTTTCTTACCCTTAGCAGTCCATTCCAACACACGCTCTTTTAATTCGGCATTGAGTTGTGTTGATGCAGCATTAATGGAGTCCAAATTCGCTTTTAAAGTAGGATTTTCATTGATATCTTCTCCACTTTCTAATGCTTCAATAATAGGTTGCGCTAATGCTTTATATTTTACCGAGTTCTCTGCCCACTGCGCAGGAGCTTCGTCCATATAAATACCCAATTTCCACAACTCAGGAAAATCTTGATGCAACAAATCAACTTGGAATGACGCATCTAGAATAGCATCTGGGCCTTCTGACGCACCTGCACCATAACTAACAGTCACTTCCCAAGGCACTGGAATCACTATAATTTCAGATTCTTCTGCCGTAAATGGCAAACCATAAATACTTGCATCTGCCAGTCCAGGTTGTGAAGGATCAAAGTTTTTTATTTTTTCTTCTTTAGTAATCATGTTGTTCATATTTCCGGTACAAAGATAAGATTATTGCAAAGAAAACACTTTTATAAAATTAGTGAAAACCGCAAAAAACTACTGACAAACTGTTGTCACAAACCACTCCTACCTTTGAACAAACATTAAAACCTCAAATAAAAATGGAAAAGACAGTAATTATTTCGAAAGCAGACTTATTACAACATTGGTTGGGTCACCGTAATTTAACAAGAAGAACCATTGAAAAATTCCCAGAAGAAGAATTATTTAAGTTCTCAATAGGTGGAATGCGAACGTTTGCCGATTTGGCAAAAGAAATGCTATCCTTAGCTGTACCAGGTTTATCGGGTATTGTATTCGATAAGATAGAAACCTATAATCATGATTTACCATTACACACAAAATCCGATTTGTTAGCACAATGGGATAAGGACACGCCTGTGCTGATTGATTTATACAACCAAATTCCCGAAGAAAGATTTAATGATGATTTCAATTTATTTGGTGAATACAATTTTCCAATTGTACACAATATTATTTATTTCATAGACAATGAAGTTCATCATCGTGCACAAGGATTTGTTTACTTGAGAGCCTTAGGTATTGAACCTCCATTCTTTTGGGATAGAGAATAATCGTCAAGGGAATTTATCGCATTTTGCAAAATAATTTGTACTTGATCTTTTAAAATTTCAGGTTCATAAATTACAGCTTCGTCAGCAAACATCATAAACCATCTTGCAAAATGTTCGATTTGACTGGTGTGGAATAGCATTTCTACACCATTATTTTTTTCTTCCTCCTGAATAAATCCATAATACTGCCGCTCCCAATGAAGATATCTGGACATATTCTTACTTACCCAAATGCGTATAGTGTGCAAGACTTCTTCTTTCTTATTCGCTTCTAGATATACGTTTAATGGCATAAATTGTTGTGTGTAACGTTCATCAGTTAAGCGTATACGCTCAATCCTATCCAATCTAAATTGACGGATCTCCTCGCGTAAATGACAATACGCCATGAAATACCAAAACTGTCCTTCCTGAAATACACCAATAACTTCAATATTACGTTCTTGGCTATTACTTTCGACGGATTTATAGTGGAGATGAATTTGCTTTTTTTTGACCATACTTTCAAAAAGCGTAGCTAATGCTGTAGGCACGTTTTCATTCAGAAAATGTTTTTGCTTATTTATCAGAACTTTTGAATCCAAATCAGCTACATTTTCCTTATCAGCAAATCGCAAAACACCTTTCATTTTTAGCAGTGCATTACTAAAATGCTCCCCCATTTCCTTGTCCAAATAATGCTGCATTAATTTCTCGGCTACGCCAAAACTAAGTGCTTCTTGTTCTGTGAAATTGACGGGTTGAATTTTATAGGTATGCATGAGCGAATAACCATATCCAGCCTCTCCCATAATGGGCACACCAGCTTGTTCTAAAGATTTTATATCGCGATAAATCGTACGCAAACTCACCTCATACTTATCTGCTAATTCTTGAGCTTTCACCAAGGGTTTGGATTGCAGATAAAAGTAAATACTAAGAAGTCGATCAAATCTTTTGGTAATGTCCATGTGGTAAAATTCTAAGAAAGCAAAAGCCCCAACTATAAAGTTAGGGCTTTGCTACTATTTATTTTAATAAAAGTCTATTTTGCATAAGACACCGAACGTGTCTCGCGAATCACAGTAACTTTGATTTGACCTGGATACGTCATTTCCGTCTGTATACGGTTAGAAATATCAGCTGCCAAAATCTCAGCTTGTGCATCCGTTACTTTTTCACTTTCTACGACTACACGTAACTCACGTCCAGCTTGAATGGCAAAAGTTTTATCTACACCAGGGTAAGAAAGCGCTAATTCTTCTAATTCTTTCAACCGTTTGATATAGCTTTCTACCACCTCGCGACGTGCTCCTGGGCGTGCTCCTGAGATCGCATCGCACGCTTGTACTACTGGTGAAATCATTGAAGTCATCTCGATTTCGTCGTGGTGCGCACCAATAGCGTTACATACATCAGGATGCTCTTTATATTTCTCCGCTAATTGCATACCCAAGATAGCGTGTGGCAATTCTGGGTTGTCATCAGGCACTTTACCAATATCGTGTAATAGACCTGCGCGCTTAGCATGTTTTACATTAAGACCTAGTTCTGCTGCCATGGTAGCTGCAAAATTAGCTACCTCACGAGAGTGTTGTAACAAATTTTGACCATAAGAAGAACGGTAACGCATACGTCCCACCATACGAATCAATTCAGGGTGTAAACCGTGAATACCTAAATCTATAGCCGTACGCTCACCAATTTCTACAATCTCGTCCTCGATTTGTGTACGTGTTTTCGCAACGACCTCCTCGATACGCGCTGGGTGAATACGACCATCCGTAACTAATCTATGTAAAGACAAACGTGCAATCTCGCGACGTACCGGATCGAATCCTGATAAAATAATTGCTTCTGGTGTATCGTCTACGATAATCTCAATTCCTGTTGCAGCTTCCAAAGCACGAATATTACGACCTTCACGGCCAATAATACGTCCTTTTATTTCATCATTCTCAATATTGAAAATAGAAACTGTATTCTCGATAGCGGATTCAGTAGCGGTACGTTGAATAGTTTGGATAACAACTTTTTTAGCCTCTTTAGATGCTGTTAATTTCGCTTCATCAACGATATCTTTGATTTGAATCATCGCTTGAGAACGAGCTTCTTCACGTAATGATGTAACTAATTGCTCTTTTGCTTCCTCAGCAGTTAATCCGGCAATAGTTTCTAACTGGCTAATGTGTTGATTCTTTAATTGCTCAACTTCTTCGCTTTTTTTCTCATTTAACTCAATCAATTGATCAAGTTTCAAATTCTTTTTATCTAACTCTTGTTTTTCGCGATTAAGATTTTCAAGTTTTTGATTAATAGATTGCTCTTTTTGTTTAATCGTATTTTCTTTTTGGCTAATCGTGTTATTACGTTGATTTACTTCCTTTTCGTGCTCAGACTTTAATTGAAGAAATTTTTCTTTCGCCTCTAATTGACGCTGTTTTTTAGTGTGTTCCGCCTGTTTTTCGGCTTCTTTTATGATATTCTCCGCTTTTTCTTTGGCCTCCTGCTCTTGCTTTTTGAACAACATTTGTAGTAAATATCGTCCAATAACAATACCAATTACAAGAGATATGATAATTGAAATTGTGGTTATTAACTCCATATTATTAATTTATATATATTAGTATTTAATGTTTTTCTAGCAAAAAAAAACCGCAATTAAATTAACAGGTCCCAAGTATTATTAAACTTCGATTACACATGATTTGAGCGTATGATTATGACCTAGATGGCGTAAAGCAAAATGGCCTATATCTTGATATTGCTCGTGATATTGAAGCGTTAAGTTTAAAATAGTGACAACCCGAATTTAATTGCGGCAAATTCTTAGTTATATAGCTCTTATAAGAACGATATTATTTATTAAAGAAATCAGTTAGTAAATTATCTAATTCGTGAATGGACTGCTCCAGACCTACATCTTGGTGCTGTGCTTGCTTCTCCGCTTTTATCATCCCTGTAGCATACTGTAATACACACATAGACAACAAATCTTGTTTATCACGAACTGCATAATTTTCTTGCAATTCCTTAATTTTTTCATTTATCAATTTCGCAGCGTGACGAATTACTTCCTCCTCTTCCGTGGTAACACGTAATGGGTACACACGATCTGCGATATTTATTTTTATGGAAATTTCTCCCATGGTTATCGAGCTTAATAACGTAATAAACTTATTTCCTAACTCTACTTATCTACTTCAATAAGTTTATACATCTGTCTATTTCTCGCACAAAATCGTTAATTTTTTGCTTTGTGTCAAGTATTTTTTCATTTATAGCTTCCTTATCTATATTCGCTTCGTCTAGAGATCGAGCTACTGCCATAGCTTTTGTTTGCTCTTCAAGTTGCTTTACCTTTTCAGTACTTGTCTCGAATGCGACTTGCACTGATTGTAATTCTAACTTTAACAAATCATTTTCCTCTTGCAAAGCTTCACACAACTGAATTAAATTTTTCGTTTTCTCAACGATAATATTCATTTGTGAAGATAATACTGCCATATTTTATTTCGCAATTAAAATTATTTGATTGGAGTTCTATCGCACTACAGCTTTAGTCTCTTTCTCAAAGTTAATAATTAATTTTTGAATAATGCTATCAATTTGTTTATCATTTAGCGTTTTTTCTTCGTCCTGAATCGTAAAACTCAGAGCATAAGACTTTTTGCCTTCTGGCAATTTATCGCCTTTATAAACATCAAATATGTTTACTTCCTTTAATAGCTTTTTATCAGTTTTTAAAGCGACAGCTCTCAATTTATCAAAACTAATTGCTTCATCAACTAACAAAGCTAAATCTCTACGTACAGCAGGGAATTTTGAAACTTCTTTGAATTTGATTGAATTTTTACGAATAGCCTTCAACACCAAATCCCAATCAAAATCTGCAAAATAAACTTGTCCGTCTACATCCGCTTTTTTCAGTACATCAGCATGAACTGCGCCTAGTGAAACCATTACTTTTTGGCCTTTCATATAATCCAAACCGTAAGCAAGATTCGCATTTGTCGTTTCTACGATTTGTAAACCTTCTACTTTAAGACGTTTTAAAATGGTATCAACAGCTGATTTCAAATTATAGAAATTAACATTTTTAGAAACCGTATTCCATTGTTCGGCTTCTTTTTTACCTGCTAATGCTAATGCAAAATGTTGTTTTTCTTCATAGCCATCTTCCTTCAAGTGGTATGTTTTTCCGTATTCGAAAATTTTCAAATCCGACAATCTTCGTTTTTGGTTGTATTCAATTGCTGTCAAGGCAGAGTAAACCATATTTTGACGCATGGTGTCCAAATCTGAACTCAATGGATTGAATAATTTAACAGCTGTAGCCTCATCATCCGCGTAAGATGATTTTGTTAATGAATTAGACAAAATCTCTCTAAAACCATTAGCTATCAATAAGTCTGCTACTTGATTTAATACTGTTTCTTTATCCGGTTTCTCCTGCGTATTCAGCGAAGCTAAAATCTGAGATTTCAATTCAATATTATTGTAACCATAAATACGCAACACTTCCTCAATCACGTCCACTTCACGTGTTACATCTACCTTGTATGCAGGAACTTCAACAGAAAGCACACCATCATTTTCTGCAGTCACAGCAATTCCTAAAGCCAAGATAATTTCTTTAATCTGCTCTGCAGGAATATCTTTACCAATCAATCGCTGCACATTGCGGTAGCTAACCTCAAATCTGAAAGGTTCAACTGGGTTTGGATAAATATCAGTAACAGAAGATGATATTGTACCTCCAGCAATCTCTTGAATCAATAATGCAGCACGCTTAAGCGCAAATACTGTAATATTTGGATCAGTACCTCTTTCGAAGCGGAATGAAGAATCCGTTTTTAAATTATGTCGTTTTGAAGTTTTACGAACAGATACAGGATTAAAATATGCCGACTCTAAAAAGATATCCGTAGTTGATTCGGTAACGCCTGAATATTCGCCACCGAAAACACCTGCGATACACATAGGCTTCTCTGCGTCAGCAATTACTAAATCCTCAGAAGACAATGTGCGATCAACACCATCCAAAGTCTTGAATGCTTCGCCTTCCGACGCTTTACGAACAACAACTTTGTTACCAGCTATTTTAGCCGCATCAAATGCATGCAAAGGTTGACCTAAATCGTGCAAAATATAATTCGTGATATCAACGATATTATTGATCGAACGAATACCGATAGCACTTAACTTTTCTTTTAACCAATCTGGTGATTCCGCGACTTTAACTCCAGAAATATTCACTCCAGAATATCTTGGAGCATCTTCACTTTCTACTGATAAAACTGTACCTTGAGCAGATTGCTCAGTGAAAGCTTCAACATTTGGTAGCGTATAATTCTTACGGAAATACGCAGCCAAATCACGCGCTACACCTAAGTGCGAAGCTGCGTCTGCGCGGTTTGGTGTCAAGCCAATTTCAAAACGGTAATCGTCTTTTATTTCGTAAAAATCTTTTACTAATGTTCCTATTTGCGCATCAGCAGGCAACTCGACGATTCCAGCATGAGATGTACCTAAGCCAATTTCATCTTCGCCGCAAAGCATGCCTTCAGAAACTTCACCACGGATTTTTGACTTCGTGATTTTGAATGGCTCACCTGATGTTGGATGACAAATAGATCCTACAGTTGCAACAATTACTTTCAAACCCGCTCGGCAATTTGGCGCACCACACACAATATCCAATGGTGTACCAGTACCTACGTCAACCTTGGTAATACGTAATTTATCTGCATTTGGATGTTGCTCAGCGCTCAACACTTCCCCTACTACCAAACCTTCAAGACCGCCTGGTATAGATTCTACTTTCTCCACTGCTTCCACCTCTAAACCAATATCGGTCAATATCAATGAAAGCTCATCTGGTGTTTTATCTATATTTAAGTAATTCTTAAGCCAATTGTAAGAAATATTCATCTTTTAATTTTTTTGAGTTACAAAGATAGGTTTTTGCATAGCAGAATACAACAAAATATGTTTATGCATGCCTTATTAAAATGAAAAACCTAGATCAAAATCAGATAAAATAAGAAAAGACAAATCCGGGCGAATCTGTCTTTATCTACATTTATACAATATATTATTTTGTGGGTTCGGTTTTTCCTTTTACATACTCACGAGCTAAATGAGAAAGTTCAGCTACAACATCTTTATATTGCGGATTTTCAACCAAATTAATCAGTTCATGCGGATCATGTACAGCATCTGTAAGAAATGCTCCTGCACCATTACCATAAAATTCGGCATATCGCCAACGTTCTGTTCGTACAACTACTCCGGTAATGCCTTTGCTATGCTCGTTCCAAACTGTATAGGCTGGTCTTTCCCAAGGTGCATTTGGATTTTGCAATAATGGATTTAAGCTTACGCCATCTAGTCCAGATGGCATCGGAAGACCACAGGCTTCGACCAGCGTAGGGTATATATCAATTAGCTCGACAGTACGAGAAGATGACGTGCCGTTTCCTTTTGCTCTTGGATCATAAATTATAAAAGGAACGCGCGTGCCTTGCTCCCACAGCGATCCTGCTTTAGACCATTTACCTCTTTCACCCAATTGATAACCATGATCACTCCAAAAAACTATTAGGGTATTTTCTCTTAATCCTTGCTTTTCCAACTCATCTAATAAACGACCAACATTCCAATCCACATAACTAATACATGCTAAATAGGCTTTGATAAAATCTTTTGATTCATCTACAGAGGCCGTGCGATTAATAAACAAATCTGTATTCCTAAGACGTGTCGCACCTTGTGGAAAACCAATTGGAACAACAGGAAGAGAAGAGAAATTGACAGGAAGTTGAATCTCTTCCTTTTCATACAAATCAAAAAACTCTTTAGGTGCTATAAATGGCGTATGTGGTTTAGAGAATCCAACAGCTAGAAAAAAAGGTTCCTTTTGGTTTTTACTACGTCTAATAAAGTCCAAAGCGCGATCTCCAACTTTGGTATCTCCCAAATTTTGTGCTTCCTCGCCATCTACAGCTCCCCAACGATCTGATCTTACAGACGAGTCAGCCCCCTCTGTTAATTTTGGCGCTGACCTCCAAATATTTGCATAATACTGCGTTGTTGACACAGCTGAAGGTGCGTCCGTATTAACTGGCGCATTATGATCCCTTACCTCGCCTCCTTCTACCCAGGCGTCTGTATCGTCAATTCCGCCGTGAAATATTTTCCCCGTACGCCAGGTGACGTAACCTTGTTCTTTGAAATACATCGGTATACTTTTCCAATCGGGAAATGAAGTCCCATACCATTCTCTGTTGCCATATAGTCCTGAGGTAGTTGGTTTCCGACCAGTAAGTAATGAAGCCCTAGAAGGTCCACAAAGAGGATATTGGCAATACGCCCTCTCAAAAAGGACCCCATCTTTTGCCAACTTATCTAAATTTGGAGTCTTTGCTAATTTGTGACCATACACTTGCAAGTCTGCACGCATATCATCTGTTGCTATAAAAAGCACGTTCATAGGCTTCTTAGTAGCATTAGCTGATTTTTTCTTTTGCGCAAAAGCATTTGAGAGTTGAAAAATCGAAATTAGTAAGATGCTAAGTAAGGCTGTAGATTTCATGGTTAATCATTTAATCATTAAATCTACAGCCTTTTCTATATTTAATTATCCTGCTGTATCCTGCCAAAGCTTTATCTCCATTAGAATTCTAACTTTGTAAAAAGCCACTTTCTTAAATCAAATACAAGCAAGGAATTCGTTGGCACCTCTATACCCACAAGAATTTCTACACAAAGCATAGCCATCATACTTCCTATTACACCAGGTAAAGGACCTAAAACACCGTTTACATCACAATTTGGAACCATCTCGGGACCGGGCGGCTCAGGAAAAACATCTCTCAGATGCTTGCTCCCTCTAAAATTAAATACAGCAACCTGCCCTTCAAAAGCAAAGATACTTCCATAAACAAGTACTTTATCTAAAACAACACAAGTATCATTAATTAAGTACCTTGTATAAAAATTATCCGAACAATCAAGTACTATATCATAATCTTCCAAAATATCCTTAATGTTATCCGCGGTCAATTTTATATTAAAGCATTCCACTTCAATAGTAGAATTTAAATTCTTTATGAATTCAAAAGCACTATCGACTTTATATTTTCCAATACTAGTTTCTTTATGGATAATTTGACGATTTAAGTTATGCCATTCGACCATATCAAAATCAACAATTCCTAATTTTCCAACTCCACCAGCCGCTAAATATTGAAGCACAACACTACCCAAGCCTCCCGCACCTATGACCAAAACTTTAGCATTCAATAAGGCGCGTTGTCCTTCAACACCAACTTCTTCTATAAAAATCTGTCGGCTATAACGATTAAAATTATCATCAGACTTTATCATAACACACTTTCCCAATCTTTGAACAAAGGTTCATAACCAGCACCTAAAATAACTGATTTGACATCAGCGACAGATCGCTCATCCGAAATTTCAAATTGTTCTAAAGATTGTGGATCTACAACATAACCACCAGGATTAGTTTTGGAAGCGGCGCTCATGCTTGTCACGCCATATCGAATAATATTGTTGCGAAAAACTTCGCTTTCGCGAGTAGAAATAGACAATTCCAAATCAGGATTCCAAATTCTATAAGCACAAATCAATTGGAAAAGCTCTCGATCCGAAATTTCATAATTCGGATGAATCCCCCCTTCAGCAGGTCTTAATCGTGGAAATGAAACAGCATATTTAGTTTTCCAATATTTCTTTTGCAAATAATCCAAATGCAAAGCATTGAAATAGCTATCTACACGCCAATCTTCTAAACCCAACAACACACCAAGTCCCATTTTATGCATTTCACTTCGACCTAATCGATCAGGCGTCTCTGCTCGGTAATCAAAGTTCGATTTTTTTCCTTTTGGATGATACGCTTTGTATACTTCTTGGTGGTAGGTCTCTTGGTAAACCAATATCGAATGCACGCCTGCGTCCGTCAATAGCCGATATTCATCTTCTTCCAAAGGCTGTACTTCCATCGAAATATTAGAAAATAAAGGTTTAAGTAATTTAACCGCATTCAAAAAAAATTCGATACCGACAGTATGATTTGCTTCCCCACTTACCAACAACACATGATCGATCCCGCGTGTTTTAAGTTCTGCAGCTTCCAAAAGCAATTCCATATTGGTTAAAGTTTTGCGCTTTATCTTATTATCCAAACTAAAACCACAATACGTACAAATGTTTTGGCATTCATTACTCAAGTACAATGGCGCAAACAATTGGATAGTTTTACCAAAACGCTGTTGGGTCAATAATTGAGATTGCGTAGCCATTTGAGGTAAAAAGTGAGCTGCGACAGGCGATAACAAGATCATAAAATCCTGTAAGGTCTTTTTCCTTTTAGCCAATACAGTTTGGACATCCTGTGCAGAAACCTGATTGATCTGGGATTTCACAACATCCCAATCATACTTGGCAAAATGAGCTAAAAATGTTTCCAGCATAATTTTTTAAAATAAAAAAGTATCCAACGGACTTGAAGCTTCTGCATACTGATACACTTGAGGCACACCGCACTCAAAAGCTCTTCTACCCGCAATTGTTGCTTCTTTAAAAGCCAAAGCCATTTCGACAGGATTACTTGCTACCGCAATTGCCGTATTCACTAGAACGGCATCTGCACCTAATTCCATCGCCTTAGCTGCATCTGAAGGCGCACCTAACCCCGCATCTACGACAACAGGAACTTGACTTTGCTCAATAATAATTTCTAAAAAATCTATTGTTCGCAATCCTTTATTACTACCGATGGGCGCAGCTAAAGGCATCACCGCCGCAGTACCAACTTCTTCCAAGCGTTTGCAAAGTACTGGATCCGCATGAATGTAAGGCAACACCACGAATCCACTTTTAACTAGTTTTTCTGCTGCTAGTAATGTTTCAATCGGGTCAGGCATCAGATAACGCGGATCAGGGTGAATTTCGAGTTTCACCCAATTTGTTTCCATCGCATCGCGTCCCATCTCAGCCAACATAATAGCTTCTTCAGCTGTCCTTGCTCCCGAGGTATTGGGTAACAAATCCACTTTCGTCTGTTGGAGATAATGAATAATATTTTCTTGGTTATTCTGCTTTAAATCAACCCTTCGTAATGCAACAGTAACCAAATTAGATCCTGAAATCTCGATCGCCTGTTGCATTTCTGTTAAATTTCCAAACTTTCCTGTTCCGAGAAATAACCTTGAATCAAATATTTTATTTGCTATTTTGAGTTCGTTTTTCATAATAAAGCTTCAATTTGGGACACCTCTAATGGATTTTCTGTAATATACTTCGACAACGCTACACCATAGACGCCAACATGTTGTAATGCCGCAATATCTTCTAAGGAGATACCGCCAATAGCGATGATGGGTGGAAAAGATTTCAATTTATGTAGATGATCTAAAATTTGTTGATATCCCGCTAAACCTAAAATCGGACTTAATTTTTCTTTGGTTGATGTAAATCTAAATGGCCCTAATCCGACATAATCACAACCTTCTTCCATTCTCAAATAAATATCTTCTAGCTTATTAGCTGTTCCTCCATAAATTTTTCCTTCACCTAATATTTGCTTTGCCTCTACTACTTTCATATCTGCTAGTCCCAGATGCACACCATCGGCATTGATAGATTTCGCAATATCCACGTGGTCATTGATTATGAGTTTAGCTTTATGTGACATGCACCAAACCTTTACCAGACGCGCTAGATCAAAAATTTCTTCTTTAGATGCATTTTTCCAGCGTAGCTGAACCCATTTCACGCCATTATTCAATGCTGTGATGATGTTGTTCGCTTGTTCATCCCAAGTGTTTCCCTGAGAGATATATTGTAGTTTGCTTATCTTATTCATAATGGTATCCTAATAATGTCTGATTAGAATTTAAAAACCTATTTATATAACTCTTCGCCAATTTGCACGATGATTCTAAGTCATTTCCTAAAGACATATAACCTGTTATCGCGCTAGCTAACACACATCCTGAACCATGCTTTTGTGGCAATTTTTCTTGACCTTGCTGTATTTTAATGATTTGATTTTTATTAAATAAAATATCTACACCAAGCCTTTCTTTGCTGTGTCCAGCCTTTTGAAGAATAGCCAATCCACCTACAGAATCAATTAAACCAAAAGAGATTAAAATGTTATATTCCAATATATTTGGAGTTACAAGACACAACTTAGGTAATACAGCTTTCAATTTCTCCAAATTGTCCATTTCAAACAAATTATAACCTGTAGTACTTCCTAAAACTGTATCCCAAATAATCTTACATTGCGGATTAATAGACAGCAATTGATCAACTATTTGACCAAGCATATCCGAGTTTTTCACCACCCCAATTTTTACATACTCGATGGGGTAAACTTGCATGAGCCTCTGAATAGCTTCAAGTATAATTTCAGTTTCAAACCAATCCAACGCCATAAATTCATTTTCGGTTTGTATTGTATTGCAGGTCAAAACAGCCAAACCAAAAACTTTTAACTGTTCTAAGGTCTTGATGTCGGCTAATACACCTGCTCCTGCGGAAGGATCAAAACCGCCTATACACAGCACATACGGTCTTACTTTTTGCATGACTTAAATGTTTCTAAAGGATTTTGGGATTGCCAAATAACACCCAATAATGCTACTCCATCAGCACCTTTCGCTAATACTTCTTGCATATTTTGAGGAGTTATTCCCCCTAATCCAATAAGTTTGGTGTTATAGTTTGTCCTAAATTTTAATTGTTCTGAAACAGAGCTCCCGACCCCATAACCAGCTTTTGATATACTTGGAAAAATAGGACTTAAAAAAGCGGAATCCCAAAATTTACCTAAAGTATTAAACTCGTGTATACCATGAACTGATGTAGAAAAGAATGAGTTATCTTTAGGTTTTGAGAATACTTCATTTCTTTGCTTTTGGCTATAATGGAAATGAGTCAAGCCAAAGTCAGTAGCTACATGAGGTCTGTCGTGCAAAACAAGTTTAGAATAATATGCGCTATCAATTTGTTTCAAATAGTCAATCACCGAACTATCATTCATATAAGGTTTACGAACATGGAAACGCTCTAACCCCGCTTCCAACAGTCTATTGACCCAAAGAGTCTCATTTGGCAAATTATGCTCTGGACTAATGACAACTATCATAAATAAATTTCCTTGCCGTTTGCTATAAACTCTTCTGATTTTTCCAACATTCCATCTTCCACAGAATCACGAATCTCTTGCGTGATTTTCATCGAACAGAATTTCGGGCCACACATCGAACAGAAATGTGCGACTTTAGCAGCATCAGCAGGCAAAGTTTCATCATGAAATTCGCGTGCTGTATCTGGATCTAATGACAAATTAAACTGATCTTCCCAACGAAATTCAAAACGAGCTTTGCTCAATGCGTTGTCGCGATATTGTGCTCCAGGATGGCCTTTAGCCAGATCCGCAGCATGCGCCGCTAACTTGTATGTAATTACGCCATCTTTGACATCTTTCTTGTTTGGTAATCCCAAATGCTCTTTTGGTGTCACATAACACAACATCGCGCAACCATACCAACCAATCATTGCCGCGCCAATTGCTGAAGTGATATGATCATACCCCGGTGCAATATCCGTGGTCAATGGCCCTAGAGTATAGAATGGAGCTTCTTCGCATTCTTGCAATTGCTTTTCCATATTCTCTTTGATCAAATGCATTGGAACATGCCCAGGCCCTTCGATCATAACTTGCACATCGTGCTTCCACGCGATTTTTGTCAACTCACCCAACGTTTCCAATTCTGCAAACTGAGCTGCATCATTTGCATCGGCAATAGCACCTGGGCGCAACCCATCTCCCAATGAAAAAGCAACATCGTATTGCTTCATAATTTCGCAGATATCTTCAAAGTGTGTGTAAAGGAAATTCTCTTTATGATGAAACAAACACCATTTTGCCATAATTGAACCACCACGTGATACAATTCCCGTTACACGATTTGCTGTCAAATGGATATAGCGTAACAAAACACCTGCATGTATGGTAAAATAGGAAACACCTTGCTCCGCTTGTTCGATCAAGGTGTCACGAAAAATTTCCCATGTCAAATCTTCGGCGACACCATTGACTTTTTCTAAAGCTTGGTAAATCGGCACTGTACCAATCGGCACAGGAGAATTACGAATAATCCATTCTCGGGTTTCGTGGATATTTTTACCAGTAGACAAATCCATTATGGTATCCGCCCCCCAACGGCAAGCCCAAACCGCTTTTTCCACTTCTTCTTCAATACTTGAAGTGACCGCGCTATTTCCAATATTGGCATTGATTTTCACCAAGAAATTACGCCCAATTATCATCGGTTCGCTCTCTGGGTGATTGATATTATTGGGTATAATTGCGCGTCCAGCAGCTATCTCAGCACGCACAAATTCAGGCGTAATTTTACCTTTAGGTGTATTAGCACCAAAACTTTCTCCTGCGTGTTGATGTGCCATTCCTTTAGTAGCGCTTTCGAGTTGACCTAGACGTTGATTTTCACGGATTGCGATATATTCCATTTCAGGAGTTATGATTCCCTGTTTTGCGTAATACAATTGTGTTACATTTTGTCCATCTTTAGCTTTTTTAGGCTTTTCCAAATGCTGAAAACGCAACTCATCAAGTTTCTTGTCTGCTAAACGTTCCTTTCCGTATTCAGAACTAAAATCTGGTAAGATTTCAACATCACCTCTATCCAAAATCCATTGTTCGCGAATGCGTGGAAGTCCCTTACGCACATCAATTTCTGCATTGATATCCGTATATGGACCCGATGTATCGTAAATAGTTATAGGAGGATTCATCTCCATCACACCATTTCTTAATTTTGTAGGACTCAATTGAATTTCGCGCATAGCGACTTTTATAGGATGGATATTGCCCGAAATAAATACCTTTCGGGAATTCGGAAAAGGAGTCGTTGTAATTTGATCTTGTCTCATAATTTTGTGTATTTGATATAAATGACTTAACCACCTTGCGTTGCTGTCAACAGAAGAATGTTGTCGTAGTTTTGAATTTTGGTTTCTGACCATTGGGATTTGGGAATCACACGCTGATTTAAAGCCACAGCGACGCCTTTGATTTGTCCTTTTGTTTTGAACAAAACCAATTCTTCTAAAGAACTAAGTTCTTGGTCGAAAAAATAAATTTGATGATTGATTGTAAGTTCCATTCCTGTTTTTGTTTTAAAATAAAACTTTAGGAATGGCTACGACATTGCGATTGCAAATACACGAAGACATCTCACTTTTCCCTACGCTAGTATGATCTAGATCAGGTTATGAGGGTAAGATCTCAGCCTACAAAATTGTAGACACCCCTAAAGTTGATACGAACTTAAGTATTAAAGTGTTACTTTCCAATAATATTTTTAATTTTAGTTTTTAAAATATTCATAAACCTATAATAAAATATCATGTTAAAAACCTTTATTGTTAGCATTTTGGTATTAATTCTTAATTCCAATAGCTTTGGACAGACCACTGAAAAGCTAAATTCAAAATTCGGAGGGGTACAAATTGGCGTGATTACTTACTCATACCGATCTATGCCACAAGATTTGGAGAGTTTGATCCAACAAATAAAAAATAGCGGAATTAGTGCGGTTGAATTAATGGGCGATCCTGTAGAAATTTATTTAGGTCGACCAAGCGATCCTGAGAGCATCAAAAAATGGCGATCGAGTATCTCGATGAATGAATTCAAGAAAGTAAAAAAGAAATTGAATTCAGAAGGCATAAAAATATATGCTTACAAACCCAATCTACTCAATAAAAATAGCACGGATGAAGAAGTAGATTTTGCAATGCGATCGGCAAAAGCTTTAGGTGCGAAATCTGTAACAACCGAACTCCGCGTAGGTGATGCAGAACACGCTGAACGATTGGGACGTATTGCCGCGAAGTACAAAATGTATGTAGGTTATCATAACCATTTGCAAGGAAATGATCTAGCGTGGGATATAGCTCTCGAGCAGAATAAATTCAATTCGTTAAATTTAGATTGTGGCCATTATATTGCTGCTGGCGGAAATAATACTACAGAATCTCTATTAGCCTTTATTGAAAATAACCACAAACGAATTTCAAGCCTACATCTTAAAGATCGCAAAAACAAAGAAAGCGGGGCAGCGAATTTGAAATGGGGCGAAGGTGACACACCAATAAAGAAGATATTGTTATTGTTGAAAAACAAAAAATACAACATCCCTGTGACGATAGAATTGGAATATAAAATACCAGCGGACTCTGATGCCGTGCAAGAAGTCAAAGTCTGTATGGAATTTGCAAAACAGATATTACAATAAACAAAGAAGTCAGTTGCTAGCAACTGACTTCTTTGTTTATTAAAAATTGGTATAATCCCAATTGCCTCGATAAGGACGCATACGCATATTATTAGCAAAGGCATTATCAAATATTTCGTGTTTAGGATCCCATTTAAGAGGCTTTTGTAATTCATAAGCTATATTTGCTGCATTACAAATAGAAGCCGTTCGGTGTCCCACTTCCACAGAAGCCACAGGCAAAGAACGATTTTTAATGGACTTCACCCAATCCGCATAGTGATCATCCGAGAAGTGTACACGCTTATCACTTGACTTAAACTTCAAATCTTTTAATTTCGGATTGTCGAAACGTAAAAATGATCTTGAAACTTCCACCTTACCTTCTGTTCCTATAAATTGTATGGCATTTGTTTCTCCCCAATTCTTGTGATAAACCGTTGGACCATTTGCATATTTGTAATATAAGCCCGACGAAGCACCAGGCAAAGTTGGTGGCACAAACTCAGTTGGTCCTGAATCGTCCATATCCAAAGCCCATTGAATAATATCGAACATATGCGCACCCCAATCAGAAATGTAACCTCCACCAAAATCTCTATACCAGCGCCAGCCAGCCCATTGAGGTGATCCCAATGGTGGAGCTAAATCTGGATGATACCCTCTGAACAGCGACGGCCCTACCCACATATCCCAATCTAAATATTCAGGCACTGGAAGCGTTGGCAAATCGCATTGTTTGACAGCTTCTCCCACATGCACATTAATTGTATGTATGTCGCCAATATATCCATTTCGAATTAGTTCTACTGCTTGTCTAAAATTGTATTGCGAACGCTGCATACTTCCTGTTTGTAGTACGCGTTTGTATTTATTTACAGCATTGCACATTGCGCGCCCCTCATCAATGGTCAACGCCAATGGCTTTTCGCAATAAACATCTTTGCCTTGCTTAGCTGCATCGATGACATGTAAGGCATGCCAGTGATCCGGCGAAGCCACTACCACAGCATCAATGTCTTTACGCTCTAACAACTCTCTATAATCCCTATATCCAGCAACTTCTTTATTGCTTTTTTTTGCGTTTACTCGATTCGCTTGTCCAATAAAATGAGCTAACTTCTGACTATCTACATCTGAAGCAGCCAATACCATTGTTTCAGGTAATTGTCCCAATCCATTTAGAAGAGTGCCAACCTGTTTTCCTACACCTATATAGCCTAAGTTTATGCGATCACTAGGTGCTAAAAAATTTGAGCCGCCTAACACATGTCGTGGAACAATAGAAATTCCAGCAAATGCAAGCGCAGTATTTTTAATAAAATCTTTTCTTTTCATGTTTCAAATTGGGTTAGATTTATTTAAATGAATTCAAGTAGGAAGTAAATCAGATAGTAGCATAATATAGTGTATCTAACTGCTGAATAATCGGTTAAATCCCAAATGATAGATGTCGTTCTATCAAATTTAAATGTTTTAGCGGAGCAATACAACAACAATAAGTAGATATTTAAAAAGATGTCTTTATAGCTGAAATGTTTAAAAACACCTATTTACCAACAAATCTACTTTCATGCAAATCATTGTAAAATAATGCGTATTTTTGTGTTTTAATTTGAAGAACGTTCAAAACTAACATACAATAATGATCCATTTCTTTGAGAACCCATCGAACATCGTTTATGCTGTTCAAAGTGTTAACTCTTTATCACAAGAAGACATTACAAAACTAAACTGGCTATTCGGCAACGCCAAAAAACTTGACGAACAAACCCTTAACAATTTCTATGTAGGTCCTAGAGCAGCGATGATTACGCCTTGGAGTACCAATGCGGTAGAAATCACGCAAAACATGGGTATTCAAGGTTTGATTCGCATTGAGGAGTTTCAGCCTGTAGCAGCAGATTTTTCTGATTTTGATCCAATGATCTCGCAGAAATATGCTGCCTTGACACAAGAAATGTATACCATCAATATCGAACCAGAACCTATTTTGGAAATCGACGATATTGACGCCTATAATAAAGCAGAAGGGTTAGCTTTAAACCCTGAAGAAGTAGAATACTTAAATAATTTAGCGATTAAATTAGGTCGTAAATTAACGGATTCTGAAGTATTCGCTTTCTCTCAAGCAAACTCGGAGCACTGTCGTCACAAAATCTTCAATGGTACATTTATCATTGATGGCGAAGAACAACCTACTTCTTTATTCAAATTAATTAAGAAAACATCTGAAACAAATCCTAACGAGATTATTTCAGCTTATAAAGATAACGTGGCTTTCGTGAAAGGTCCACGCGTAACGCAATTTGCCCCCAAATCTGCGGACAAGCCAGATTTCTACGAAGAGAAAGAATTTGACTCAGTTCTTTCTGTAAAAGCAGAAACACACAACTTCCCTACTACGGTAGAGCCATTCTCTGGTGCTGCTACTGGTTCGGGTGGTGAGATTCGTGACCGCCTAGCTGGTGGTCAAGGTGCATTGCCATTGGCTGGTACAGCGATTTATATGACGGCTTACTCGCGTTTGTTGCAAGACAGACCTTGGGAAGATGCTGTACAAGAGCGTGAATGGTTATACCAAACGCCAATGGATATCTTAATCAAAGCGTCAAACGGTGCTTCTGATTTTGGTAACAAATTCGGTCAACCATTAATCACAGGCTCTGTTTTAACATTCGAACACGAAGAAGAAGGTCGCAAATTAGGCTACGATAAAGTAATCATGCAAGCTGGTGGTGTGGGTTATGGTAAATTAGACCAAGCTAAAAAACATACTCCTCAAACAGGCGATAAAATCGTTATCCTAGGTGGTGAAAATTACCGTATCGGTATGGGAGGTGCTGCTGTATCATCTGCGGACACAGGTGCTTTCGGATCAGGCATCGAATTAAATGCGATTCAACGTTCTAACCCTGAAATGCAAAAACGTGCGGCAAACGCTATTCGTGGTTTAGTAGAATCAGATAACAACCCTATTGTTTCAATCCACGACCACGGTGCAGGTGGACACTTAAACTGTTTGTCTGAATTGGTTGAAGAAACTGGTGGTTTAATCGATTTAGACAAATTGCCTGTGGGTGATCCAACGCTTTCTGCAAAGGAAATTATTGGTAACGAATCACAAGAGCGTATGGGCTTAGTGATTGCCGAAAAAGATATCGAAACATTACAACGTGTGGCAGAACGTGAACGTGCGCCTATGTACACTGTAGGTGATGTAACAGGAGACCATAGATTTACTTTCCAATCGAAAACAACTGGTGAAAAACCAATGGATTATGCCTTAGAAGATTTCTTCGGTTCTTCTCCAAAAACGTATATGAAAGACAACACTGTCGTAAGAAATTACGCAGATTTAGAATATAATGTAGCTGATGTTCCTACTTACTTAAAAAACGTATTACAATTAGAAGCTGTTGCAGCTAAAGATTGGTTAACAAATAAAGTTGACCGTTGTGTAGGTGGTCGTGTAGCGAAACAACAATGTGCTGGTCCTTTGCAATTACCATTGAACAATGTGGGTGTAATGGCATTAGACTTCAAAGGTAAAGAAGGTATCGCTACGACTGTAGGTCATTCTCCAATAGCTGCTATCGTAGATCCTGCTGCGGGTAGCCGTACAGCGATTGCAGAATCTTTATCTAACTTAGTATTTGCGCCTATCAAAAATGGTTTAGCTGGTGTTTCTTTATCAGCGAACTGGATGTGGGCTTGTAACAATGAAGGTGAAGATGCGCGTTTGTACAAAGCGGTAAAAGCTTGTTCGGATTTTGCTATAGAATTAGGTATCAATATCCCAACGGGTAAAGATTCATTATCGATGAAACAAAAGTATCCGAATGGCGAAAATGTAATCGCTCCAGGTACTTTGATCATCTCTGCTGCGGGTAACTGTACGGATATTACTAAAGTAATAGAGCCGGTTTTATCTAAAAATGCAGGTTCGATCTATTATATCAATTTATCGAAAGATTGTTTCAAATTAGGAGGTTCTTCATTCGCTCAAATCTTGAATAAGATTGGTAAAGAAGTTCCTACGATTCAAGATTCAGCTTACTTCAAAACAGCATTCAACACAATTCAAGATTTAATTCAAGCTGGTCAAATCGAAGCAGGTCATGACGTTGGTTCTGGTGGTTTAGTGACTACTTTATTGGAAATGACTTTTGCGGATGTGAAATTGGCGGCTAACTATGATTTATCTGGTTTAGGTGAAGCGGATACGGTAAAAGTATTATTCAACGAAAACATTGCAGTAGTATTACAAGCAAAAGATGATGCAGCTTTCGAAGCAACATTAACAAAAGCTGGTATCGAAGCAGTGAAAATCGGTCAAGCGATTGAAGGTGCTGACGTTACAATCAAAAATAACTCAGATACGTTCACATTCAACGTAACTGAAACGCGTGACACTTGGTACAAAACATCCTACTTATTGGATCAAAAACAATCTAAGAATGGTATGGCTGAGGAGCGTTACAACAACTATAAAAATCAACCATTAGCGTTTACATTCCCTGCTCAATTTGACGGTAGACTTCGACAAGCTCAGTCTGACAATGTCACTTTGAGCCCTGTCGAAAAGCCTAAAGCAGCTATCATTCGCGAGAAAGGTTCGAACTCTGAGCGTGAAATGGCGAATGCGATGTTCTTAGCAGGATTTGATGTGAAAGATGTACACATGACGGATTTAATTTCAGGTCGTGAGACATTGGAAGATATTCAATTCGTAGGTGCAGTGGGTGGTTTCTCTAATTCGGATGTATTGGGTTCGGCTAAAGGTTGGGCTGGTGCTTTCAAATACAACGAGAAAGCAAAAATCGCTTTAGAAAAATTCTTCGCTCGTCCTGATACGATGTCTGTAGGTATCTGTAACGGTTGTCAATTGTGGATGGAATTGGATTTAATCAATCCAGACCATGAGATTCACGGTAAAATGACACACAATACATCGGGTAAACACGAATCTAACTTCGTATCAGTGAAAGTGCAAGACAACAATTCGATCATGTTAAAAACATTAGCTGGTTCGACTTTGGGAGTTTGGATTTCACACGGCGAAGGTAAATTCAAATTACCTTACGCAGAAGAGAAATATAACATCGTCGCGAAATATGCGTACGAACAATATCCACACAATCCAAACGGTTCGGACTTCAACACAGCGATGATGTGTGATGCTACAGGGCGTCACTTGGTGACAATGCCACATATCGAGCGTTCGATCTTCCAATGGAACTGGGCGAATTACCCAGCAGGTCGTAAAGACGAAGTAACACCTTGGTTAGAAGCATTTGTAAATGCTAAAGAGTGGTGTGTGAGTAATAAAAAATAAGTTGGACAAATTGTAATATTTGGAATCCTCCTGCACTGCAAAGCGTAGGAGGATTTTTTTTGATATATTTGATTCAGCCACCATTAAAAATTATAAACGTCGATTCTAATACACCTGAAGGAATCGTTCATTTTAAAGAATGGTTTACTAAGACGTTTCCAATTGGAACAATACTCTATTTTAATTTTTATAGAAAAAAAAATTTAACTGAAGACAAGATTTTATCTGATATTGAAAAAAGGCGAAGTAGAATCTTTAATGCCAAAAACTACAGAAAAATCCATGATATAAGGGAAGATGTATCTGTAAGCCTCTTTAAATTAGAAGTAGATATTAACGCTGCAAGTCTTATGATTGATTTTTGGCGATATTTTTATGCTGTCAGCTTTTTTGAGCCTATTAATGCTTTATCCTTTGATGAATTTGAAGAATATGAATTATCTAATCCAATATTTGATAATGAATATGGTAAAAAATGGCTTTGGCACAAATTGGCCGAAAGGGTCTATATAAAAAACATAGGTGGTCAAGAAGTGCTTATTTCTTCCTATGCATTTATTACCGAATAAATCAATTTGATAACTTATTATGTTTATGTTTTTTTATATTTGGTTTTAAACTATCTTTAAAATTCAACATATAAATCAATAAAAACTATGGTATTAGAAGTAGTAAAACTAACAGTTAAAGAAGGACAACAAGAAAACTTTGAACGTGATTATAAAATTGCTGCACAATATATTTCTGCGAGTAAAGGCTATATCAAACATTCCCTACACAAAAGTCTAGAAGTAAGTAATGAATACATTCAATTCGTGGAATGGGAAAATTTAGAAGACCATACTGTAACATTTTTCCAATCAGAATTGTTCCAAGAGTGGGCAAAATTATTGCATGATTACTACGACCCAATGCCTACTGTAGAGCATTACGATACAGCTAATATTCTTGGTTAAGCAGCAATATCACAGATAAATCACAGATAAATCACCGTTATTCTGTAAAAAATTAATTTGTTATCTTTGTAGAGGTCTTCCTATAAGGCAAGACAATGTAAATTTTAATGTAAATTTTAATGTAAAATACGTTATCAATCAACCTAATCATTGATTATAACATTATCCAAAAGAAGATGTATACAAAAGAAAAAGCTGTAGTAAATAGTTTTATTGTAGATCACACTATATTAAAACAAGGTATATACGCCAAAGCGTCCAAAACAAATGAATCAGCTATAAACGCTTATACAACATACGACATTCGTATGATTCGTCCGAATTCTCCTGAAAGAATGCTTTCTCCAGAAGTAATGCATACATTGGAGCATTGTTTTGCAACAGAAATTCGTACAATTCTAGGTGACGAAGTTATTTATGTAGGTCCTATGGGATGTTGCACAGGCTTTTATGTGGTATTAACAGGTACTAGTAGAACGCCTCAGGATATCCAAACGTTGATGAAAGAAGTTTTGGGAATTATTTTGGAGGAAGGATACGAAGTTCCTTTCCAAAATCCAATTAGCTGTGGAAACTACACTTTTATGGACTTCGAAAATACGTTAAAAGCTTGTCAGAACTATTTAAACTTGATTAATGCGGGAGAGTTAGAATTCGAATATCCTTATATCAAAGAAGCATAAATGACCCTTAATAAGAATATTAAAACTGTCATTTTAGTAGCTAATAAAAACGAACTGGATTTCGATATAATAGATGATTCGATTGCTATTTATGAAATTGGTGTTGGAAAAGTTAATTCAGTAATTTCTTTGTCTAAATTGTATCTAATAATGAAAGAATTGGAGATTAATCCAATTTTAATAAATGTAGGTACAGTGGGTTCGGTCAAATATCCTATTGAGCACGTATTATATCCAACCTATTTTGCGCAGGGAGATGCTTATACAGAAGGATTTTTCTTAGAAAACACGAAGTTCTTAGTTGGCAATGGTATAATTAAATCTGTAGAATTAGAAGAATTCGATTATAACAAAGCATTATTAACTTCCGATCGATTTATTAATACGACTACAGCGTTTTACCAAGATATAAAAGATTTAAACGCAGAAGCTTTCGATATGGAAGCCTATGCTTTGGCAGACTTTTGTTACCAACATCAGTTGCCTCTTTACATGATAAAGATTGTATCGGACAATTGTGATGGCACAGTCAAAGATTGGGAAAATATTCTAAGTAAGATTTCTAGGAAATTGGGACAAATCGTTTCAGATTATTTAGAAAACATAAACTAATATACAGTAAGAGCTTCTAAAATCTAGAAGCTCTTACTGTTTTTAATGATTTTAACTTTCTAAACTCCCAAAAAGTCTTTTTCTAGAGCTAGTGGTTCAATGTAAGTACCATTTTTGTAAACACGCATATTGCCACCAGAGATTTCATCAATTAAGATAATTTCATTTGTTACAGCATCACGACCAAATTCTAATTTGATATCGTATAATTCTAATTCTTTAGCAGCTAATTCTGATTTGATAATATCACAAATTTGTTGTGTCAAACCTTTTAAAGTTTGATATTCTTCTTGTGTTAAAATTCCCAACATTTCCAAAGCATCTGCTGAAATAGTAGGATCTCCTCTTTCATCATCTTTGATTGTCACCTCTACAAAACGATCAAGAGGTTGCCCCGATTCGCAATAAGCCCCATATCTTCTAAAGAAACTTCCTACAGCCTTGTAGCGACAAATAACTTCCAAGCCCTTGCCAAATACATTTGCACGCTTTACTACCATCTCAACGGCGTCGATATCAGCAGATACAAAATGTGTAGGAATTCCTAATGAATTTAGTTTCTCATAGAAATATTTCGTCATTTTCAAGCCAGACTTACCCGCACCTTCGATGGTCAATCCAACTGTATTAGCACCTGGATCAAATACACCATTCTCACCTGTTACATCATCTTTGAATTTTAACAACACTTGGTCATTATCCAAGCTATACACATCTTTAGTTTTTCCTTTGTAGACTAATTGCATTATCTAAATGTTTTGTTAGCGATTGAACGCTTGATTCTTAATACCTAAACTACAAATATAAATTACTCTATTGTATATCCTATCCTCTAAGCCACTAAATGTTAAATATTTTCTAAAGTTTTTGAAATTAATAATTTATAACTTACTTTGTGCATCAAAGTACTTTTATTTAAACATAAACACAAAACATTATGCATATGATCTTGAACAAAAGAAGAACTATAATACTTTCGGTAATCGGATTTATATTATTATTGCCATTAATTGGAATGCAATTTTCGCACGAGGTAAACTGGACAATATCTGATTTTATAATTGCGGGTATACTCCTTGCAATAGTTGGCTTAAGTATAGAATTGGTGTTTAAATTAACTTCAACAAAAATGCAAAAATTACTATTTTTGGCTATTGTACTAATTCTTGGTTTACTTATATGGGCTGAGATGGCTGTAGGAATATTTGGCTCTCCAATAGCTGGTAGTTAGATTTTTAAATTCACAAAAACTTAATCCTTCTATTTTAAATGTCTGGGAGGATTTTTTGTTTTTTAGTAAAAATACGACAAACTGCGTATTTAACCATAAAGAAACTTATCTCAAATTTGTATAGCAATTATTAATTGATTTAAACCAAAGGTATTTATAAAAAATCAAAAACTAACAAATATGAGAACAACATTACAATTTATGACCTATGCTTTAGTAGCTATTTTTTTCGCTTTTAAAGCTTGTAAAAAAGATGATGCAGAAGGCGGAAATTCAAGCGCAGGTGAAGGCGTTGTCAAAGCCAAAGTAGATGGCAATTGGGTTACAACGGAATCAATAACTGGTGCAGCTAACTTGGTAACACGTGTAGGAACATTAACACTTCAAGGGAATTCCGCAGGAACAAACAGCAAAGCTTTTGTCTTTGTGATTAATGGTTTTGAAGGCAAAGGGGTATATCCTATTGGCGGCTCAAACAGTATCGCAGTTTCTGGGAGCTATACCGAAACGACTGTAAACCTAAGCAACCCGATGAATTCGCAAGTAAAAATTTGGCAAGCACCGTATACAGTAGGTAACGAAGTGGGCAAAGTTACTGTAGCTGAGGTGACAGATACACACGTAAAAGGTACATTCGAGTTCAAAGCAAAAAATAATTCAGACAATACTATAAAACAAATTTCTGAGGGATCATTCAATTTAAAATTGAAAAAATCTTAGTCTAAATTTATTGAAAAGTTTCCCACAAATGTCTAATCACTATAGGATTAGACATTTGTATTTTGGCGAAAATAGTGAAATAGAGTCATTTATAGTAATTAATATCCACGAATCATATTCCGAAATAAACTATTTTCCGAAACAAATGTTCTTTCCATATTCCATTACATTAGACTATGAAAAAGAATAATACAGAGCACAGCAAAAATTCATCAGAAAAAGATCCCTATAAGAAAGAAAACTTTGCGAAGAATAAAGAAGAAAACACCAAGGTAGAAAGCGATACAAGCAAACGTCCTGAAAACGACAAAAGCCCTCTTCCCCCCAATCCAAACAAGGTTGATAATCATGAAGACTAACAAGTGAATAGTTAAGATTGTCGCGTAATGTTATTCAGCCCACTCCCACACGCTGTGGTACTGATCCAATGACGTCACATAATCCAGCATGCCCTTGTAGAAATCATGTTGCCCCACTGTACCACTATCTCCTATGAGAATCAGTTTCTTTTTTGCTCGCGTCATTGCAACATTCATTCGTCGAATATCCGACAAGAAACCGATTTGTTGGTTCGAATTGCTTCTTGTTAAACTGATGTAAATAATATCCTTCTCTTGCCCTTGAAAACTATCAATCGTATGGATTTGTAAAAAAGAATGAAAAGATTGAAGATAGTCATCGGCATAGATTAGTTCCTTCAAAATATGTGACTGTTTTCGATACGGTGCTATAATGCCAATTTTAGGAAAGTCTTCCGCATTGTATTCTTTAGAAAGTGTAGCAATGTATTCCTTCAAATGCCGTAAAAGAAATAATGCTTCATCTTTATTTGAAATCGCATTTTCTTCTATTAATTCCTCATGCCCTGCCCCAGCCGTATCGATAAAAACAAATGGCTTAGTATCATGACGCAAAGTCCAATTCTCCACTGTCGGAGCAGCCCTCAATTTTCCTTCGTATAACACAAGTGAAGGATAATGCATGATTTGAGCATTCATCCTGTACTGTACATCCAATAATGAAACAGCAGAAGGAAAACGTGTCACAAGTTTTTCGAATAAGGTATTATACAATCCCTCATGCGACTTTGTGGAAGACTTTACAGTTGGAGGAAGTTGACAATGGTCACCCGCCATGATAAGTCGATTGGCTTTCAAAATCGGAATCCAACATGCAGCTTCGAGAGATTGAGCAGCCTCATCGATTATTACAGTTTCGTACTGTCCAGCTCGGATATTTGGATGATTTGAACCTACCAATGTAGCTGTTATGACTTCAACATTATCCAATACATCATCAATTATGTAATCTTGTATTTTATCAATTTCTCTGCGAATTTTACGCGCCTCATCAAAAAGAGCTTTGCGTTGTTCGCGCTCTGATCTACCAAAACTGCGTTTGTACTTATGCGCCATATCGGTATAAGCACGTGATTGCTTCTCTAGATTTTTGCGTTCTTTATTCGCAGCATGGCTATCCATTTTAGCGTCAAGTGTAAGATTTTGCAAATGTTCGGAAACACGAACTGGATTACCCATGCGCAGCACGTTAATTCCTTTTTCAACTAATCTCTCACTTAACAAATCAACTGCCGTATTACTAGGAGCTACGACCAAAATTTGCTTTCTTTCGGCTTTCAATAAAGCTTGAATGCCCGCAATCAACGTCGTGGTCTTTCCTGTCCCCGGAGGGCCATGCAGGAGTACCAAAGGCTTCTGACTCAACAGCTGATTGATTGCCGCATTTTGACTTTCATTCAAATCATGGTTACTATAAAAATGATCCGTAATGGTGGTATCAAAATCATCCTTTCCCTGTACCAATAGCGGTACGAGATTGGAATTTTTAGCATCCATCAATTGCTGTTTTGCCTCCTTTAGCGCATCAAACATCTCACGGTATGAATGCTCATCAAACAATAGATCCACACCCAACTTACCGCTACGCGTCCAATCGGGTAATTCATCCACCCGAACAGATATGCGCATCGTATCTCTACTCACATAATTGATAATGCCCTCGAGGCGATCTTCCGAAGGATCATGATTGGAGAATAAAGCTACAGGCATCCCAAAACGGAATTTATGCCCCTCTTCTAAAAAATTAGTTCTTTGGATGGTAATCGTAAGGTAGTCACCTCTACCTATTTCACTACCTGATAAAACAATTGGAAACCAACTTACACCTTGTACTCTGCGTTTTTGCAAAGAACTGCGCAACAACAAATTTTCATGTAATGTAAAATCAACCTGTTTTTCTGTTTCCAAAAGAGCAATCTGCTCATCAAAATAGTTCATGATGCAAAGAAACGGAGTTTTAGTGGAATAAACGAGATAACGTTTATCAAGCATAAGAATATTCATTATTTCAGTTTATCACAATTCTAAAATTGTATTTTTGTCTGCAATGCAAAAAGCTCCTATTATAATTATTGGCGCAGGTCCTGCTGGATTAATGGCTGCTCAGCGACTTGCTGAAGCAGGAAAAGAAGTGCATATTTATGAGCAAAATAAAGCTGCCGCACGTAAATTCCTAGTTGCAGGGCATGGAGGATTTAACTTAACTCACTGCGAACCAATAGCCGAGTTTGTATTCAAGTATGATAAACATGAATTGCAACCTGTCATAACATCCTTCGATAATGAACAAACAGTAGTATGGTTGAGAGAATTAGGCATTGAAACCTATGTCGGTAGTTCAGGCAAAATTTTTCCAATAAAGTCAATAAAACCAATTCAAGTGCTGCAAGTTTGGTTGGACAGATTGCAACAGTTAGGCGTGCAAATGCATTACGCGCATAAGTTTTTGGATTTTGATGATAGCAAAGTTATTTTAGATAATAATGGAACTCTCGTGGAGAAAGCGTTTTCAACACTAATTCTTGCATTGGGTGGTGGCTCATGGTCGAAAACAGGCTCTGATGCCAAATGGATTCCCATCTTAGCTAAAAAAGGAATAGAAATAAATCCATTAGCTGCAGCAAACTCGGGATATAATACCTCAGCAGACTATGCAGAACTTGAAGGACAAGTACTTAAAAATATAGAAGTTCGATTTGGAGATATACGCAAAAAAGGAGAAATCGTATTTACAAATTACGGAATCGAAGGAAGTCCTATTTATTACATGAATAGATTTACACGCCCTCACTCCTTTCCACTGACCATTCATATTGATTTTAAACCGAATTATTCGGAAGAATCAATTACACAATTATTCAAAACTTCACCTAAGACGAGTGAAGTTTTGAAGAACAAACTCAAATTCAATAAGGTAATTCTAATTTTACTCAAAAGGTTAAATAAAGAAACCTATACCAATCCAAATCTTTTGGCGAATGCAATCAAAGCATATCCCATTCAAGTAGAAAGTTATAGACCGATAGACGAAGTGATCTCTACTGCAGGAGGTGTGCACTTTGATGAATTAAATCAAGCATTAGCCCTTGCGAAATACCCGAATGTATACTGTATTGGTGAGATGTTGGATTGGGAAGCGCCTACAGGGGGCTACCTGTTGCAAGCTTGCTTTAGCATGGGGAATTATTGTGCAGAACAAATTCTTAAATTAAAAACTTAAAATCATGTATCCGTATCACAACAAAATAAAACAGCGTATTCAGAATGGTGAGTTGGTGAATTATGAATATGTAGACAAGTACAAACAAATTCAACCGGCATTGCTTCTCTATTTTAGAACCGAACCCTATGTACGTCCGATTCGGGAACATAGGTTTGAGGAGTACGAAAAGTTATTTGTTGAGTTAGGCTTGAAGGATTAAAATACTTTGCTGCACCAATTCATTGGTCATCAAATCCGCACATATAGCTACAAAATTATCCGTAAAAAACATAGCTATATCTTCTTCCGTCAATTGAGTTATGCAAGATATACCTTCTATTGAAAGTAAAAATCCTATAAAATATAATCTGAGCAATTTCATATGTGTGCTGTTTGTTTATAAGACGTAATCAGCACACATAAGGTTGCATAGTAGTGTGAAAAAATATTTTAATTATAGAATTGCTTCGGCACCTGCAGCAGCGACAGCATGATCATCTTCTACTGTGCTTCCACTCACACCGATAGCACCGATTATTTCCCCAGCAGCATTTTTGATTACTACGCCTCCTGGAAACGTAATCAATCCGCCATTTGAATGTTCAATATTATAAAGAGAACCACCTGGTTGCGATAAGGAACCAATCACGCCAGTATCCATATTGAAATAACGTGCTGTTCTTGCTTTTTTTGCGAAATATCTATTGAACCTAGCCATGCATCATCCATTTTGTTAAAAGCCACTAAATTCGTTCCGCTATCTACGATAGCAATATTCATTTTTACACCCAAAGATTCTGATTTTTTAATTGCTGCATCAATGATTTGACGCGCTTGTGCTAGTGTTATATTACTCATAATATGATTTGTTTATATTTGATTATATTGTAAATTAAAGTACAGAAATTGTGACGCTCTGTAGTATAACTACAGCGTCAATTTCTATAACAATAGTGACACACTAACCTATTGAAATGAAACATTACATTGATTTATTATCCATACTCACGCCAAAACATTTAAGACAGGGTTTTGAAAACCGAATGCAATTCCTGTGTGGTGATTTTGAAATCAATATTTTCGAGACATTCCAATCTTCAACAAAGGTGCAAATACAATACGATGGGCTCTCCATTTCATCTATGATACCTGGACACAAGATTGTCAATTCGGCGCAGCTGGAAGACTTCACCTTTGAAGCGGGCACGACATTGATCTTGCCAGAAGGCCAGACCATATTTGCTGACTTTCCTGAAGCAGACATGCACAATCCTGTCCAATGTGCTACGATATTAATACCGAGCGAAAAACTAAACCAGCAACTCGAGTCACTCAAGCTATTATACCCCGACAAGGAATGGAATTTGAACTACACACATTTTCATTTTAATAACAACTCAGATTTGGCGAGAGCCTTCAATGAATTGTTACAACTTACCAAAGTACCCAAACAAAATCATACGTTAAATGATTTGCTATTGAAATCCTTTTTGGTACGCATTATCAATGCGCAGTACGAATATATTGACGAAATGAATTTTCTACAAGTCAATGACCAGCTCTACAAAGTCAAACAATACATTAAAGAAAATCTTTCAGAGCCTATTGCTATGGATGCATTGACAGAAGTAGGAAATTGTAGTAAGCGCACATTATTTCGGTTTTTCGAGACCTATTGCAGACGTACACCTGGGGAGTTTATTTTACACGAACGAATGGCTTTAGCCCGCAATCTTTTGTTGCATCCAGATTATAATATTTCATCCGTAGCATTTACATCAGGATTTACCTCGCTCAGTTATTTTACGAAACAGTTTAGAATACATAATAACTGCACGCCGAGAGAATTTATAAAGAAATTCAGAGCATAAGAACCAGCACTGAATTTCTTTTAACAGCAGTTAATGCTTGATAATATGCGGAATAAATCGGCTTTTGTCTGTAGTAATAGGCATGTCCGATTCACGGAAAGATATGCCGCAAGATTCTTGACCGATAACCCAACTTCCTATAATGGAAAAGCCCGTTTCTTCACGGTGCAAAGTCGCTAGCTCTTGATAAATGAAACCCTCTTCCCCATATTCGCCTTCCGTATCATATATCATTTGATTATCGTAGAACATCTCTACATTAGCCCCTTCGCGTGAAAGAATAGGTTTGCGCACATAATGTTTCAGATACGAAGGTTTTTCAAAATATGAAGCCAACAAATACGGATGATTAGGAAACAATTCCCACAATACCGGAAGTATGGCTTTATTAGACAGCAACATCTTCCACGAAGGCTCGATCCATTGTGCTTCATTAATATCATTAGCGATATTAAACCCAAAATCCTCGCGCACCATCCATTCCCAAGGATATAATTTGAATATAGATGTTATCTCCTCACCTTCTAAATCTACAAATGCACGTCCATCCCAACCAATATCATCGATGTATATAAGTTTGGTCTGAATACCTGCTTGAATAGCTGTATCACGCAGATATTCGACATTCGTCAAATCTTCTAATGTTTCCTTTGCACAAGAAAAATGCAATATTTCACCCTTAAGATGTGGTTGAAGATCTTTCCAACTCGCAATAAGTTGCTCGTGAATACTGTTAAACTGATCGGTCAATTCAGGGAAATAATGATTCTTCCAATACCATTGCACAATACCTGTTTCGAATAAAGATGTTGGCGTATCCGCATTGAATTCTAACATTTTGATCTCATTATGCGCGGTATCAAATGCAAAGTCAAATCGCCCATAAATCGACGGTTCGTCATTCTCCCAACTGCGCTCAACATGATGAATCATGTATGCAGGAATATGAAATTTGCTGTACAACTTATTTTGAATAATATATTCCACAGCTTGCAGACACATATCCCACAGCTCAGTAGTTGCCTTGTAAATAAGGTCAGCATCCTTCGCACGAATCTCGTAGTAATAATCATCTACCCAATACGGCACGCCACCTAAAGTGTGGTACCCATAGCCTATCGATTCCAATCGGGATTCCCAATTTGGATCAATACGTAATTTCTTAATTTGCATTATGAACCAGCAGAAGATCTAGGTGTAGAAGAAACGGCACTTTTACCAAAGCCACCACGCTGCGCATTCACAGCAGCAGCTTTAGCCGCATTTGTTCCTGCCACAGATTGCGGATGTAGGCTATTATTCGCGTAGCCCAACATACCGCCCATATGACGGAACGCCATAAACCACAACAACGATGAGCCCATTCCCATACCACCACCATTGCCTTGATTATAGTTGTTCGTGACCTCCGTATATTGCGCCGTAGAATCCGCACGCATAAAAACACGTTGCTTATCCGAATTTGTTTGATTTGCGTTTGGTTGTGCACACGAAGCCAATACCGACGTTATTAATACCAATTGAATATTTCTAGTTGTATTTTTTCTCATTATTGTACTGTTACAAAAATTGGAACTTTACTCAACGTGCTTGCTGAATCCACGGCACCCCATGTTTTTGGTGCAACTTCGGTTTTGATCGTATCCGATTTGGAAGCCACTTGCTCTCCGTTATACCAAATGTTTTGTGTAGTGATATGCAGCACAGTATCACCTTGTGTTACAGTTTTTAAAGTTACCTCTCTAGCTGATTTCTTGTCCAATTGTTCTAATGGTTTTTCTTCAGAGGATGAATTAGCACATGAAGCAAAACCAACTAGCGTGATTAGTAAAAACAAATATTTCATAAAATGTATAGTCTATCACAAATATAACATCTTAAGCTGTATTACTATAGGCAATCTTGTATTATTAAAGAAATTAAGACATTGCTTTATTATTCTTAGATATATTTTATTTAGTGCATATCAAATCATATGCATATCTAGATTTACAACAGTCTTCTATACCAAAAGTAAAGTTTTCTCTTGTCCTCTATGACGGGCATAATAAAATCATCGCTGTACCGTATCGGCACAAAGGCTCACTTTTCCTGCAAATGCCGATCTGCTAAGTCGATATTTATGCATTTGTAAGGATGGTTTTGTATTTTAAATTGACACTGTCATTCCGACAAAAGGAGGAATATTTGCATTGAAATCTTAAGAAAACGTAATGTTTTTGCAGAAGTTTATTTTAAAAAGCACAACCCATAAGAAACGGCCTAGGGTGGTTTACCGTTAAGAAATCAACGAAGTGAAAGCGTTAAAAACAGATTTAAAAAGTGAAACGGCTCAAATCTGTTTAGCGGAAACGAGTTGATTTTAGCTAAAATATGCAAAGCATTCAAGGCTTGAGCGAGAATATAGAAAGTTAAATATCTTTCAAACTTGAATATGAAAAAACATAGAATTTTGAAAGGCGATAAATTAAATCGAATTTTAAAACTCTTTATCGTAAGTACGTTTCCAATGATTATTTCGATCCATTGGTGTCTCTTTGACTTTGTATTCTAAACGAATACCATTTAGGCGGCGACGTTTTATACGCTTGTTGACTTCATCACGAAATGCAATTCCTGTTATTTGATAGATTCCAAAAGCTGTACCCACGTATTTACTATTAATAACATCATCATCGACAAGCTCTAAGTCAAAAAAGCAGTTTAAATAATCTTTCCAAAAGAGAATAGGGTTCTCCTCCTTATCTTGCATGCTATCTGCTCCATAGCAGTCTTCATCGAAAATTTCAAAGTGATCGGCTAACACTTTATTGGTCTTAACCAAAAAGTCTGCAGCAACTGCAGGATCTTCAATCGGTAAAATCGAAATAACATCACGTTCTTCCAACACATCGTACATTGCATGCTCCGTAAAGCAATTTACCATATCCTCCAACAAATCCTCGATATTATTAAACATTTTAGCCATGAGACAAAGGTAAAAACTATTTTCTTAAATAATGGCTACTAAAATTGGGATAACACACAAGCATTTCGAAATAAAAAGTATATTTAAGGATACATAAACCTTAATTATAAAAAACACACAACAATGATTGAAGTAAAACCTAATCCATTAATGTTGGAATACAATGGTACCTATGGAGAATATGGTGGCGCCTTTATTCCACCCGTTTTAGAGCCACAACTCGCAAAACTTGCTGCATTCTTCGATGATCAAGCAGGTCAGGAAGAGTTTAAAAAAGAATTTATTAGCATACTTAAAAATTATGTGGGCCGTCCCTCCGCTTTATACTATGCGAAGAATCTAAGTGACTATGTCGGTTCAAAGATTTATTTAAAACGCGAAGACCTTAATCATACAGGATCACATAAAATCAACAATTGTATCGGTCAGATATTATTGGCTAAAAAAATGGGTGCTACCGAAATTATTGCAGAAACTGGTGCCGGACAGCATGGCGTCGCTACTGCTACAGCTGCCGCAATATTGGGGATTCCATGTAAAGTTTTTATGGGAGAAATCGATGTGGAGCGTCAAGCATTGAATGTACGGAGGATGCGCCTGCTTGGTGCTGAGGTAATCCCTACAAACTTGGGTAGCCGTACATTGAAAGATGCGGTTGATGCTGCTTTAGGCTATTATATAGAAAATCCAACTTCTTTTTATCTGTTGGGTTCTCATGTAGGTCCACACCCCTACCCTAAGATGGTGGGTTATTTTCAATCCGTAATCGGGCAAGAAGCAAGACAACAAATATTGGCATTTGAAGGAAGATTACCAGATAGCCTATTTGCAGCTGTAGGTGGTGGTTCGAATGCGATTGGTTTGTTTTCAGGATTTCTAAATGATGAGACTGTCGAAATACATGGCGCTGAAGGCGGTGGAGACGGCACATACCCTAACACCGCTGCAACATTATCTTTTGGTAAACCAACAGTTTTCCAAGGAACTAAATCATACTGCTTGGTCGATGACCAAGAAAATCCAATTCCTTCTAAATCTATTGCTGCCGGATTAGATTATCCTGGGATTTCACCACAGCATGCGCAATTGAAAGACAGTAATCGCGCAAAATATTATCCTGTCACCGATGCTGAAGCAGTAGAAGCTTTCAAATTATTATCCAAATTGGAAGGTATTACCACTGCTATCGAGAGTGCTCATGCTGTCGCTCTAGCGATCAAAGTTTTAAAAGACAAAGATCAATTGGCTATTGTGAATGTTTCTGGTAGAGGCGATAAGGACGTAGAAAGAGAAATGTAAAAAAATGGGGGGGGGCTTATGCCCCAATACTTTAATATTTAATCGGATAATCTTCCATAAACTCAAATTTATAACCTTTAGCAATCAATTTATCGATTAAATTAGAGAGAAGCTTTTTACCTTGGCTGGTTTGAAACATATCGTCATGCATCAAGAACACAACATTATTCGGTTCTTTCGATGATTTATTATTCATATAATTAACTATACGACCGTACACCGTTTCTAGCGGCGTATTAGGAACACCTGTTTGGCTATTTAAACGCCATTCCACATCCCAACCGAATACTTTATATCCATCTTTGAAGAGTAAATCGGCTGTAGGTGCAGCATTAGGAATATCAATTTTTCGCTCATTGTCGTATATCCAAATATTGCGCCCTGGAAGACGAGCAACTTTGCTATTAAAAGCAATGTTTTCTTCGTTTTTCTTAAAATCCTGAAATGCTTTAAGGCTATCTGTATAAAAAGTCTGTAGTCTGTTGTAGCCGTGTGTATAACTGTGATTGTAAACCGCCACCAAAGGATTTTCAATGTATAAATTTAAATCGCGCAATCTATACTTACCCATCGTAGAATGTCTACCTACCACGAATGCGTTTACTTTTATATTTTTAGCACGAGCAATAGAATCGATTGCGCGACTACCCACTAGAGGTCCGTCATCAAATGTTAGATATACATGCTTCGGAAGCTTATCATAGGCCTTACGCAATGAATCCTTTAACATCTTCTTTTGCGTCTTAATATCTACAGGATGAAGAGAATCCACCTGAAAAACTATTTTATTTTTACGCAAAGAATCCCATTTGCTATGTAAAGTTGGCTTTTCGACGATCAATTCTTCAATCCTCTCGACCAAAGAATCAACTTGCTGCGAGCCAAACACAGTACTAGATAAATTATTGCATGAAAAGAAGCCCAAAATTGCAAGAGTTACAGCACTTAACCCCAATAACTCCCCCTTTAATTTCAACATTTTAGAATGTATTAATTTCCACAAAATTAAAAGAAAAAAACTATAGTGAGTTATTTATCTGTAACTAATTATTATAAAATAGTAAGCATCCTACTACAATATAAAAAGTCGATTTTCGAAATGAAAACCGACTTTAATTTAATTTAGTAAACAAAACTATTTCAAAAAATTATCTTCTGTGATCGTGTCTGTGTCCACGGTATTTGTCGTGGTGTTTGTGCGATTTTTTATCATATCTATGTTTCGCTGGACCTTTTCCATTGTGGTGACGATGAGGCGCATCACGCAAAACAACTTGATGGTAATTTCTCGCATATCTACCATATTCGCTTCTATGGCGTTTGTGGTATTTCCATGGGTTATTGTTATTGATTACCACTTTATATGTACGATACATATCATAGTGACGGTATCGACTTGGTAACTTTGATTTAGTCACCCATCTATTTCCATGAAAATAGGTGTATTTTCTAGATGATACATTATAGTATACATCAATTTCGGGTATGTAATAATAACGAACGTAGTCATATCCTACTGGACCCCACAGCGGTTGTGAACCGATATTGATGCTCACATTAACTTGAGCTTCCGATGATTTTGAGACAAATAAACCGCCTATGAGTAAAGTGATGTAAAGAAAATTTTTCATATAGCCCTCCTTTTAATTTCTGTGTTATTTGAACATATGACCCTTTATATATGCCAAAAGATTAACCAATAAGATGTTAAAATTTGTAAAAGCACAAGAACATATTCATTTTCAAGTGATTAAATTTCGATTTTGTTAAAAACCCACCAATCAAATATCGAAATGCCATTATAATCTAAATAAAATAGAGATTATTCATTTTATAGACTCTATAGTTATTCATTAACATATATAACAAACTCCTTCAGTATTGTAGTATTTTGTTATCTTTGCACAATTTTAAAATCTTACAGCATAAAGAATTTATGGCTTTACAATGTGGTATCGTAGGCCTACCGAACGTAGGTAAATCAACATTATTCAACTGTTTGTCTAACGCGAAAGCACAAGCGGCAAACTTTCCATTCTGTACAATTGAACCAAATGTAGGTGTCATCACTGTACCTGATGAGCGTCTTAATAAATTAGCTGAATTGGTTAATCCACAACGTATCGTTCCAAATACGATTGAAATTGTAGATATCGCTGGTTTGGTAAAAGGAGCTTCTAAAGGTGAAGGTTTAGGCAACCAATTCTTAGGTAATATCCGTACTACAAATGCTATTATTCACGTTTTACGTTGTTTTGATGACGGAAATGTAATTCACGTAGATGGTTCTGTTGACCCTATTCGTGATAAGGAAATTATCGATACTGAACTTCAATTGAAAGATTTGGATACCGTTGTAAAACGTATTCAAAAAGTAGAGAAAATGGCAAAGACAGGTGGTGACAAAGATGCCAAAAAGACTTTCGAAATTCTTTCAGTTGTTAAAGAACATTTAGAAGCTGGTAAATCAGCTCGTACGGCGGCTATCTCTGAAGAGGATTTTGAATATATCGCTGACCTTACTTTATTGACAATAAAACCTGTTTTATACGTTTGTAACGTAGACGAAGCATCAGTAAATACAGGTAATGCTTACGTAGATCGTGTAAAAGAAGCTGTAAAAGATGAAAAAGCACAGGTTCTAATTATCTCAGCTCAAATTGAGTCTGAAATTGCACAATTGGAAAGCTACGAAGAACGTCAAATGTTCTTAGATGACTTAGGCTTAGAAGAATCAGGCGTATATAAATTGATTCGTGCAGCTTACTCCTTATTAGACCTAGCGACATATTTCACTGCAGGTGTACAAGAAGTACGAGCTTGGACGATTGAAAAAGGATTTACTGCACCTCAAGCTGCTGGTGTTATTCATACCGATTTTGAAAAAGGTTTCATCCGTGCGGAAGTAATTAAGTATGCTGACTTTATTCAATACGGCTCGGAAAGCGCAGTAAAAGAAGCTGGAAAATTGAGTGTAGAGGGTAAAACTTACATTGTAGAAGATGGTGACATCATGCACTTCAGATTTAACGTGTAAAGAATCTTACTAAAAAATATATAAAGGGTTGATAAATTATCAACCCTTTTTTCATAATTTGAAATTCAGATTCTGACTAGAAAATTACAGATTAAACAGGTACATTAAGTATATTAGACGTATGAAAATATTAGCTTTTGGAGCGAGCAATAGCTCTCAATCTATCAATAAAAAATTCGTAACAAGTGTTTCCAAGTATTATAAAGAATTGGATGATGTAAAAGAAATCATTGATCTCAATGATTATGCTATGCCTGTTTTTTCGGTAGATCTAGAAAAGGAAATTGGTATTCCGCAACAAGCACACGACTTCGCTGCAAAAATTGACTGGGCAGATTTTATATTAATATCTTTTGCCGAGAATAACGGTAATTATAATGCCTGCTACAAGAATATTATCGATTGGGTATCACGAATCAGGGGCCGTAAGATATTTAATGGAAAACCAGTATTTCTTTTAGCAACTAGCCCTGGTGCGCGTGGTGGTCAATCGGTCTTGAGCATTGCGGCAGCGCGTCTACCATTTGACGGTGCGGATGTGTTGGATACATTTTCACTTCCAGAATTCAACGCTAATTTTGAAGAAGGAAAAGGCGTAACCAATATGCTCTTACGTAGTCAATTGGAAGCAAAAGTGCGCAAAACAAAACGTACGCTAAAAGAAAAGTTTGAGGGAGGTGCTGAAAACAATAGTTAAACGTATATTGTTGTAGTAGTATAACTTTTAAAACGATTGAAAATGGCAAAGAAAATATTATTATTGGTTGGGGATTACGTAGAAGATTATGAAGCAATGGTTCCATTCCAAGCGATGGGTTCAATTGGAATTGACGTGGATGCTATTGCACCGGATCGAATGAAAGGTGATGTAGTGCCTACAGCTGTGCATGACTTCACTGGAGACCAAACCTATAAAGAGTTACGTGGACACAACTTTGTTATTAATAAGGATTTTGATGCTGTCAATCCCGAAGATTATGATGGCTTGTACATCGCTGGTGGTCGTTCTGCCGAATATATTCGATTAAATAAACGTGTAATAGAGATCGTTCAACATTTCTTCGAAGCCGACAAACCGGTTGCGGCAATTTGTCATGGTATTCAAGTATTGACCACAGCAAAAGTGCTGCAAGGAAGAACATTGACAGCTTATGTAGCAGTAGGCCCAGACATTGAATTAGCAGGAGGAACTTGGAAGAACATTCCAGCAGATCAAGCTGTAGTGGATGGTAACTTAGTGACTTCACCTGCGTGGCCAGGACATCAAGAAATCCTGAAAGAATTCTACAAACTATTAAATATCCAAATAAGTTTCTAAAACACACATGAAGAAAAACAGAAAGGTATGGCTCTTAGCTGTACCTCTTATTATTATATTGGGCTATATGATTTGGGATTCTTATAGTCAACCTGGTATCAAAGATATACCCGGGGAATTTGAAGAGGTAGCTTTTGTACGCAATGAGCAAAATAAAGGTGGTATTGAACGGATTTACGCCGTTACTGTAGGTGATCTATCAAATGCTAATTACGATGCTTGTGCTGAGCTTTTTCCAACAAATGATTTCAACAGTGTGACAAGTGTTTTCTTTTTTGACAGAAATAAGCCCTACCCTACTGCATTAACTATAGAACCTCCGCATTACGATACTTCGAAATATGAAGCCATCAATATTATCAAGCGACGTGGCTCTAACGATTAGTTAACATCGAATTAACATACGCGCAACACAGAAGTGGTAAATTTGATTTGACAATACTTACGATATGGGAAGAAAATATATACCTAGGGATATTAGCTGGTTGAGTTTTAATGGACGCGTATTGCAAGAAGCTGCGGACAAAACTGTGCCGTTGATTTCCAGAATTAAGTTTCTAGGTATATTTTCAAATAACCTAGATGAGTTTTTCCGTGTTCGCGTAGCAGGTTTGAAGCGTGCTTTATTAGTCGACGAAAAAGAAGCTAAACATATATTTTTCGAAAAGCCACAACTAATTCTAGATGAACTCAATTACAAACTAATCAAGCAGCAAAAGAAGTTTGAAAAAGTATGGTTGAATGTTCAAAAAGAAATGTCAAAAGAGGGCGTTGTCTTAAAGACAACACAGGATCTCGACGAGCAACAACAGAAGTTCGTTAAGAAATTTTATATCAATGAAGTAGAATCCAATCTCATCCCCTTATTATTGGATGAAAACAGACCCATGCCCTATATTCGAGACAAATCATTGTATCTAGGCGTGGCGATGAAAATGAAAGATTGGAATTACGAAACCAATTTTGCAGTAATCGAAATTCCAACAGATAGAATATCTCGTTTTACAATCTTGCCTTCCCCAAAAAATGAAGTGCATTTGATTTTGTTGGAAGACATAATTAAGTTCAATCTTCCCTATATATTCTCCTTTTTTGGTTTTGATGATTTCAAGGCGCATGCATTCAAAATTACGCGCGATGCGGAATTTGATTTGGACAATGACATCAATACCGACATTGCGGAAAAAATTGCTAAAGCAGTTAAAAATCGTCGAAAAGGCAAACCTACTCGATTTGTATTTGACGAGAATATGAGTCAGACGCTCGTGGAATTCTTAATTAAGAAACTCGGCATTTCAAAAAAAGACAGTATTATTCCAGGACAAAAGATTCATAATTTCAAAGATTTTATGAACTTCCCAAATGTCTTTCGTAAGCATATCACGTCTATTGAAAGAACATCTTTTCACCATCCCGAATTGGAAGATTCGAACCGAATGGCTGATGTAATTGCCAAGAAAGATATTTTGCTCGCGTTTCCATACCACAATTTCGACCATATTATCGATCTTTTGCGCGAAGCGGCTATCGATCCCGATGTGACGTCTATTCAGATCACAGCTTATCGCTTGGCGACCAATTCCAAAATCGGAAATGCCTTGGTTAATGCACATCGCAATGGCAAAGCGGTAACCGTAATGTTGGAGTTGCGTGCGCGTTTTGACGAACAACATAATTTGTACTGGAAAGAGCGTTTCGAAACAGAAGGAATAACAGTCTTGGTTGGGATTCCAAATAAAAAAGTACACGCAAAATTGTGTATTATTAAAAAACGCGTCCAAAATAAAACCATACAGTATGGATTTGTCAGCACGGGAAATATTAATGAGAAAACGGCAAAATTATACGGCGATTTCTGTTTGCTTACCAGCAATAGAGCTGTTATGGCAGATATAAATCGTGTCTTTAAAGTTTTGCGTAAACCGCATTCAAATTTGTATGAAGAATTGACTCCTGGGAAAGGACTACTTTTCTCTCCTACAGATATGCGCGATCAACTTTCTGCACTTATTGACAAAGAGATTAAAGAAGCTCAAGAAGGCCGAAAAGCACATATCATAATAAAAATAAACTCGTTAAGTGATAAACTACTCATTAAAAAACTCTATGATGCTGCAGAAGCTGGCGTGCAAGTGCAATTGATTGTACGTGGTATATATTGTGTAGTGAATCAATCTACCTTTGCTCAACCTATTGAAGCGATCAGTATTGTGGACGAATATTTGGAACATGCGCGTGTATTATATTTTTACCAATCTGGTAAAGAAATTATGTATTTATCATCTGCAGATTGGATGACACGTAATTTGGATTATCGTATTGAAGCAGCTCTAAAAATAAATGACCGCAAAATCAAAAGTCAACTTCTAGATATTCTTAACATCCAATTGTGTGATAATGTGAAAGCACGTAAACTCAACAATTTATTAAGTAACGAATACATTAAAAACGACGAAGAGGAATGTCGCTCACAAATTGAAATCTATCGTTACTTAAAAACTCAATAAACAATTTGTTTTGCTAATATTTTTAGTAATTTTACTTTCATGGAAGGTAAGAATTATATAAAAGGTAGAGGCGCGCAATACAATCCACAAAATAAATTTGTGCAGGATGCATATGGCAAATTTCATATCGAAGCAATAGATTTATTTGAGGATCAATCTAACAAAACTATTTTTATCTCTTCAGAAGCGAAATCTTTAGTACATAAAGTGGAAAGTCCAGACGTGAGTATGGCTTATTCTGCGAATCCCTATCAAGGCTGTGAACATGGCTGTATCTATTGCTACGCACGTAATTCACATCAATATTGGGATATGGGTTCGGGCTTAGATTTTGAACGAAAAATAATAGTGAAAGAGAATGCTGTTGAGCTTTTTGAGAAATTTATAACGCGCAAAAACTGGAACTTTACCCCTATCCATCTTTCTGGAAATACAGATTGCTATCAGCCGATAGAACGTGAAAAAGAATTGACACGCAAAATTCTTCAATCTGCACTTTATTATAAACAACCTATAAGTATTATCACAAAAAATGCACTAATCCTGCACGATAAAGATATTCTCACTGATATGGCAAAATTAGGCTTAATTAAAGTTTATATTTCGCTCAATTCGTTGACAGAATCCACTCGTCAGAAACTAGAACCACGCACTGTAACAGCCAAACAACGTCTCCGCGTCATCGAAGAATTATCCTTTTGTAATATTCCAATCGGAATAAATGTAGCTCCTATAATTCCAGGATTAACCGACTCTGAGATTCCTCAAGTTCTCAAGGCTGCAGCAAATGCAGGTGCTAAATGGGCAAATTACATAATTGTGCGATTAAATGGTCAGATAGGTGAAATTTTCAAAGATTGGCTGAATGTCGCTTATCCCGATAGAAATGATAAAATCTGGAATGCTATTTTAAGTTGCCACAATGGACATGTTAACAATTCTAATTTCGGTGAGCGCATGAAAGGGTCTGGAAATGTTGCTCAAATAATTCGTGATGTCTTTAAATTACACTGTCTAAAAAATAAACTAAACCTATCTCCCTTTGAATATGCAAAAATAGAACGTCAAAAATCGGTTGATCTTCAACTTAAGTTATTCTAATATTATTGAAATTCAATACTGATTTGTTAAAATTCCGTTAAATGGCTATTTAATTTTGTGCTATGGCATAGTGGTTGCATTTTAGAGTGTAATTAATAAAATTCTTGTTACACACTAATTAAATGTTATGAAAAACACTATCAAAATTTTAAGCCTTTTTTTTATTACTTTATTTGCATTTTCATCATGTAGCAAAGACGATGATCCAGTAGATAATGATTTGTTCGTTGGGACGTATGAAGGCACTGTACGCTACAATGAAGGGTTTGACGAGGTTAAAAGTTCTACAAATGGGTCTGTACGCGTCGCTAAAGTTGGCGACACATATAATTTCAATTTTTCTGATGGTATTCCTTCATTGAATGGTATAAAAATGGAAAAGGGAGAAGGTAATGTTATAATATTCGAAGGTGGTGCATTAGGTACAATATCTATTTCGGCATCAAATTTGAACATATCTTATACAAAAGATGGGAAAACTTGGTTTGCAGATTGCGACAGGTAAAAAATCTTAAAATCACACTACACTATTTATTATAGGGCTTGAAATAATCAAGCCCTTTTTTATTTTATAATTATGTAGTTTGGGGTTTGTCTGAGAGGCGACGAACAAACACATTATAGTTTTCGTGCTTCTCGACGTAAACTGATTCGCCAATATCAATAAATCCATCAAGTGCAACAGCATCGTACCATACACCATCAATTTCAATTTTGCCCGATGGACGTAGAACTGTACGTGCTATTCCATTCTTATTAAGTAGGTTAACTTTTGGTACTGACGAAGTATATCCTGTATCTGCCCGCTGTTCGTCCTCCAGTACCAATCGCTTGAAGGCTGAGGATTGCAATAGGTTCTTCCCAAAAATGACCATTAACACGACAGATAAGACCATAGATCCTATTACAATTAAAAAAGAATTCATTAACAAACCAGGTTTAGATATTTTAAAATCAAGAAAATCATTCGATAACATCGAAAAAGAAAGTCCACAAAGAACTAGAATTATACCCAAAATACCAGCTACACCAAATCCAGGTATAACAAACACTTCGAGGGCGAGCAATACAACACCAATGACGAATATAGCGATCTCCCAATGATCTGCCAATCCTTGCAAATATAATGGTGCAAAAAATAAGGATGCACAAATTATTGCTAGCACCATCGCAAAACCAATTCCTGGAGTTTGTAATTCAAAATATATCCCAGCAATAATACCGATTATGAGTAAACCACTAATTATTGGATTCACCAAGAAACCAATGATATGATCGACAGTAGTTTTTTGATAGGCCGTCACTTTTGGCGCATAAATAGCCAATTGTTGGAAAACTTCCTTTTCACTTTTCACCTCAGCATTTATCACATTAGCCTTTACCGCTTCGGAAGCGGTGAACGTTAGGATTTTACCGTCTTCTTTCCACTCGGGCAAAGAAACTGTCGGATCAACGAATGCCTCCGCAATTTTGGGATCTCTACCTTTTGCCTCTGCCGTAGCACGCATTAATCCACGCATGTACGATTGATATTTTTCAGGCATGACTTCTCCTTGCGGATTGACTACACTCGCGGCACCAATAGAAGCGCCCGTTTGCATGAAGATATAATCCGAAGCCAAAGATATTAATGTGCCAGCGGAAGCCGCATTATTGTTAATATACACTATAGTTTTAATATTCGAATTGAGCAACAGTGTGCGTATCGAGTCCGCAAAGTTTACTGCGCCGCCAAACGTATTCATCTCTATCAAAAAGTACTCTGCTTTATCCAAAATAGCTTGATCATAAGACTTTTTGATGATGCGCCAAGAGTTTGGTCCAACGTCTTCTTTAAGCTCCGTCTTATAAATGGATTGTGCCTGCGATACAAAAGCTAGAATTAAAAAAGCAAATAAAAGAATAGATTTAGTAAATTTGTGTAGCATATTTCTAAGCATTGGTATGAATAAATATACGATTAATAAAGCATTCGAAAGAAACTTTCCGTTTCCTATATGGAAGATTGAGGTCGATTGTGCCCATGCTCAGATTGCTATAGAAAGTCGTAATCCCGACTCTACCCTTCCTATTTTTTCGGTTTTTACTTTTGATGGTGCATACACTTTAGAACAGTATGAAGTGGATTCGCGCGAATGGACATTAGAAGATATTCAAGGTGATTACCTTATTCTGAAAAGATTTGGTGACTATTCACCCATTCAAGCTGGTATTCAAGTCGTACATATTCCGACTCGAACATCCGTTTTTACCTATATGGAATATGTGATCAAAGATGTCTATCAAAATACCATTCAGGCTTATCATCGCTCGATACCTTCGGGTATAAGCTTTTACATTGATATTCCGACAGGAGAAATCTCAAACAAGTACGAAGGCGAAACACATTTCCCATTACGGGATATTCATTATCCAATTCCTTTTCAAGGAAAATTACCTTCCTTCCTCAACAACATTTCGTATATAGATCAAATTTGGTTACAGCCTTATCGCGATTTATTATTGTGGTCTTACCATACACACACAGCTAACACGTATAATTTGAACCTTTCATTATCCTCAAAGAATGAATTATATGACAGTAAAATTATAATAGAAGAAATGGACAAATTAATCCCTCAGCCCTATTTCACTGTCAAAGAGCATATTTTCTTTTTATCAAGTAATAAAATGAAAATTTCCTCGTATTTAGTATAATTGTAAGATATGAAGCAGAACAAAACTATTAAAACGTATCATAAATTAACTTTTCTATTTGTTTTCGGGTTAGCAATTCCAACTTTTGGACATGCTAAAGCCATGGATTTGACGGTCAATTCGACATTAGAAATTCCATTGGATTCTATCCGAACTGAAAATATCAATGGTAAAAGATTTGTAATTCACAGATTAGCATCCAAAGAAACTTATTATCAGCTTAGTCGCATATATGGTGTGCCTGTCAATGAAATCATGGCTGCCAACAACAAGAAAAATCTACGCGTAGGCGATTCTGTTCGTATACCACGTGGTACAGCGATTGAGACACGTCCGACTTTACCGACAGCGTCACCAGTAGCTACTACTAATACACAGAACAGACAAAATAATACGCCTGTATTGATTAATCCGAACGAAATCACCGAGTATAAAGTTGGAAAAAGTGAAACACTTTTTGCTATTTCTCGTCGATTCGGAATTTCAGTTCCTGATATCAAACGTATAAATAATTTGACTTCTGATAGCTTGAGAGAAGGTCAAATCCTAAAAATCCCAAATCACGCATTGCCTGAAGAAGAGCCTGAAATTGTTGCGATCGAACCCATATTAGATGAAATTGAAGAAAATAATCCTATCGATGACTCTGCTTTCAAGCCAAATAAATATGGTATTCGTGAAAACAAAGAAAAAGGTGTTGGTGTATGGCTTAGTGATTTGGAGAATGATGGAAGCACGAGTTTGGCTTTGCACAAGACCGCTCCAATCGGAACTATTTTAAAAATTACAAATCCTATGAATAGAAGTGTTACCTTTGCAAAAGTTGTCGGAAAATTTAACGACAATCACGACACACAAGGGGCAATAGTTATTCTATCAAAATCTGTAGCTTCATCGATTGGTATCTTGGACAAAAGATTCCAAGTCGAAATCACTTATGGCGTACCCTTGAATTAAGAATTATTCATTAAATACATTAAATGGACAAACCATACGTAATTGGTATCGCTGGAAGTAGTGGATCTGGCAAAACATTTTTCCTTAAAAGTTTTTTAAATCATTTTGCTGAATCGGATATTACGTTAATCTCGCAAGATGATTATTATATTCCTGCCAATACTAAGACGCAGGAAGAAAATAGATTATACAACTTTGATTTGCCTACAGCAATTGATCGTCAAGCTTTTTATAAGGACATCAAAGATCTATTCGATGGCAAGACTATTTATAAGGAAGAATACACATTTAATAATCCCAACATCAAACCTAAAGTGCTTGAGATTAAGCCCGCACCGATTTTGATTGTTGAAGGATTGTTTATATTCCATTACGAAGAGGTGAACGAATTGTTGGATTACCGTATTTTCTTGGATGCCAGTGAGGATGTAGCATTAGAGCGACGCTTAAAGCGTGATTTGTTGGAGCGTGGTTACGATCATGATGATGTGATGTACAAATGGATAAACCATGTGGTACCTTCCTACAATACTTACCTTCTGCCTTACAGAGAGCTTACGGACAAAGTTATAATCAACAACACAGACGATCCGGAAATAATTAATTCGGCAACAGAATTAATTTCGCAAGAGGTAAGAGAAAAATTAAACTTTGTTTAATTTAAAATCATTCTAAATAACTATCTTTGTAGCATGAGCATGCAAAGTGAGTTGAATCAAGAGAATTGTATAATTGCAGATATAAAAGAATCAGCAAAAGGATTTAATCCCTTTGCTGATTTTTCTTGTTGTGCCCTGAAGAAATGTTGCAAGAAATATAAAAGAGGGAAACGTTGTAAGAAGTGCCCGGATAGGTAATTTAATGGTTATGGTGTTACATTCGCCTGTTTATTTTTACTTCCCCAGAAAAATCAAAATTGTATATTTCTAATCATTAGCGTCCGGTAAAAACCAGATTTAATAATTTAATTTTCTCATTCAATTGATAGTCAGCTTTTTGGTTTTTATCTTTTTCAGATTCAAAAAACAAGGTATCAAAAAAGGGCTAGCTGTTTACTTTCATGCGTATCAATAATCCAGTCTTTTTCTGGGTTTTCAAGGAATTTCATTAAATGGATGTAATTAAACAGGTGTATTTTACAAAAGCTCACCAAATTTGAAAAAGCCCAACTTCGTTTCAGCTTCTTTTTAACAACCGCTAGCAATAGATTAACAATTAAAACGCAATATATCTGTATTTTGATGGCATTCTCATTGTCCCCTAAAAAGTATTTCAAAGGAAAGTTCTGCTTAAGCTGCTTGAACAATAACTCAATTTGCCACCTAATTTTGTAAAGTGCAGCTATTAAATCCGCTCTTAGATCAAATAAATTGGTGATAAATTCAAATTCTCTTTTGTTCTCCCGATCATAGAATTTTACCTTTCTAACTTTTAGTTTTGAAATGGTTTTATCCTCTTTAACCTCAATTTCAATGAGTTCATCCAACACAACCCCGCTATGGATATGTTCTTCAATATCGATGTTTTCAATAATCTGGTAAGATGCATTATCTTTTATCTGGGTTACAAAACCTGTTTGACGATCTGAAAAGTGCTTAAAAGCTTTGTAGTCATTATAGCCTTTATCAAATACATAGATCGTATTGTCATCGCATTTTAACTTCTCTAAAAAATTGTGGTCGTGTGCGGTCTCTGCACTAAACCAGACCAACTCCGGCACGATTTCATCCGCATGGATTACGGTATGAACTTTGATCCCTCCTTTTCTTTTACCATTTCGAGGATTCCGGCCAACACAGCTTAAAATGTCTTTAAATAA
>NZ_VIQM01000019.1 GCF_008520265.1 Sphingobacterium cavernae
TGCAATACAATACAGGTACGAATGCACAGTACAACGGTAATATCGCCCAACAACTTTGGAAACATGGGGCGACAACAGTAAACACCTTTAGTTATATCTATGATAAAATCAATAGATTGCTGAAGGGTGAGAGTAAAACAGGTACTATCATGTACGAGCGATTACAATATGATGAGCGTGGTAATATCCTGAAGCTCGTTCGTAACAACAGCAATATCTTAGCCGATACAGTAGCAACGAATTATGTTTATGAAAATAGTAACTTATCCAATCGTCTAAAAAGCATTACCAAAGGTAGCACAACCAATACTTACACTTACGATGTGAATGGTAATGCAAAAACAGACCGTACAGGGATGACCTTTACCTACAATCACCTGAACTTACCGAAGACAGCGACTAAGACAGGTACATCAGTTACTTATTTGTATGATGCTGCCGGATCTAAACTACGCAAGACAGCTGTAGTGAGTGGTGTCACAACTGTACGTGATTATGTAGGGGGTATAGAATATAGCAAGGTAGGTTCAGGAGCACAAGCTATTGAGATGATTCATACGAGCGAGGGTTATCTACAACGCAACGCGTCAAACAATACTTACACCTATCACTATAACTTAACGGATCATCTAGGTAATGTACGAGCTGTGTTGTTCAAGAATCCTACAACCACTGTAATAGAAA
>NZ_VIQM01000021.1 GCF_008520265.1 Sphingobacterium cavernae
TGAACTTTTTCGTTTATAAACGCCTCAATATCTGACAGTGGAATTTCTTCAAGGGAGGGATATTTGCTAACATGTTTAAGAAATATACTAGCGTAATCCTTGTACGATCTAATGGTATTGCCAGCATATCTCTGCATCAGCAATCTCTTTTCGAAGGTTTCAAGTATGATTTCGCTATTCATATCAGGGAAATAGTATTTTATAATATTTTGTTTCGCTATTTGTGCGGTTTTATTTTTTAAATACAAATATATCAATATCTTATGTAGAAAGAAAAGTCAAATAACGAAACACGTATATAGGGTTGGTTAAGCGAAATTTTCCGTATATTCGTTTCGTTAAAACAGATGTTGTTGTTAGCAATCCGCTGCGCTCCTTGCTAACAATGGCTCGGCGACTTACGTCGCTTGCCGTAAGCCGCCGCTGCGCGGACTGCTTACAACAAGCGACTTGGCTAAATAGCTCCGCTTTTGTATCTTCGATACAGCTTCGCTACTTCGCCAATTCGCCGAGCCATTAGGCGTAATGCTACCAGCGACCGTACAAACCTTAACCGTCAGACAGAAAACAACAAATGAATGACAACGATACTAAACGACTTTCAAGACTGACTGCAATTCTGACACAACTGCAAACAAAACGACTTTTGACAGCTACGGAACTTGCAGACAAATTTTCGGTTAGTATCAGGACAATATACAGAGACATCAGAGCTTTGGAGCAAGCCGGAGTTCCGATTGTAACAGAAGACGGAAAGGGTTATACGTTAATGGAAGGATACAGAGTTCCACCTGTAATGTTTACCGAAGCACAAGCCAACGCTTTGATTACCGCAGAGCAGTTAGTGCTTAAAAACAAAGACACTTCGTTCATTAAAGACTACAAAGAAGCTATTGATAAAATCAAAGCAGTTTTAAAATACAGCATAAAAGACAAAGCCAATTTACTTTCCGAAAGGGTTCAGTTCAGACAAAACAGCAATAACGAAAAAACAAGCAATTATTTATCTGACTTGCAATTTGCTCTGACCAACTTCCACCTGACAGAAATAAAATACACAAACGAAGCTAACCAAAACACAAACAGAACTATTGAACCTTTTGCTTTGTATAGCACACAGGAAAATTGGTTGCTTATTGCATTTTGCCGTCTGCGAAAAGAATATCGGGCTTTCAGACTTGATAGAATTAAGCAGTTGAGAATACTCAACGATACTTTCAAACCGCACAACATTACGTTGGAAGAATATTTTGAAATCTGTCGTGAAAAATATTCTTCACACCCCTGACATACTGTTGTCGCAACCCGATTTTAGCTTTGTGTCTCAACAAAAAATAAATCAAAATGGACAAAGTAAAAATTGAACCTTTTAAGATAATCGGAATTTCGGTAAGAACCACAAACGAAAACGGACAAGCTGCAAAAGAAATTGCGGACTTGTGGGGTAAGTTTATGAATGAAAAAGTTTTGGATGCAATCCCAAACAAAACTGACAACACGGTATATTCTATATACACCGACTATGAAAGCGACCATACAAAACCCTATACGGCAATTTTGGGTTGCAGGGTAGAAAACCTGAACGACATTCCTAACGGAATGATTGGCAAGTCGTTTGACGGTGGAAACTATGTGAAACTATCTGCCAAAGGGGATTTGATGAAAGGGTTGATAGTAAACAAATGGGCTGAAATTTGGGAAATGGATTTAGACAGGGTATTTACCACAGACTTTGAAGTTTTTGGAGCAAAAGCTCAAAATCCGACAGATGCAGAGATTGACTTTTTAATTGCCATAAAATAGCAAAGAATGTTAGAAGAACTTCATAACTATTATCTGAACAAAGAAGAACCAAACAAGAGTTGTTTACTTGCGTTGCGGAGTATTATCCTTGACCAAGACACAAACATTATTGAAACGCAAAAGTGGGGAATGCCCTGCTTTTGCTATAAGAAGAAAATGTTTTGCTATTTGTGGACAGATAAAAAAACGAACGAACCTTATATTCTTATGGTAGAAGGAAAATACCTTGACCACCCCGAATTGGAAGAAGGTGACCGTTCCCGAATGAAAATTTTCAGGGTTAATCCAAACAAAGATTTACCCATAAAGACAATTGAGAGCATTTTACAAAAAGCGTTAGACTTATACAGGAAAGGAACAATAAAAATCAAAGAATGACCGACAGAAAGCACATACGCCTAACGGCTCGGCGACTTGGCGAAGTAGCGAAGCTGTATCGAAGATACAAAAGCGGAGCTATTTAGCCAAGTCGCTTGTTGTAAGCAGTCCGCGAAGCGGCGGCTTACGGCAAGCGACGTAAGTCGCCGAGCCATTGTTAGCAAGGAGCGCAGCGGATTGCTAACAACAAGGGTTTGGCGTAATGGCGGGTGTAGTTCTTCGTATGAAACTTTTTGCTAAATTTGAACATTGGTGCTTCGTATCAAGTGTTGTGCTAAAAAGCCCCCACTACGCCAAGCCCCGAGCCATTGTTAGCAATCCGCTGCGCTCCTTGCTAACAATGGCTCGGCGACTTACGTCGCTTGCCGTAAGCCGCCGCTGCGCGGACTGCTTACAACAAGCAACTTGGCTAAATAGCTCCGCTTTTGTATCTTCGATACAGCTTCGCTACTTCGCCAAGTCGCCGAGCGGTTATGCCTCACCCTAAAGGACGACAAGACAAAAAATGAAGATATATCTAACAGACCAGAAAAATAAGTTCAAACAACACCTTGACTTTTTAAAGACAAAGGGTGTTATGGACTATGATAAAACTCGTCTGACAGAAAAAATTACAACCATTGAAATCAACACGACAAAGAAAATTGACCAACTAAATCTTGACTTTTTGTTCGACTACCAAATCTTTCCGGACAACATTATGACCTTTAAGAACCAGTGGACGGACGAGAATAGAAAAATGAGAATTGGCGACACAATCGCTCAACAAGTTTACATTCCACCGACAAAGACATTTTCGCAGAAGATAATTTTTGGTGTAAGAGTTAACGAAGTCATTGACCAACAAAACAAAAAAGGATTTAGCTACGAAACTCTTGAAGGGCACGTTGAGAAAGGTATTTCGACTTTTACAGTTGAGCAGTTTGACAACAAGCTTATTTTTAAAATTCAGACCTACTCGACACCAGGAAATATTTTGACAAAATTACTTGGACCAATTTTTTCTGTTCCATATCAGACATTTTGTACAAAGACTGCATTGAAAAACGTAAAACGACAATTAGAAAATCAATGAAACTAACGAGAGAAAAAGAAGGGCGAAGGCATAACACGGGTTTTGCGTCAGGCGGGCTGACGTGCAAACTTGGAACGTTGTGCTTCTAATGAACTTTAGTAATAAATTGAAACTTTGTGCTCCGAAACCCGCCCGAACGCAAAGCCCGAAACCGTTGTTAGCAATCCGCTGCGCTCCTTGCTAACAACCGCTCGGCGACTTACGTCGCTTGCCGTAAGCCGCCGCTGCGCGGACTGCTTACAACAAGCGACTTGGCTAAATAGCTCCGCTTTTGTATCTTCGATACAGCTTCGCTACTTCGCCAATTCGCCGAGCGGTTAGCTACAATATTAATGAAGACAATAATCAACATAATATTTTCGACATTGCTACTGATTTTTTACAGTTGTGGCAACAGCAATCAGACAAGTCAAGAGACAGAGCAAAATATCTCAGACAACTCTCAGACAATTGAGAATGAAGATGTTGGCAATAAGATTGACTATGACAATACCAAGGTAATTAGAAATGTTTACGTTACTGACAGAGAAGGAGTCGAACTAAAACAGGAAGCAAATGAAAACTCGACAACATTAGGAATTTATGAATACGGAACAAAGCTTGACGTAATTGAAGAGACAGATAAATGGCTTGGAGTTCGAGAGAGAATTACTAGAGATTTTATTAGAGATGGCAGTAAAATACAAAGTACAGGTTGGGAAAAAATCTATGTCCTGAAAAACAAGACAGGCATAATTAACGAAATAAGTTTGCTTCCTTCTGACTTGAATATAATTTCTTCCTTGACAAGGAACCAAAAAACAGAATATTTTGAGAATGGCAAGCAGCTCAAAGAGTTTCTCTCTCTCGAACTTATTGACAAAACGGTATTTGACAAAAACAAAAGCATTGCTGTTAACTTTATTATTGCTGATTCAAGTGTGATTAAAAAGAAAAATGGAATTATTGAATTGAAATGCCAAAATAAAGCTGTTAAGTTCATTGACAAACCAGACGCAGAAGAAGAAAGACAAGAATTTTATTACGCAGGACAAATTGATTTTTTAAACCAATATATAATCGGTGGTTCATATTGGGAAAGTTTGGACTATAGATTCATTGACAAAACAAGCGGAGAAGAAACTGCTATTTTTGGCGAGTTTCCATATATTTCACCTGATAAGAAGAACATAATCTGTATATACACCAATCCATATGAAACGACCGCTGATTTAGAACTTTACTCAATTTCCAACAATAAACCTAAACATATAATGAGTGTCAGTTTTAAAAATTGGATGCCTACAGTTGAGACAGGAGAAATGTATTGGGGTATTGACGGATATTTATATTTGACAGTTAATCACGTAAATTCATTTTGGACGGCAGACGGACACTTAAATGAGAAATGCCAATATATAAGAATAAAAATACTGTAGCTAACAGGCGTTTGGCTCAATGGCGGGTGAAGCGGGTAATTGAACATTCTGCCTCACATCAACTTTTGTGGTGTATTGACAGTTTTGTGCTACGAAATCCGCCACTGCGCCAAGCGCCAAAACGTTATAGGTAAGCGTAAAAGACGATACAACGACAAATGAGTATAGACTTTGACAACATATTTCAACATGTAATTCCTATGGACGACTTTCGACTGAAATGGCGTTTTACGGAAGAGAAATATGACAAGTTGCCCGACCAACATCTTGACCAACTAAAACCATTGGACAATGAAGCTGCCAAGTTTTTGTGGGACTATATCGCAAAGACAAATTTGCACAACGACACGCCATTTAAAAAAGACTTCTTTCGGACAATTGACAAGGCAAGAATTTTAGAGGGCAATGAAAAGGATATTAAAAAATGGCTTTATCAAAGAGGACTTCCATTTGAAAAACCTGTTTTCCTTTCCTGGCAACCAACAGACGCAATGATTGTTCCTTGGAAAATTTTAATAAAATACTTTGACAGCTTTTATTATGGTTCATCGGACGACCTGACTGTAATTGACCAAAGTTTAAACTGGGCATTGTTATTTTATCATGAAGACGAAATTTATTTTGGAACTAATAAAGACTTTAAACCAAGTGAAACTTTTGCGGACATTGATTTTATTTGGTAACATAGACACATTGGGCAGAACGCCTACCTATAACACGGGTTTTGCGTCAGGCGGGCTGACGTGCAAACTCGGAGCTTTGTGCTTCTATTCAAGTTCAATGCTGGTTGACAGTTTTGTCCTCCGAAACCCGCCCGAACGCAAAGCCCGAAAACGTTGTTAGCAATCCGCTGCGCTCCTTGCTAACAATGGCTCGGCGACTTACGTCGCTTGCCGTAAGCCGCCGCTTCGCGGACTGCTTACAACAAGCGACTTGGCTAAATAGCTCCGCTTTTGTATCTTCGATACAGCTTCTCTACTTCGCCAATTCGCCGAGCGGTTAGCGGTCAGGCTAGAAAACTACACAGAGAAAAATAATAACAGGAAAAACAATTTTAATTGAGTAATAAAATAAAGACTTCAGAACCGAATAATAAAACCATCGTACAAATTAGTTGAATTATGACAAATCAAAGTTTCAAAATAGAAAAATATACAGACAAAGACAGAGAACAAATTCTCAACATTTGGGAAAAATCAGTATTAGCAACTCACGACTTTCTAAATCAGACTGACTTTGAAGAAATCAAACAACTCGTACAGACATTCAATTTTAATGATTTTGAAGTATACTGTCTAAAACAAAATAACCAAGTTTCAGGGTTTATTGGTCTTGCTGAAAAAAAAATAGAAATGCTTTTCTTTTCACCTGAATATATTGGAAAAGGTCTTGGAAGAAAACTCACAGACTTCGCCATTACAGAATTGAAAGCAGACAAAGTTGACGTAAACGAACAAAACACAAATGCGGTTAAATTTTACAAAAAAATAGGGTTCAAAACATACGAACGAACAGAAAAAGATGACCAAGGAAGAGAATATCCTTTGTTGAGAATGAAACTTGAAACATTAGAAAACTAACAACGAAAAAAAGCCCGAACCGCTAACAGCAGTTTGGCAAAATGGCGGGTTCAGTGCTAAATTGAACATTTGGTTTTCAAATCAACATCAGTGCTAAAATGAAAGTAAATGCTTCTAAATCCGCCACTTCGCCAAGCTGCAAAACGTTAGCGGTAATTTTAACAGACACTTCTCAATGACAAAAAGGACAACAATTTTAATAGGTTTCATAGGACTTAAATTCTTGCTGCAATTTTTGCTATTAAGCAGTGAATATGACTTGCAACGAGACGAATATTTGCATCTTGACCAAGCAAATCATTTGGCTTGGGGTTATCTTTCGGTCCCACCCTTTACATCTTGGACATCTTATATTATTCAATTACTTGGCAATTCAATTTTTTGGATTAAGTTCTTCCCAGCCTTGTATGGGGCATTGACAATTTATATCGTTTGGAAAGCCATAGAAGAATTAAATGGAAATCTTTTTGCATTGATTTTAGGGGCAACTTGTGTTTTATTTTCTGCTCTTTTGCGATTGAATACTTTATATCAACCCAACTCATTTGACGTACTAAGTTGGACAGTTTTATACTTTATATTGCTAAAATATATCAAAACAAATGATTTCAAGTGGCTTTGTATAGGAGCAATAGCTTTTGCAATTGGCTTTTTAAATAAGTACAACATTGTTTTTTTATTAATTGGACTAGTACCTTCATTATTGATTACGGAGCATAGGAAAATATTTTTAAAACCCACTTTGTATTTTGCCATTTTATTAGGTTTGGTTTTAGTCTTACCTAATCTTGTTTGGCAATACAATAATAATTTCCCAGTCTTACACCATTTAAAAGAATTGGCAGAAACGCAATTAGTAAATGTAAATAGATTTGATTTTTTGAAAAATCAGTTGCTCTTTTTTTTAGGTTCACTAATAGTAATCTTTGCATCATTCTATGCATTGCTTTTTTACACGCCTTTCAACAAGTATAGACTATTTTTTTTCTCTATCCTCTTTACTTTAATAGCTTTTATTTACTTTAAGGCAAAAGACTATTATGCTATTGGCATTTATCCAATTTACATTGCTTTTGGTTCTGTTTATATTGCAGATATTTTAAAAGATGGTTGGAGTAAATATTTACAACCAGTTGCAATTGCTGTTCCCTTACTAATATTTATTCCCATTTTTAATGTTGCGTTTCCTAATAAAAGCCCAGAATACATTGTTCAACATCCAGAAAACTACAAAAAATTAGGTTTACTGCGTTGGGAAGATGGCAAAGACCATTTATTGCCACAAGATTTTGCAGATATGCTTGGTTGGAAAGAATTAGCACAGAAAGTAGATAGCATTTATTTAAGATTACCTAACAAAAATAATACGCTTATTCTTTGCGATAATTATGGACAGGCAGGGGCAATAAATTATTATACAAGCCAAGAAATACAAGCAGTTTCTTTCAATGCTGACTACATAGATTGGTTTGATTTAAATAAAAAATATGAAAACTTAATTAGAGTTAAGGAAGCAGAAGAAGTAAATTTAGAATTACAAGAAACATCGCCCTTTTTTCAAAATTCAACCCTTGCAACCTCAATAACTAATCAATATGCAAGAGAGTTTGGGACAGGGATATTTCTTTTTACAGGTGCAAAAATTGACATTAGACAAAGAATTAAAGATGAAATTGCCGAAAAGAAAAACTACCGCTAACAGCCGTTTGCCGCAATGGGGGCTGACGTGGTTAAATCAAGTGCAGTGCTTCTATCAACATTTGTGCTTGGTTGACAGTGAAGTGCTCCGAAATCCCCTACTGCGGCAAGCGCCTGATCCGTTGTTAGCAATCCGCTGCGCTCCTTGCTAACAACCGCTCGGCGACTTACGTCGCTTGCCGTAAGCCGCCGCTGCGCGGACTGCTTACAACAAGCGACTTGGCTAAATAGCTCCGCTTTTGTATCTTCGATACAGCTTCGCTACTTCGCCAATTCGCCGAGCCGTTACAGGCAAGCATAAAGACGACACCGAACCAAGAAAAACAATTCACAAAAATGGCAGACAATGAGTATGATTCATAAAGGCAGTATAATATATTGGAATCCAACCTTTGGTTATGGCTTCATTGAATGTCCTGAGCTTTCAAGTAGTATTTTCTTTCATAAAAGTAATTGTAATTATGAAAACGTGCAGCTTTTTGACAGAGTATCATTTCAAATTTCAATAGCAAATTCAAAAAAGCACAAAGGAAAAAAGATTGCAGTAGAAATAAATCTGATTGGAAGAGGCGAATTCAAAGAAAACTACGATTTGCGCATCGGAACTATTCAGAATTGGAATGGCAAATTTGGTTTTATAGACTATCCCACGGATGGTAAAAAGATATTTCTATTTCACACAAGACTATTAAATTCAAAAAGCATACAAAATGATGATTTAGTTATTTTTAATCCAATTGTATCAAACAAAGACACAACACAATTGTTTGCTTTTTTCGCATATCCAATTTCCATTGAAAAGGACGTTGTTTTTTTAAAATCACAGTACGAAAATTACCAAATACCTGCATTAAAAGATTACATACTGAGTGTTTCTAATCAAAATGAATTAACTCTGACAGAAAGATTTGAACTAGAATTAATAAACCTTGGGTTTATATCAACAATTGAAGACTACTTGAAATTAGTAGACCTTTTAAAAAGATATAGCAAAGATTTTTCCTTTACGGTAGACTACAATTTATTGAATAAATATGTTTCAGCAACATATTTAATTCAACTATGGGAATCTGATATTATCAAGTCATACGACATAAATACAATTAAAGAGTATTTTATCAGAGTAAATGCCAACACAAAAAGAGCGATTATTCCAAAACTTACGGAAACGGATAAAGTTGTAATCATTGAATACTATTTCCTTCACATACAAAACTTAAAAAAACTTGAACGTATAAATAATGATTTAAAGACATTTTTAGACATCATATACCGAAATAAAGAAACAAGAACCAAAACCTTATATGAAAAGGTAAAACAATATTTGCTTTCAACTTTAACACCTGATGAGTTAATTGATTTGTGGTTACACGACTATATTGACGGGTTAAGTGAAAATTTTGTAGTAAATAATTTTAATATAGGTGACAGAAATTCTATAAAACTACTTCTACAAAAGAAAGACGAAAACGGAAAACTAAAATATGTAGAATTAATGTCCAAAATTTACGAGCAGTATTTTATTGATATTGCAAAGGGCAATTTAGACTTTGAACAAGAATATCCGAACTTAGTTAGGTATTTGAAAATATTTGAGGAAGAGTTTAAAGACCGTTATGTAGAAATAATTAACATTCTTCAAAAAACATTAAAGACATATCAGCAATTTGTATTGTGGATTTTAGGAATAAACTTAGAGTTTAATGCGTATTCTTTCGTTCACAAAAACATTGAAGATATAAACCATTATTATAGATTAAAGTTTCTTTTACGGTATTCGAATGAAAATCAAAATATTGATATTCAAAATTTAGATTTCGTTCATATTGATTTAAACGGATTGAAAGATTTCGCAATCCATTACAAATGGAATGATGTAATTTATCCAACAAAAATAATAGGAAGAGAAGAAATTCATAGTTTCTTGAATGATGTAATTGATTACAATTCAAAATTCGAAAAAGATTTAGACCAATTTGATTTGGCTGTTGCTATATACAATTCAATTGAAAAATATAGCGAAGTTCATATACGGTTGTGGTTGAATTTTCTCTTTCTTGATAAAATGTACTATGACTATGTAGGATATAGTAATTGCTTTAAGAATTTGACAAACGAAGAACGAAAGGAATTTCGTTTAAAGGCTAATGAAAGAGAATTTTCAGAAATAATTGAGCAGGAAATTTCGGAAGTAAAGCCTTGTAAAAATTTTGAATTGAATAATGAAACAACAAAGACATACAATGCTTTTGTTGAAAATATATATTTCAGTAATGGGGCAATTAGATTACGATTAGAAAATGGAAATTATACAGAACAGTTTGCACAAGTATATTCAAGTACAGGATTAAACAGAATACCAGCAAGCCATTATTTGAATAAAATATCACTAAAAATAGTTGTAGAAGAAAATTCCAGTAAACACCTCATTATTGAAATAGAGGGTTTAGATACTTTATTTACCCTAATTCATACAGGCGAAATAGAAAAAGCATTAGGGATAATTGTAGAAGGAAATAAAAGTAACAAGCAGAATTATACTTATGTAGAAGATTGGCGACTTAGAAAGGAAGTAATAGATTATCTAAATGCCAATCAATATATAAAAATTGGAACAACAATAGTAAATGAGCCTAAAAATATGTACAGGCGATTAGATGAAGAGTCGGGAATTGATTTATTCGAAAAGACAGAATTATTTACGATAAAAATTGAAGATAAAAATGAGTATGCAATTATTTGGGAGAATATTGACTTTTCGGAAGATAGAGCTACATACATTTTTAAATGTCTTCAAAAAAATCACACCATACAAATTAAAAAAATAGCTGATGCTATTTCGTCATTAGCCCAATTTAGGTCAACTTTGTCAAGTACAAAAGATGAAAAGGAACTGTACATTTTTAAAAACAATTTTGGTTTTATAACTTCCATAAGAAAGCAAAGAGGAAAAAATAAACCATTTTCAAATTGGTTAGAAAAATTAGAAAATGCACTAATACAGAAAACGCCAGAATTATCTACAATTGAAGATTTGGAAGGGTTAAAAAATTGGAAACCAAACATACCACATACAGCGAGAATAAAAAAATCATCACAAATAAACTTCAAATCATCTGCCGTAATCAGAGAAAAAGATTTAGCAAAAACTGACATATTAACAAGTCAAGAAGAAAATAATAATGATGAAAAAATGAAAGAAACTACCAGCATTCATATTGAAGATAAAATTTCATTATTGAATATTTTAAAAGAATTCAATCAACATTTTACTGAAAATTTAAAATTCTAATTGCAATGAACGAAGAAATTTCCATAGAACAACAATTGCAGACAGAACTTTCTCGACTGAAAAAAGCAATTGAATATATTGAACAAGCTGAAAATAGTATTCAAAAAGTTCAGTTAGTTAATAATGACACTCAATCCAAATGCGAGGAAATTCTCAAATCAAATGAGGATTTGAAAAGTGCGATATATGTCGCTAAATCTGAGACAAATAAGAAATTTGAACAAATTATAGGTGATTTGGACAAACTTTCTAAAACCGTTGCTATGCAAAACAAGACAATTGAACAAAATCAAAAAGAAATTGAGCGACTAAAAAGCTTAAAATGGTATCAAAAACTATTTGGATAAAAACAATGCCAGCCTGTAACAGGCGTTTGGCTCAATGGCGGGTGACGTGGTTAATTGAACATTCTACCTCGCATCAACTTTTGTGGTGTATTGACAGTTTTGTGCTCCGAAATCCGCCACTGCGCCAAGCGCCAAAACGTTGTTGTTAGCAATCCGCTGCGCTCCTTGCTAACAATGGCTCGGCGACTTACGTCGCTTGCCGTAAGCCGCCGCTGCGCGGACTGCTTACAACAAGCGACTTGGCTAAATAGCTCCGCTTTTCTATCTTCGATACAGCTTCGCTACTTCGCCAAATCGCCGAGCCATTATGTGTCAGGCAACTAGCGACCATACAACCACGAAGAAACAGACTAATTTAAACGAAATATGTCAATAACAAGAGAAGAAGAACTTATCGGAATGAAAAAAGTAAGTGAGGCAGTTGCTTACACTTTAAAGGAAATGCGGAACTATGCCAAACCCGGTATGACAACAAAACAGTTAGACAACTTTGGTGCAAAAATACTTTCAGACATTGGTGCAAAATCAGCACCATTTTTAACATACGGTTTTCCAGGTTGGACTTGTATAAGCGTGGACAATGAATTTTGTCACGGTATTCCGTCAGACAAAAGAATTCTGAAAGAAGGAGATTTAGTAAACATTGATGTTTCCGCTGAACTTAATGGCTTTTGGTCGGACAACGGTGGCTCATTTGTGCTAGGAGAAGATATTAATCAACATCAAAAATTGGTTGACGCATCAAAAGAAATTTTACAAAAAGCCATTAATAACATCAAAGGTGGAGTTAAGATTTCAGAAGTCGGACATATTATAGAAACCGAAGCGAAAAGAAGAGGTTTTAAAGTCATTAAAAACCTTGGTGGACACGGTATTGGAAAAAGTTTACACGAACAACCTGAGGAAATAATGAACTACAAAAATCGTTTCGACCAAAGACGATTTAGAAAAAATTCTGTTGTTGCCATAGAAACTTTTATTTCGACAATTTCGTCTTTTACGACAGAACTTAATGATGGTTGGACAATGGTCGGAAACAAAGGCGGGTTTATGGCACAACACGAACATACGATTGTGGTTACTGACGGAAAACCAATTGTACTGACAGAAATGAACGAAATTTGGAACTGACAAATGCCCGAACACATAACATCGGTTTGGCAATATGGCGGCTGAAGTGCTTCTATGAAACACTTGTGCAAGGTTCAAGGGCGAAATTCTATTGAACTTTTGTGCTAAAAATCCGCCACATCGCCAAGCCGTAGCCGTTGTTAGCAATCCGCTGCGCTCCTTGCTAACAACCGCTCGGCGACTTACGTCGCTTGCCGTAAGCCGCCGCTGCGCGGACTGCTTACAACAAGCGACTTGGCTAAATAGCTCCGCTTTTGTATCTTCGATACAGCTTCGCTACTTCGCCAAGTCGCCGAGCGGTTAGTGGGCATTGTAAAGACCGACCAGTCCGAACAAATTAACTTTTGACAATGGAGAATAACGACAATAAATCAATTTCAACAAGCGGACAAGGAGCAACACCTTTCGCTCAGACATACTTTCACGGAACAAAGGCAGACCTAAAAGTTGGCGACTTAATTGAAGTTGGTTTCAACTCTAACTACGGACAACAGAAAAATGCCAAATACATCTTCTTGACAGGGACATTAGACGCTGCAATTTGGGGAGCTGAACTTGCATTTGGTGACGGACGAGATAGAATTTATTTAGTAGAACCAACAGGAGAAATTGAAAATGACCCGGACTTGACCGACAAGAAATTTCCCGGAAATCCAACACAATCGTACCGTTCAACTAAGCCATTCAGAGTTGTTGGAGAAGTAACCGTTTGGCAAGGACACCCAGCCGAACAAATAAAGACAATGAAAGAACACCTTAAAAAGCTAAAAGAACAAGGCATTAATTCACTCAATGACGAATAGAAAAGATTAATAGTATTCTGCAAATGAAAAGTAACAAAGAAATAGTTTCGGACTTTATCAATGCAACAAATGAAAAAGATTGGGATAAGGTTCTGACTTTAGTTCATAATGACTTCGTAAGACATAGTTCATCTGAACCAAAGGAGATAAAAACAAATATTGAATTAGTTAAATTTCATCAGGCAGAGTTAGAAACTTTCCCCGATTTACAAGAAACAATAATTTTTGTAATTGAAGAGGGCGACTTGGTTGCTGCCAGAATAAATTTTTCGGGAACACAATTAGGACAACTCATAAACTTTCCACCAACTGGTAAAAAACTAACAGCAGACTTCAATTGCTTCTTTCGTGTGACAGAAGGAAAAATTAAAGAAAGTTGGGTTGAGTATGATAACTTAAATGGACTAATTCAACTTGGACACTACAAGATAAATTGAAGAGAATAACGAGAAAAAAGAACAACGACCCGCTAACAGCGGCTTTGCGTAATGGCGGGTGCAGTGCTTCGTATGACAGTTTTGTGGTAGGTTCAAGTGCAGTTCTTCGATTGAACTTTTGTGCTAAAAATCCGCCACTACGCAAAGCCGCAAAACGTTAGCGGTCATTGTAAAGGACACCGACAAGGAAAAGTAAAACGAAAAATGAAGATTGAAACTCACAATATAAACGACATAAAAATAGCCGAAATAACTTCGGACGAGACAATCATTACCACATCTCAAGATGGGTTGGACTTATTAGGAAACTTATACTATCAAGGCTTTGACAGAATTGTTCTAAATGAAAAAAATATTACACCAAACTTTTTTGACCTAAAAACCGGAATTGCAGGAGAAATTCTTCAAAAATTCTCGACATATCGAGTTCGCTTGGCTATAGTTGGCGACTTCTCTAAATACACAAGCAAAAGTTTAACTGACTTCATATATGAAAGCAACAAAGGCAGACATATCAACTTTATTAATTCAACAACAGAAGCATTAAAAATACTTTCAGCCTAATGAATTTGAACAGCATAAAGATGACTTCAAATATTCTCGTCCAAATGGTTGAAATACCGAAAGGAAGGATTGAATTACGTGATGACAGAACAAAAGAAAAATGGGCTGTAGAAATTGAACCTTTTTTGCTTTACAAGTTTCCTATTACGCAAGACATATATTTTGAAATAACCAATGAAAATCCAAGCACTTTTAAAGAAGCAGTAATTTTTTGCAATAAAATCTCTGCTCAATTTAACCTGACACCTTGCTATTTAATCCAAGATAAAAACGAAGAAATAATCTTTGAAAAAACAGCGAACGGTTTTCGTTTGCCTACAGAAGCAGAATGGGAATATGCTTGTAAAGCAGGCACAACAGGAATAAGATATGGAGAACTTAATGACATTGCTTGGTACAAAGACAATTCGGAAAATAAAACCCATAACGTTGGACAAAAGACACCAAATGCGTGGGGACTTTATGATATGTTGGGAAACGTGTGGGAATGGTGTTCTGACCTATACGACACAGAAGTTTATGGTTCTTACCGCATTTTTCGTGGTGGCGGATTTTGTGACATAGAAAGGAGTGTAATGGCAACGACACGCAGAAGAAGTCACCCATTAAAATTTAAAATTGACGACCTTGGATTTAGAATTGCGAAAAACAAATAAACTAGAACAACGACCCGCTAACAGCGGTTTTGCAAAAAAGCGGGTGAAGTGGTTAATTGAACATTCTACCTCGCATCAACTTTTGTGCTATGTTGAAAGTTTTGAGCTCCGAAATCCGCTTCTTCGCAAAGCCGCCAACCGTTAGCAGAAATTTTACCGAGACACGACGACATGAAACAATAGAACAAATGACAGAAACAGTAAACATAATTGGAGCAGGAATTGGTGGACTGACAACTGCCTTGATACTCAAACAAAGAGGACTTAATGTCAACATTTTTGAAAGCTCAGCAGAAATAAAACCTGTTGGAGCAGGAATAATTTTAGCAAACAATGCAATGCAAGTATTTCAAAAATTAGGCATTCAAGACAAAATTGAAAACGCAGGGAATAGAATTTCTTTTATGAAAATTACTGACGACCAACTTAAACCGCTTTCAGTTGTGAATCTTTCAGAATACGAACAAAAATATAATGTTTCAAATATTGCCATTCACAGGGGAGAATTGCAGAAAATATTGGCTAACGAAATTGGTTTTGATAACATAAACCTTTCAAAAAGACTTTCAACAATTGAAAAAAATAGACTTTTTAAATTAACTTTTGAAGATAACTCAACGATTGAAAGTAAAATTGTAATTGGTGCAGACGGCATAAAATCAGTTGTTCGAAATCAACTTTTTGAAAAAAGCACATTGCGTAACCCAAATCAAATCTGTTGGAGGGGAATTTGTGAAATAGATTTGCCACAAAAATATCATAACGAACTGAACGAAGCTTGGGGAAAAGGCAAACGTTTTGGTTTTGTGAAAATTAGCGATAAAAAAGTATATTGGTATGCTTTGACAAACTCAAAAAATACAAATGCAGACGAAGTAAATTTGACTGAACTTTTTAGCGAATTTCACAGTGACATTTCACAAATAATTTCAGCAACTTTAAAAGAACAAATAATTATAAGCGATATTTTTGACCTAAAACCAATCGACAAATGGCAAAGCGAAAATGTCTGTTTAATTGGTGATGCAGCACACGCCACGACACCAAACTTGGGACAAGGTGCTTGCCAAGCTATAGAAGACGCTTATGTTTTAGGCAAACTTCTTGACAACGGAATAACAATCGAAAATACTTTTAAAGAATATGAGAATTTAAGACGAAAGAAAGCCCATACGATTGTAAATACAAGTTGGACGGTTGGTAAAATGGCACATATAGAAAATAAGTTTGGAATAAGACTACGAAACTTTGCAATGAAAAATATGCCAAAATCAGCCAATAAAAAACAAATGGATATGATTTTTAACTTGAACTAAATGACAACAGTAATAGCAATAATTTTATTTTTAATTTTCTTGTTTATTTCTTCAATTCACTTCTATTGGGCGTTTGGTGGAAAATGGGGAAGCGATGCTGTATTGCCAACCAAAGACGACAACAACACAAATGTGTTAAATCCTACCATTTTACCAACATTAATTGTTGCTATTGGCTTATTAGGTTTTGGACTTTTCATTTTAGTAATGTCGGGACTAATAACTTTTAACACACCTGACTGGCTTTCTAAATATGGACTTTGGACTATTGCAGTTATTTTTACTTTGAGAGCAATTGGAGACTTTAATTATGTTGGTTTTTTCAAGAAAATAAAACACACAAAATTTGGCAAAAATGACACAAAGTATTTTTCACCATTATGCTTGACAATTGGAATACTTACAATAATTTTAGAACTGACAAAATAAAAACTTCTGCTAACACGGGTTTTGCGTCAGGCGGGCTGACGTGCAAAATTCAACGGTAGTTTTTCAATTAAACATTAGTAATAAAACCAGCTTTCGTGCTTCGATTTCCCGCCCGAACGCAAAGCCCCGAACCGTTGGCAATAATACAAGAAATGATTTGAAACACGGATTTTATATAAAATCAAAAAAGGAACAAAATCAGATTCAATTTTTGATTGGATTTTTTGCATTAATAATAATCCTGACTTCCTTATATATTTCCTGGAAATCAGGAATGTATTTATTTGTGATTTTAACTTTCCCAATAACTCTATCTATAATTGCACCTTTCTTTGATACACCTTCCTTAAAAAAAAGCGGAGGTTTAATTTATTATTCACCACTCTTTCTATCTGAAAAACGCAAAAGGGGAATGATTAAAATACACGGAGGAACCTTGTTTGATTATGTTTTTGTAATTGACCAAAAAATGAATGGAAAACAAAGAACAAATTTTATAATTCAGCAATATTTAGAAGGACTTTTAAACCTTATTGAAGAAAATGAAAATAATAAGTTTGAAAATATTAAAATTCGTGGTACTAGTTACATAATCAATGAAAGGACAGCTCAACGAATTGGATTTAAGATTGCCAAAACTGATAATATTCAAAAATTAATATTGTTATACAATTGCTTCAATGTATTAATAACATATTCAATTGCAAAAGGTAAATTATCATTTCCGAATTTGAAAGAAACAAAAACATTCGAAACCAACCTAAAAGAACTTGATAAACGAAAAGATTTTATAAGGAGCTTAAATGATAAACTAAAAAGTACTATTGCCAACAATAGCTATACTCAATAGGGCAGGCAGTAGATTTGGCAAGTTCAGTTTGCACAACTACTTCTAAAAGCTAAAAATTAAAAATATTCGACCTCGTTTAAAACATTCTTAGCGAGGTTTGTTGTTCTATTAAGATTCGCTAATTGATAATTTGACTGGCTTATATTCGCTAATTTCAAGGCTGATAATTGCATTTTTGATAAACAAAAAACAAAAGCAGACCTTGGATTACGGTCATTCTTTGGGTTATTATTATTGGTCTTTTGCGGATGAAATTCAGATTCTAGTATAGTGCGGCCATCATAACATGTTTGTTTGCCTGCGCCATACTTTGACTAATTGTCCTTTGGGAACAAACTTTCTAAACTGGTCTTGTAAATAATTGCGCAATAAAATTTTTACGCCCATGAATACTGTAAGATAATAAAATTTCACTAAATTACAGTTGTGCAACATACACATGGGTTTGGTGCAATGTGGCGGGGGAAGTGGTTGTGTTGTGTAAACCTTGCCTTAAGCAATCCTCTAAACGTCACCACCAATTACAAAATGTCAAGATTGAAGCAAAAATACGGACTATTAATAATCGGAATTATTCTCGGCATCGCTTACGGACTTGTAACAAGATTAGTTTTCGGGCAAAAGGCAACTTTAGCGTCAGTGACATATCTGTTTATAATTCCGACAATTTTGGGAATTATTCCATTAATGTTTGCTGACAATGACAAACTCAAATCTTACATAAACATTATTTTTATTCCTTGGCTTACAATCGCGACTTTCTTCTTGACAATGATCTTATTTGGTATTGAAGATTTTATTTGCTTGTTAGTAATTACAGCACCATTTTTTATTTTAGGTACAATTGGAGCGTTGATTTATAGGGTAGTTCAGATTAACAAACAGAAGAGGAAAGGAAAACTTTTGACTTTAGTTTTACTACCTTTTCTATCTTCTCCAGTCGAAGAATTTATAAAAAGGCCCCTCTAAGATTTACAATGTAAAAAGTGAAGTTTTCATTGACGCAACTCCTGAAAAAATTTGGAATAATATCGTAGAAGTTCAAACAATTGATATGAAAGAATACAATTCAGGCTTTTTCAATTCAATAGGAATTCCTAGACCAATACGTGCAACAGTTGACCACAAAGCACTTGGCGGACGAAGAATAGGGAATTTTGAAGGAGGCTTAATGTTCATCGAAACAATCACAGAATATGACGAGAATAAGAAAGTTTCCTTCAACATAAAAATTGACCCCTCAACAGTTCGGCAAAAAGTATTTGACCAACACGTGCTAAATGGTAACTATTTCAATTTTGTTAACGCAACGTACGAATTGACCGAATTAAAAAACGGACAAGTTAAGCTGAGTCTTTCATCAAGTTATCAGTTGACTTCGACAATTAATTTTTATGGTAAATTTTGGGGAGATATAATCTTAACAGACTTTCAAGACAGACTATTAAATGTAATCGAAAGCAGGTGCCAAACGAAAAGTAAATGATGGTAACAATCGCTTAACACAATGGCAGCTGAAGTGGTTAATTATACATTCTAACTTTCACCAAACTTTATGAATAAACGAAAGTTAGGCTTTCTAGTGCATAGTATCACAAGTCTCAAGACTTTCTGAATTATATTACAATAACCGAATGAACAAAGAATTGATATATCTAATACTAATATTAGCATTAAAGTTTTCCTGTGTTGAAAAGAAATCAACAAAAAAAGAAATTAACAAAAACCAACCAGTAGAAACTTCAAAAACCGACTCATTAAAATTTAATCCAGCAATTCGAGCAATCTTTCAAGATAGCAAAGGCAACTATTGGATTGGTAGTCATAATGAAGGTATAGGCTTTTACAATGGTAAATCATTTAATTTCATTACAACAAAAGAAGGGTTATCCGATAATCAAATTCGATCGATCCAAGAAGATGAGAATGGTAAAATCTGGTTTGGAACAGCAAACGGAATAAGTGTTTATGACGAAGGGAAGTTTATCAATTATCCATCCAAAAATAATAAACCACTGTTTGATTGGCATAAAACAAAAGGAGATTTATGGTTTTATGCGTGGGAAGAAGACGGAATTAATCGTTTTGACGGAATAAATATGAATTATCTAATTTTCCCAAGACCCAAAAATAAACATCCTGATAAATCTTATGGTGTTACAGGGATCTCAAAAGATAAAGACGGTAAAGTTTGGATTGCGACTAGTGTTGGTTATAACTTTATAAAACAATATTGTATTGACAATTTAATAGAAATTCTAACAGCTATCCAAATGAAAAAATAATTGCAACAGGAAAGATTGAAAATCTTAAAGTTTGTAATTCTGCGAATTGTGAAATTGTTGGAATAGGAAATAGTATTGAAGGTATGGACACTGACATTTACACAATAACTATTCTTGGGTTGGATGAGGAAATTTATAGAAAGGAATTTCCAATACACATTGCTGAATATGAACACAAATTCAATAGTTAAAAATGGAAAGAAATAATCAGAATGACCCCGTGAATTTACATGTAGATACCAAAGCGACACCTTTTGCGCAGACTTATTTTCACGGTACAAAGGCAATTTTAAAGATAGGTGATTTAATACAACCTGGATTCAATTCAAACTTTGGACAAAGAAAAAGAGCAAAATATATTTTTCTATCTGCGACATTGGATGCTGCTATTTGGGGTGCGGAACTTGCTCAAGGCGAAGGTAAAGAAAGAATATATTTGGTAGAGCCAACAGGAGTGATAGAAGATGATCCTGACTTGACGGATAAAAAAATTCCAGGAAATCCAACACAATCTTATCGTTCAACAGATCCGTTTAGAGTTGTTGGAGAAGTAACAAATTGGCAAGGCCACACATCAGAACATGTTAAAGTAATGAAAGATGCTTTAGAAAAATTAAAAGAAAAGGGAATTGACTCATTAAATGATGAGTAGCATATATTGCAATACAGCGAAGCATTTGCTCTATAATGACCAAGAGGAAGGTTTAAATACTCGAAGAGAATTTGCTCATGATATTACTTGTTCGAAGATTTACGCATGTTATGACGTAAAATTGCGTTTCTAATTTCATGTCTATTCTAGTTAAATGATTTGCTTTAATTGTGTTATTTATATTTATAAGAAATTATATAAATTGCAGCGTTATAAACCTAAATCTCGTTTGCTTACTATTCTTAAAATCTAAATTTCATAATATGAAAGCAGTCATTTGTACCAAATATGGTCCACCTGAGGTTTTGCAAATTCAGGATGTACCCAAACCAACTCCCAAAAACAATGAAATTCTTGTCCGAATAATTGCATCTGCCGTCAATTCAGGGGATGTCAGGGTAAGAGGGTTGGCTGTACAAGGTTTTTTGAAAGTGATTATGCGGTTGGTTTTGGGTTTTACTAAACCAAGAAAACCCATTTTAGGTGTGGTTTTTTCTGGTGTTGTTGAGGCTGTAGGAGATAAGGTATCTAGATTTAATGTTGGCGATAAGGTTTTTGGTATGACAGGCTTCAAATTCGGAACCCATGCAGAATACATTGCTATCAATCAGTACAGTAATGTACTAGTAATGCCTGAAAATGCCACATATGAAGAGGCAGCTGCAATTGTTTTTGGGGGACATACAGCTATTTATTTTCTTAACAAAATGAAAATAGCTGAAAAGCGCAACCCAATTATTTTAATTATTGGTGCGACTGGTTCCGTTGGAACTTCTGCTATACAGATTGCGAAATATTTTGGTGCGAATATTACGGCAGTATGTAGTTCAAGTGGAAAAGATTTCGTGGAATCCTTAGGCGTTGAGGATATTATTTTGTACGATCGAGAAGATTTTCTAAATCAACCCAATCAATTTGACTTTGTTTTTGATGCGGTTGGCAAAACTACGAAGAAGCAATGTAGAAAGCTGTTGAGGGATGGAGGAGTATATAAAACGGTTGGCGGTCTGGAAACTGCTTCGGAATCTAAAGAGCAGTTGGAGTTATCGAAATTACTTTTTGAAGAAGGACTTCTCAAAGCTGTTATCGACAAAACATATACTCTAAAAGAAATAGTTGAAGCTCATCGTTATGTTGATTCTGGAAGAAAAAAGGGTAATGTAGTGCTGAAAATTACTGATTAAATTAAGATATATAATTTCTATACAATTCAAAATATAAGATGATTTAATGAGTTATTAAAATGTTCTTTTCAAATCCCATAGATAACTAAATATTAACTTCTATATTTAGATGATTTTACCCTACCATTAAAAGCTAAATTACGAAAAAAGAAATGCATGGTCAATCGCATAGCATCTACCGTTTGATTGCAATCATAAGTCTCGTATGTCTTGTGGTAGTACAATTTCAATTGATCTATAACACATTTGAACTCACAAATAATCAATATTATATCAAGGAAAAAGATGTAATTCATCAGAATTATAGTGCCCTAATCCGTAATGATAAACTCTATCCTGGTGCGCAAAAAATAATAGACAAACATATCATTCCACAAATGCCGCTTTTTGAACGATTGTATGAAAACGATCGACGAGCTTATAATAAAAAGATAGCGGAAGTTTGGAATGAGGTAATTACAGAGTTGCGGTTACGACAAAATATGGATACTATTTTTCCAAACATCGTCGAGGAGTTCAACCTGAATGATAAACTAAAATATGGACTCTATGTTGAACATATGAGTCTATCATTTGACGGAGTGAATTATGTGCCTGTCTTTATGCCTAGTGTTGATGGTGTAAGTTCTTCCCACCCGAATGGAGATAGAATCGCCGGGACGCTTGATCGTATTGATAAACAAAATCAAGTATCAGGCTATACTGTAAGCGCGCATACGAAAAACTCATATCAGATTACATTTGCATTGTATGTAGATCAAGATAATAGAGTACTGCAGATTTTTAAGGCTATGCTGCCTACTTTTTTGTTGTCAATATTTTCGATTCTATTAGTTGTTGGAATTTACTTCATTACCTATCAAAATTGGATGAGACAAAAGAAGTTGACAGCGATTACTTCGGATTTTATAAATAGTATTACACATGAATTTAACACACCAATAGCTACTATTTTAGTTGCCAATCAATCACTTGAAAATTCCGTGTTAATGGATGATAAAGTGAAATCAAGAGATTTGATAGCAGTGATCAAACGTCAATCTATTCGCTTAAAAAATTTAATTAATCAATCACTTACCATCTCACAACTCTCTAGTATTAATTTGGATAAGGCTCGTTATTATCTGCCTTCTGTTTTGTTGGAATTATTGGAAGATTATAGTTTAAAATTAGAAGACAATGTGTCGATAATACCCGATATCCAACATGATGTAAGTGAGTTAGACTTGAATAAATTTCTTTTCACCACGATGATATATAATTTGCTGGACAATGGCATTAAGTATAATGAGTCTTCGGAAAAAATAATTCAGGTGAAAGTATATCAGCAGGATAAAGATGTTTTTATATATATCGAAGATAATGGCATTGGTGTTAATTTGGAGAGTTTGAAACATATCTTCAAAAAGTTTTTTAGAGGAAAGCAGCGTGTAGAAGAAGGTGGTTTAGGATTGGGGTTATTCTATGTGCAGCAAGTTGTCAATTTACACGATTGGGATCTTTCGGTAGAAAGTGAAATAGGCAAAGGGACAAAATTTATAATTAAGATTAATACGAGGAGATAGATGTTAGCTAAAATATTATTTGTAGAAGATGAAGTGGATTTAGGTAATGTGGTGAAGCAATATTTAGAATTACGCGGATTCGAGGTTACATGGGTTCAAAGCGGTAAAGATGCATTAGACTATATATTGGCTGGGGAGAGTTATAATCTTATTATTTTGGATATTCAGTTGCCAGACATAAATGGATTTGAAGTAGCTGAAAAAATAAAGCAACAGAAGAAGGATATATTCTTTCTATTCCTGACCTCACGAAATGAAAAGAAAGATAAAATATACGGATTGGATATCGGGGCCGAAGATTATATTACTAAGCCATTCGATATCGATGAATTAATACTACGCATTAAAGTGATATTGAGAAGATCTGGATTTTTTCAAGATCAAGAAGTCCATCCAACGTCTGATCAGTACATATACCAAACGAGTGATGTTACATTTGATAGTAGTCTCATGCAGTTGATTGTTGGCGATACTAAACCAATTGTATTAACTCAGCGGGAAGTAGATCTACTGGTGTACTTTTTCCAACATAAAAATAAAGTTCTCAAACGAGATGAAATACTCACTTCTGTTTGGGGGGATAATGACTATTTTATGGGACGGAGTTTGGATGTTTTCATTTCCAGATTGCGAAAAATTTTAAGTCATTCAACAACCATACGTATAGAAAATATTTATGCGGTAGGATTTATCTTCAAACTTGAAGAAGAACATTCGTAATTAGTCAAAAACACACATATTTTTCTTATTAACAATTTGTTAACAATCCATTAGGAATGGATTAACAACTTGTTGTCTTTACTAATGCTAATTTTATATATCGGCTCTAAACCGTATATACTTAAATTATATTTTACCAATCGTATTATGAAAATAAACAGACAAATATCGCTCATTAGTATTAAAATACTAAATGGTTTTAGCTATCAATTCTCTGTCTTTCATTTAGGTTGGCCTTTTAAAAACCTGACAAATACTACTACCTATTAAAAATAATATTCACCGAAAACAAACTAATCAATTATGTATGAAATGAGAACTATACACATTCTAAAATTTACAATGCTAGGTGTTCAAATCCTATTGACACTTTGTGTTTTGAGTTCTATGGTATTTGCGCAGAGCAACTCTAGTATAGAAATTCAAGGTGTTGTAAAAAATGAATTGAACGAAAATCTGAGTGCAGTGAGTGTTATTAATTTGAAAACCAATCTTGCTGTGACCACCGAACAGTCTGGTAATTTCAAAATAATGGCTGAAAGGGGGGATTCCTTGCGTTTTTCCTATGTTGGATTTGAGGATCAATTTGTAATAATAAACAATAGTATAACATTAACGATAACCATGAAGGCGTTGAATAATAGCCTGAATGAAGTTGTCGTAGTGGGCTATGGTCAACAGCGTAAGATAAACATGGTGGGCGCGCAATCTACAGTAAAAGTGGAGGATCTAAAGCAGCCTGTTGCGAACTTGAGTGCTACTTTAGCGGGGCGAATTGCTGGGCTCGTGGGGGTACAGCGTACTGGTCTTCCTGGAAGTAATTCAGCCGACGTATGGATACGGGGTATTTCTACATTTAATTCCCAAAATAGCGCGTCGCCACTTATCGTGGTGGATGGGGTTCAGGGCAGGGATCTTAATGCTTTTGATCCTGAGGATATTGCGACATTGACAATTCTGAAGGATGCGTCTACGACTGCTGTTTATGGTGCTCAAGGAGCGAACGGTGTAATCTTGATTACCACTAAAAAAGGTCGGGTTGGAAAGCCTACTTTGATGTTTAATTACAATCAGGGTATGGTAGATTTTACCAAAAGACCGGATTTGACAAATGCAGAGCAATATATGCGCTTGCGTAATGAAGCAATGGTGGCATCAGGTTTAGCTCCCGAATATAGCGATGAGTATATTCAAAATACTTTAAATGGAACTGATCCAAACTTGTATCCAAATGTAAATTGGTTAGATGCTCTCTTTAAAAATGCTTCATACAATAGAAGAGCAAATTTTAGTGCTCGAGGAGGAACTGAGAATACCCAATACTATACAGCTATATCGTATTATGATGAATCCAGCTTGTTGAAGACTGATAATTTACAAAGTTATAAGGCAGATACCCGATTCAGAAGATATAATTTCACTTCAAATGTGGATATGAATTGGACCAAAACGACGAAATTTTCTTTTGGAATATTAGGCTATGTCATCAATAATAATTATCCAGGTGTCAATCCTCAAGAGGCTTTCGGTCGCGTGATGCAGACTAATCCTGTATTGTATCCCTTGATGTATCCAGGCAACTATATTCCATCAGTTAATCAGTCTTCTGATGCACAGCCCAATCCTTATGCCTTAATAACGCAGACAGGATATCAAAATAACTTTTCTAGTCAATTGAATTCTAGCGCAAGAATTACACAAGATTTGAGTAGTTGGACTAATGGATTGTCAGCTTATGGAATGTTTTCATTTGATACGAATAATTCGCATAATATCGCTCGTACACGCAATAGAACAACATATTCTATAGATCGTGCTAACCCTTATAATGAGGACGGCTCATTGAATCTTGTGATTATGTCCAACGGTTCAGAAGATTTAGGATACGGCAGAAGCAATAGTGGAGATCGACAATTCTATTTTGAAAGTGGATTTAATTACAGTCGCCAATTTGATAAGCATAATGTAAATGCCCTGTTGTTGTATACACAAACTGATGAAGTATCTGCTTTTGCAGGTGACCTAACCTCTTCATTGCCATATCGTACACAACGTGTAGTAGGTAGAGCTAACTATTTGTACGATGATCGTTATGCTGCAGAATTCAACTTTGCTTACGATGGTTCAGAAAACTTTGTGCCGAGTAGAAGATTTGGGTTATTCCCATCATTTGGTGTGGGGTGGATATTATCAAATGAGAAATTCTTTGAATCTGCTAAAGAAACATTTCAAATGGTCAAGCTTCGTTACTCAAATGGTATTACGGGATCTGGAGGTGGAGGTCGAAGATTTGGTTTCTTAACGATTGTAAGTACAGGTGCAAGTGGATATTCATTCTGGAATGGAACGAGTAATGTAGGTTATGGTGGAGTAGCAATCTCTGATTATGGATATGATGTGACTTGGGCTGAATCACATAAGCACAATGTCGGTATGGAGTTTACGACATTAAAAGGCAAGTTGAATGTGACAGTGGATTGGTTTAAAGAAAATCGCTCTGGAGTATTTTTACAAAGAGGAAGTTTGCCAAATTATCTAGGACTTCAAAATCAGCCTTTTGGTAATTTGGGAATTATCAAAAACCAAGGCTTTGACGGTACTGTAGCGTTAGAAAATCTAGAATTAGGAAAAACCGTCTGGTCATTTAATGGTACGTTCTCGTACAACAAAGACCAAGTTATAGAAAATGACAATCCACGTCAATTATTTCCATACTTGGAGCGTAGAGGAAGGAATTTCTTAGCCGGTTATGGATACGTGGCTGATGGACTATTCCAAAGTCAAGGAGAAATTGATATTCATGCAGATCAATCGGCGTTGGGTGCGCAGCGTGTAGGGGATATTCGTTACAAAGATTTAAATGGTGATGGAGTAATTAATACCTACGATCAAACGAAAATTAGTAATGGAGATGTTCCAAACCTTGTATTTGGTGCGGGATTCAATGTCAGTTACAAGAAAGTTTATTTTGGCGCCTTCTTCCAGGGCATACAAGGTGCGGAAAGAAGAATATCAGGCGATGGTATTATTCCATTCAATAATAGTACAGGCGCTGAACGTAGTAACTTATTTACTATTGCTGAATCGCGTTGGACAGAGGCAAATCCTTCTTCAGACGTTTTCTATCCACGTCTAGGCTACGGTAATTCTGTAAATACCAACAATGCGGTGGCGTCTTCATGGTGGGTGAAAGATATTGACTTTTTAAGACTAAAGACCGTGGATTTCGGTTATTATTTGCCAACAGAAAGATTGAAAACTTGGGGATTAAAAAATGCAAGAGTGTACTTACAAGGAGTGAATCTGTATTACTGGAGTAAATTCAAGTTATGGGATCCAGAATTAAATACAAGTAACGGATCATCTTATCCGAATACGCGTACTATCTCTTTGGGACTTCAAGCTAATTTTTAATGATAATATATTTCGCTATGAAGATTAATCAAACCCAAATCAGTAGGATCAGTAACATTAACGTTAACAACATGAAAACTAAAATATTATCAATATTAATGGCGGGCGGGGTTTTCCTTACCTCATGCTCAGGATTCTTGGATCAAATTCCAGATGATGTTTTGACCGTAGAAGATATATTTCAATCAAGGAACTATGTAGATAATTACTTAACACAAATTTACGCAAATCTCCCTAATGAGATGTCACAAAGGTTTGTAGGTAATCAATATGCAGGTCCTTGGACGGCCGCATCGGATGAGGCGAAATACACATGGGATTTCAATTATGCCAACAATATGAATAAAAGTACTTGGGCGACTACAGATGGTTCAGTTTCTACCTTTTATGATAATTATTATAAGTCCATACGAAATGCTACAGATTTCATCGATAAAATAGATTCTGCAAATCCAGCAGAGGTTAATGATGCGATGAAATCAAGATACAAGGCAGAAGCAAGAGCGCTTAGAGCGATGTACTATTTCTTTTTGATTCGTATTTATGGCCCAGTTCCATTAGTAACAAATGTTATTCCAGTAGACGCTCCGTTGTCGGAAGTGTTGTTGCCTCGTAATAGTTTTGACGAGTGCATTGATTTTATTGTGTCTGAGCTTGACTTAGCCTATGTTGATTTGCCTACCACACCTGTGAATAGCGAATTCGGCAGAATCACAAAGGGAATGGCTAAAGCTTTCAAACAACAAACGTTGCACTGGGCAGCTAGTCCTTTGTTTAATGGAAACGCGGATTACGCAAATCTTAAAAATACAGATGGTAAACAGCTTATATCTCAAACTTACGATGCGAACAAATGGAAATTAGCAGCAGATGCGGCTAAAGAGTTTTTAAATGAATTCGTACCGAATACGTACAAATTGTATGAAGAAAATAATGCTGACCCATTTGTGAAAGCCTATTTGTCTACGCGCAATGTCATGTTGAGAGAGTGGAATGAAGAATGGATTTTTGCACGTACTGATGCCCAAAATTATTCGCAATATGACAAAACCCCAAAACATGTTGGCTATACAACTGATGTACAAGGTGGAGGAGCATTAGGTGCAACACAGAAAATAGTAGATGCTTATCACATGGCTAATGGATTACCTATAACAGATGGTGCTTCAGGCTACGAATTAAATGGTTTTACGGATTACAGAGCGCCATTTGATGCAAGAGCGCGAAGTACATTTAAACCATGGGCAAATCGGGAACCACGTTTTTATGTCGGAATCACTTATAATAGAAGCTATTGGTTGAATCAAGGTTCGAATTCTAGTGAAGTCATTACTGTAATGGAGCTTTCTGGTAATTCTGGACGTAGGCAAAGTACATCAGACGTTTCTCCAACGGGGTATATTATCCGCAAGAATGTTTCGACCAATGGTAACAACCGAGGGTCTGTACAATTAAGATTAGCACAAATCTACTTGGATTATGCGGAAGCATTAAACGAATATGAGCCAACGAACAATGATATCGTCACCTATCTCAATTTAGTACGCCAACGTGCAGGAATTCCGACCTATGGTACTGGTGTTGGTCAGATAGCAAGACCAGCGAATCAAACTGCTATGCGTACGGCTATTCGTAGAGAGCGACAAGTTGAATTAGCATTTGAGAATGTACGTTATTTTGATTGTAGACGTTGGAAAACTGCAGTAGCAGAGTTTGGTGGGGACGTTTTCGGTATGAATATGTTTGCTGATGGAAATGCATTCTATGACAAAACGTTAATTGAAACACGTGTATTTAGACAGCGAGATTATTTATTCCCTATTCCGAATAATGAAATTTTAAAAAATGAGTTGATGGTTCAAAATCCTGGATGGTAATATTTAATAAATGTATAGAAATGAGTGTTATAATGAACATAAAAAATAACTTCTTGCGAGTAGTTGGAGTTATGACTATCGCAGGCTTTATCTTAAGCTCTTCTGTGTCATGTGTGAAAGATGTGGATTATGCGGTGGATAGTGAAGGCTTGATTTACATGGCTCAAGCTTCAGAAAGCAAATCGTATCTTCAGCTTTTTGATATTGATACGATTCAAGATATTTTCATCGGGGCTTCATATGGAGGTTTAAAATATCCCGATAGTGATTTGAGTGTGAAGTTCGCGGTTGATGAAAGTTTGATCAATGCGTACAATCTTGAAAATGGTACAAACTATATTGCTTTTCCACAATCATCGTATTCCATTTCAAGTTTAGAATCTTTAATAAAAGCAGGAGCTTCTAATAGTGATCCACTCAAAATAATGATCACCGCAAAGTCATTACAAATAGGTAAATCATATATGTTGCCAGTGAAACTAATTTCGGCAGGCTCTTCAGCTGTTCATCCGGATCGAAATACAGCCTATTTTCGAATTGATTCACTTATAAGAAGAGAAAGAGATGTTACCAATTTGGGTGCACTGTCCGTAAGTCATGAGAATAATGGTGGGGCTGGACATGGTGAAGGTTCTCCAAAACTCGTCGATAATAACCTAGGAACAAAATATCTAACACAAGGATATACTTCAGGAATGTGGTTTCAGATAAAATACAATACACCTCAAGTTATAGGAGCCTATACGTTTACATCAGGTAATGATGCGAGTGATCGAGATCCAAAAACTTGGCGATTCGAAGCATCAAATGATGGTAATACTTGGACCGTATTGGATAATAAAGTGGAATATTTCTTTAGTGATCGCAATCAAACAAGAAGGTTTGAGACAACAAATACAACGCCATATACGTATTACCGAGTTACTTTAGTATCAAATAATGGGGCTAATTTATTTCAAATGTCTGAATGGAGACTGATTCAATATTATTAAAATCAAAGCTCATCATATAAAATATTTATTATTTCCCTATGTTAAATGTTAGATTAATGTTTTTGTTTGGTCTGTTGCTTCTTTGCGTCTCTTGCAAAGAGGCGGCAGATAACAATCCGCTAGATGAACCCAAAGAAGAAAATCCTGTAGATTCAGAGGACCCAAATGCACCTCCACGTCTTTGGAGAGAAAAATGGCTGGAACACGAATTATTGTTGACAAGACAATATTATAATGATTCCATAGTCATATATCATGATGAGGATATGGATGATGCGGTGACGTGGACACGACGAGCTATCACCAAAATTTGGAATTACACATGGAAAACCTATGGAGGGTTTGGACCTGATATTCGACTTAAAGTGGCATTACATGGAGGAACATACGGAGGAGGACATCCGGGCTATTACCTCAGTAACAGTCATGGTTATATTAATATCATTGATGCAGGTTTAGGAAGGACCCGATGGCTAGATAGTATCGGTGAACCACTCGATCTTATTACCCACGAAATAGGTCATATTGTTGAAGGAACTTCCTATAATACATTAAATTCTCCTGCTTTCCCAATATGGGGCGATAGTAAATGGATGGAAATTTATCAATACGATGTCTATAAAGCGCTAGGTTGGGCAGATAAAGCACAAAGCTGGCATAATAGAATGCTCCTTACAAATGATAATTTCCCAAAAACTGGGACCTATTGGTATCGTGACTGGTTTTATCCTATTTACGAGCAATATGGCGAAGCAAATGTTTTGAATAATTTTTTTAAACTATTGTCTCAAAATTTTCCTACCACAAGTATCCCTAATGGAAGAAAATATACAAGAGATTTAAATTTTGGTGAGTTTATTCATTTCTGGAGTGGGGCTGCAGGGAAGGATCTTTCAGATCTCGCACTCCGTGCATTTGGTGATAAGGATCGGTATGGCAACCTTTGGCAGCCTCAGTTACAAAAGGCAAAAACAGATTTTAACACAATTACTTACTAAATACACTACGATTATTTATATAATGCAAACTATAATTAAATATTTAGCCATTTTTCTTTGCCTACTAATCATAACTATTCCGAATCTATTTGGACAAAATGGACAGATAGAACCCGTAGATTATGTTAATGCCTTAATGGGCACAGACTCAAAAGTTTCTTTATCCAATGGAAATACATACCCTGCTGTGGGAGTTCCATGGGGAATGAATATGTGGACGCCACAAACTGGCAAAATGGGAGATGGGTGGCAATACACATATTCCTCCGATAAAATCCGAGGATTGAAACAAACGCATCAACCGTCACCTTGGATGAATGATTATGGACAATTTTCGTTGATGCCTGTGAGTGGTAAGTCAGTTTTTGATCAAGACGAGCGTGCGAGCTGGTTCTCGCATAAGTCGGAAATTGCGAAGCCCTATTATTACAAAGTATATTTGGCGGATTACGATGTCACAGCCGAAGTGACACCTACTGAGCGAGCGGCTATGTTTAGATTTTCTTTTGGAAAAACAGATAGTGCATTCGTCGTGTTGGATGCTTTTGATCGCGGATCTGAAGTGCAAATTATTCCAGAGAAGAATATGCTAATTGGTTATTCCACACGATACAGTAGAGGTAAATTACCAAATTTCAAAAACTATTTTGTAGTCGTTTTTGATAGACCATTTGCTAATAAAGCTGTTTGGGAAGGTAAAACCAAAAAGGATGGTGTTTTAAAAATTAATGCTGATCACGTGGGTGCGATTGTAGGGTTTAAATCTAAAGGAAAACACGACATTATTCATGCTCGTGTTGCATCATCATTTATTAGTCACGAACAAGCGATTCTAAACCTTAACGAGTTAGGACAAGATTCATTTGACAAAGTAGCAGGTAAAGCACGTAAACTTTGGAACGAGAATCTTGGAAAGATTAAGGTTGAAGGGGGCACAATTGATCAAATGCGAACTTTTTATAGTTGCCTTTACCGCACATTATTTTTTCCAAATAAATTATATGAATATGATGCTAAAGGTAATATCGTACACTATAGTCCATATACAGGAGAGATACTACCTGGTTATATGTTTGGAGGAACGGGTTTTTGGGATACATTTAGAGCTTTGTATCCGTTGCTAAATATGGTCTATCCTTCTATTAATAAAGAAATGCAAGAAGGTTTGCTGAATTGTTATAAAGAAGGAGGTTTTCTACCCGAATGGAGTAGTCCTGGTTTTGCAGACATAATGATAGGAAATAATTCAGCTTCTGTCGTTGCTGAAGCTTATTTGAAAGGACTTCGAGGATATGATATTCAAACTCTTTATGAAGCGCTAAAACATGGAGCAAATAATGAAGGACCGATGACAGCTGTAGGTCGTAAAGGTGTAGCCTATTACAATGATTTGGGTTATGTGCCATATGATGTCGGAATCAATGAAAATGCTGCGCGTACCTTAGAATATGCTTATGATGATTTTGCTATATATAGATTGGCAAAAGCATTGGGTAAACCTAAAGAAGAAATCGAGTTGTACGCAAAACGTAGTCAAAATTATAAGAATTTATTTGATCCATCTACCAATCTGATGCGAGGAAAAAATAAGGATGGACAGTTTCAATCACCATTTAATCCATTGAAATGGGGCGATGCATTTACTGAAGGAAACAGTTGGCATTATTCGTGGTCAGTATTTCATGATGTTCAAGGGTTGATTGATTTGATGGGTGGCAACAAAACATTTGTCAACATGTTGGATTCCGTATTTGTACAACCTCCATTATTTGATGATAGCTATTACGGTGGAGTGATTCATGAAATACGTGAAATGCAGATTGCTGATATGGGCCAATATGCGCATGGGAATCAACCTATTCAGCATATGATATACTTGTACAACTATGCAGGAGAACCTTGGAAAGCCCAATATTGGGCTCGTGAAGTGATGAATAGAATGTATAGCGCGGCACCTGATGGCTATTGTGGTGATGAGGATAATGGACAAACTTCAGCATGGTATGTGTTTTCAGCATTGGGGTATTACCCTGTATGTCCAGCGATGGATGAGTATGTCCTAGGCGCTCCTTTATTCAAAAAGGCGACTATAAAATTAGAAAATGGAAAGTCATTTGTCATTGAAGCACCGAATAATTCGGGCGAAAATAAGTATGTCCATCACGCAACGCTTGGTGGGAAGATACATTCATTAAATTACATTACACATACAGATGTAATGAAAGGTGGTACTTTAAAATTGGTTATGCGCAGTGAACCTAACAAATCAAGGGGAACAAAGGCTTCCTCTTATCCTTATTCATTTACAACAGATAAAAATAAATTTTAATACATCTTAAATATGCAATTTATAAAACACATCGGCCTGACAACGATATGTCTAATGGGAATTATTAATTCAGGATTTGCACAGCGAGAATGGTCGAATATCTCTCGAGATATCAACAATGCCTTGCAGGTGGACACGATAAAGAAGAAACAATTTACATTAATCTATATTAATAAATCGAAGGATTTCGATTCGAATATTGGTGAGCGATTAAAAGAAGTGTTTTTTGTTAACTATCCAAAACAGGTAAAGCTTTACAACAAAAAATCAGCTCCTCAGGTGATTTTTGTGATTGATCCTGAATATGATGGTATAGCGGCAGCAGGAGGTGGGGTTATTCGATTCAATCCTGAATGGTTCAAAAAGAATCCTAAAGATATTGATATCGTAACACACGAAACGATGCATTTGGTGCAAAATTATCCAAATAATGCTGGACCAGGTTGGATAACGGAAGGTATTGCAGACTATGTGCGACACACGATGGGAGTGGATAATGAGGGAGCCAATTGGAGCTTGCCAGAATATCGTCCAAATCATAAATATACGGATGCGTATCGAATCACTGCTCGATTCTTTTTATGGATTGAAAAAAATAAGAAAAAAGGAGTAATGAAATCTTTAGATGCGCAAATGCGCAATAAAACTTATACAGAAGATTTTTGGGTGAAAATGACAGGTAAGAATGTGGATGAATTGTGGAAGGAATATGCTGAAAATCCAAAAATTTAATAGTTATTAAATAGTCATAAATTATATAACGAGCCTGCAAATGTAGGCTCGTTTTCAGTTTTTTAAGATTATACCATACATTTTGTATAATCTTCAATAATTACTTTAATTAATAAATATAATGCGCGATACAATCTTTGCAACTGATAAAAAATGAATGCAAATTGAGACGATCTTATCCGCATATTAAATTTATTCCAGCTTTATTTGTGTTGCTGAATGTTATGCAGTAATTGTTAATAACATTCTTTAATACTTATGAATAACCAATATATATATTCTGAAAATTTTAAATAAAGCTATGTATAGATTCTTTCCAAATCCTATTGGGATAAAGCATACGAAGAAAAGTGTCATTTTGTTCGCGTTTGCTTCCGTTCTTACGTTGATGTCAATCTTTAATCTGCAGGCACAAAAACGAGTTGCGCCAGCCTACCCGCTAATTACGCACAACCCAAACTTTAGCATCTGGTCTATGACTGACCAATTGCATGGATCTACGACTAAACATTGGACGGATGCTGATCATTCTTTGTTAGGTTTGATAAATGTGGATGGCGTTATCTATAGATTTATGGGATTGGAAGCTCCTAACTACAAATCCATTTTAAATACAGCTGAAGAAAAATCCTTTGAAGTGCACTATACAGAACAAACCCCAGTAGGAAATTGGACGGCTGAAAGTTACGATACACATAATTGGAAACAAGGCGCTGCGCCAATTGGAGATAATGGAGATGTAAAAACGCAGTGGAAATCAGATAATATTTGGGTGAGACGTGTGTTTGATATTGCTAATTTGGAATCTATAAATGAATTAATATTAAAACTCAATCACGATGATAATATCGAAGTGTATTTAAATGGAAAAAATGTATATACCAAAAATGGTTGGACCAATAAATTTGATTACATCAAGCTGAATAAAACAGATTTGAAGAGGGGTAAAAATATAATTGCTATTCACTTAAAGAATACTGCTGGTGGACGTTATTTGGACTTTGGTTTGGTAGATAAAATTCAATCAAAAGATTCAAAAATCCTAGAGGCAGTTCAGAAGAATGTGGAAGTTACTGCCACGCGAACTATTTATACTTTTCAAGCAGGTAAAGTGGATTTGAAAGTTACTTTTACTTCACCATTGCTGATGGATGATTTAGCTTTGTTAGCAAGACCTGTTTCTTATATCACATACAGTGTAAAAACAAATGACAACAAAAAACATAATGTAAATGTGTTTTTTGCGGCATCCTCTGATATTGCAGTGTATAGGCCTTCTCAACAAGTCGTGGCTACACAATACGCTAATGAGCAATTGAGTATATCGAAGGTTGGTACTGTAGAGCAACCAATTTTGGCAAAAGGTGCTGATGATATGCGCATTGATTGGGGTTATTTTTATGTGGCCGCACCCAAAAAGGATAAAATAGTGCAATATATTAGTACAGCAGCTCAGGCTATAGAATCGTATAGAAAAGGATCGACATCTACTTCGAAGACAAATGGTACGTCTTTATCATTAAATACAATCATTCCATTCGGTCAAGTTGGCAATACGGAAGTGGAGCGATTTGTAGAATTAGGCTATGATGAGCTGTATGCTATTCAATATTTTAAAACCAATCTGAGACCTTGGTGGAATAATTCGGGCAAAGAGACCATCGAAAATCAACTTACTTTGGCTGCAAATGAATACAAAGAAGTAATAGCTAAATGCGAACGTTTTGATAATGAATTATACGCTGAAGCTTTGAAATCTGGAGGTGAGAAATATGCACATTTGAATGTGTTGGCTTACCGCCAAAGTATTGCTGCGCATACACTAGTCAAAAGTCCGAATGATGAATTATTATGGCTGTCTAAAGAAAATAACAGTGGCGGATTCATAAATACAGTGGATGTTACATACCCATCTGCACCTTTGTATTTGTTATATAATCCTGAATTACTCAAAGGTATGCTGACAGGGATATTCTATTTTAGTGAAAGTGGTAAATATCCTTACCCTTGGGCTGCACATGACTTGGGAACTTATCCACATGCAAATGGTCAGACTTATGGAGAGCCAATGCCAGTAGAAGAGTCAGGAAACATGATAATTCTAACCGCAGCAATAACTAAAGTACAAGGTAATGCGACATACGCTAGAAGACATTGGGAAACTTTGACTACTTGGGCAGAATACTTGGTCAAGGAAGGGTTTGATCCGAAGGAACAGTTATGTACTGATGACTTTGCTGGACATCTTGCACGTAATATCAATTTGTCAGTGAAAGCTATTGTAGGAATTGCCTGCTATGCCCAGATGGCTGATGTGTTGGGTGAGAAAGCTACAGCGCAGAAATATCGCACCATCGCACATGAAATGGTGAAGAAGTGGATTGAAATGGCAGGCGCGGGTGATCATTATGCGTTAACTTTTGATGATAAAAATACATGGAGTTTGAAATACAATTTGGTGTGGGATAAGGTGCTCGATTTGAAACTCTTTCCTCAACATGTTTACGATACAGAAATTGAGTATTATCTAACAAAAACTAAGAAGTTTGGTGTGCCACTAGATAGTCGTAAAGCGTATACAAAAAACGATTGGATTTTGTGGACAGCGACTTTTGCACCTACACGTCAGCAATTTGACGCGTTAATTGATCCAGTTTATGTCTTTTCCTTGGAAGCTCCAACGCGCGTGCCGTTAAATGATTTCTATGACGCAGATACAGGTGTTAGAGAAAATTTCAAAGCTCGTAGCGTGGTTGGTGGTTTTTTTATGAAAACATTAGCTGATCGAATGGCGAAAAAATAGTAAGAATCATAATAAGGTGGTAGATAAATTGTAGGCAAACATTGATTTTTCAATGTTTGCTTTTTTTATTATAAATTTTGAATGACTGTAATCCATCTATTCATTTAGGAAGACTATAATTATCAAAGCATCAGTGAACATGGTTGATTAAATTTTGAAATTTTAACACAAATTTCAAATTCACATAAATATTCAGTGTTAAAATTTCAATATTACTTAGTTTTAATGAGTGAAAGTTCTTCTGTTGAGCTTTAATTCTTCTTTTGTGTGTAAATTTTGCTAAAAAGTGTGGTTTATATGAGTGTTCGTTCTTTTTGTTGTGTAATTTATCTTAATTTTTGATTTGTCAATGTAATATTTTCATTAATAAAATATTTTTTATATCATAATTGTAAATATTTGGTATTTTTTGTGTTAATATTTTTATATTTAACCTAATAAGTTGTAAATATTTAAATTTTAATCATGAGAAATGGGTTGCTTACCTCTTATAGACCGATAGATGGTGTGTATGATGAGATGATTGGGGAAGTTTTGCGTCCTCAGTTTGAAAAATTTATCCATTCTTTGGGTGAAATGGATTTAGATTCTTTGACACTGCGTAATGAAATGACTAAAAAGTTGTTTATGCGCGAAGGAATTACATTCACAGTGTATAGTGATGGCGAAGGAATTGAAAAAATATTCCCTTTTGACATAATTCCGCGCGTAATTCAATGTAATGAGTGGGAACATATAGAATCTGGAGTAAGACAGCGATTAAAAGCATTAAATATTTTCTTAAAGGATATTTATCATCAGCAATTCATACTTCGTGACGGCATCATTCCGTCGAGTTTGGTGTTTTCATGTCCAAATTACCTCCGTCAAATGATGCATATCGATGTTCCTTTTGATATTTATACACATATCAGCGGAATTGACTTGATTCGGGATTCGGATGGTAGTTATTATGTGTTAGAAGATAATCTTCGTACGCCTTCTGGAGTAAGTTATATGCTGGAAAATCGCAAGATGAGCTCACGCATTTTTCCAAATCGCTTAGTCGAAAATAAAGTACGTTCTGTAGGTCATTATCCAGATTTATTAATCAAAAATCTATTGGCGTTGGGTTCGCATTTGAGTGATCGACCAAATGTAGTATTGCTCACACCAGGTATTTACAATTCAGCTTATTTCGAACATACCACGTTAGCGCGTTTAATGGGTATTGAATTGGTAGAAGGTCGTGATTTAGTCGTTCAAAACAATTTCGTGTATATGAAAACGACGCGCGGATTGCGTAAAGTCGATGTAATTTACAAACGTGTGGACGATGAGTTTTTGGATCCATTGGTATTTAAATCTGATAGTATGCTCGGCGTTCCCGGTCTTTATCATGTATACAGAAAAGGAAATGTCAATATCGTCAATGCGCTGGGTAATGGTGTAGCAGATGATAAAGCGGTGTACACGTATGTGCCAGATATGATTCGCTATTATTTGAATGAAGAGCCAATTCTGAAATCTGTGCCTACTTATCAAATGGCGAATGAGGAAGAGCGCGAATATACTATTCAAAATATCACCAACATGGTGGTCAAAAAAACCAATGAAAGTGGTGGTTATGGCATGTTGATTGGGAATAATGCCACAGACGAAGAGATTAGCGAGTACATCAAAGAAATTAGAAAAAATCCAAGACAATTTATATCTCAACCTATAATTAAGCTTTCAAGCGCACCTTGTTATATCAACGGCGAACTGCAACCGCGAAGGGTGGATTTACGGCCATTTGCATTGTATGGGCCAGATGGAATTGAGATTGTACCGGGAGGATTGACACGTGTAGCCTTGAAGGAGGGGTCAATTGTAGTAAATTCTTCGCAAGGTGGAGGAAGTAAAGATACTTGGATTATTGATTAAAAAAGATATTAAAATATGCTGAGCAGAGTTGCGGAAAATATGTATTGGATGAGTCGATATATGGAGCGAACAGGTATACAACTGCGTGTTTTGAACTCCACATATATCTCAGACCAAGATGGATTGGTCAAAGTAGACTGGAATCAAATTGCGAATCACTTTTCCTTAAATTATCCCATGGATAATAATGGCGGTGAAGTATTAGGCGAATTGATTTTTGATGGCCAAAAAGATTTCTCGATTCTGAATAATGTATTTAAGGCGAGAGAAAATGCGCGGAGTGCGCAAGATCATATTAATAGAGAATTATGGCAATCGTTAAATGATTTCTATCATTTGATTAAAGACGATTATCTAAAGGGACAGTTGGCTGTCGATCCAATGACCGTGATGGATCAACTCATTAAACAGGCAATGGTTTATGATGGGATTATCCACAATTCGATGAATAGAGGTGAAGCGTTTTGCTTCATGCAATTGGGTAAATTAATCGAAAGAGGTTTGCAATTGATTGATCTATTGAAATATCATTTGACATTGGATAAAAATGATTGCGAAAAACCTAATGAACAACGTTGGCGCTATTTATTAATAGCGTTGAGTGGGTATGAAACCTATTTGCGTGAACATGTAGGTAATTTGGATCCTAAGTTAGTCTTTAACCAAATTATGAATAACAGCAATTTTCCCTATTCTTTGGATTACAATTGGGAACGTATATCTGTTTATTTGAAGATGATGAAAAAGGAAGAAATTGGATTATATCATCCAGATCTTAATTTTATCTCTGGAAAAGCTTCTTCTTACATCAAATACATTCAAATACCCAATGATTTTGATGGTCAAATCAATTACCTCAATACGGTTGAGAAGTATTATGTTGACATTAACCGTGTTTTGAACAACGATTACTTTGGAAATATCTATTAATATTTTAAAATATGCCTAAATACTACGTTACCCACGTTACTAAATATCAGTATCCATCTGCAGTTACAGATAGTGCAAATCAAATAATTCTATACCCAAAATCTGATGCGAATCAGCAGATTATTTCGCAAATAATTACCACAAAACCGCATGTGCAAATAGATACTTTTTCGGATTATTTTGATAATCAGGTTGGATTTTTTACTGTTATCGAACCACATCAAGAACTGGAAATACGTGTTGATTTGGAAGTTATCACGACAAATGTGCCATTGCGCAAACAAACTTTATCGCTGCAAGAGCAAAAAAAGGAATTGGAACGAATTCAATGGGCGTATCCATTTATGGAGTTTTTACAACTGGAACAAGTTAATGCCAAAGCAGAAATTCAACATGTATTTGATGTGTTGGATGTAGAGAACTTGGATACTTCAGATGTCGTGTCGAGCTTATCAAATTATATATATAATGAATTTGCTTATCGCCAAGGCGTGACGACAGTAGAGACAACAGTGGATGAGATTTGGTCTCTAAAAGCTGGTGTATGTCAAGATTTTGCACATTTATTAATTACAATGCTACGTATGTTACAGATTCCATGTCGTTATATCTCGGGATATATATGTCCAAGTAAAAGCGAGATGCGTGGCGAAGGTGCTACACATGCATGGGTTGAAGTGTATATACCAGGACTGGACTGGGTAGGAATAGATCCTACCAACAATTGTTGGGTGGCTGATCGTCATATTATCATTGCGTATGGACGTGACTTTAAAGATTGTACGCCTGTAAAAGGAACATATAAGGGGCCTTCGGAACAAAGGTTGACTGTATTAGTCGTTATTTCTAATGAACAAAATAAATACCGCGAAGGTACTAATGATCCTTTAGTGGCAATGTACACCACTACAGCAGCACCATCAGTGAACACCACACAAAACTCATATCGTCACTTCTTGGATATGCAGCAACAGCAGCAACAACAATAAATACAACTTTCCCTATAGCCATAGTTTGTTTTTAAGGGTTCGCATTGTCGAGCCCTTTTTTGTGCTATGTAGAATTTTGATGTTTATTAGCATTTTTTATTGTAATCTCTTGTGGAAAAGTATAATTTTTTGTAAATACAGTATTTTTCAATAAAAAATTCAATAATACTATATAAGTGTTGAAAATAATATTGTTTTATCGGAGATTTGCCCCGTTATTGAACGTAAATAATAAGTGTAAAGGAAAATATGTTGGCAAATTCTACCTATAGTAAATGTCTTTCCCCTGAATTGGATAGTAGATTCAATCATTTGTGGTGCCTTGTTGGCAATACGCCTATGCTTGAATTGTATTATACTTACAAAGGAAAAGTTGGGAAAATATATGTGAAATGTGAAAACTATAACCTCACAGGAAGCATCAAGGATCGTATGGCACTTTATATTATGTATAAGGCGTATATGAATTGTCAAATCCGTCCTGATGATATGATTGTGGAGGCTACTAGCGGAAATACTGGTATCGCATTTTCGGCTATTGGAAAAGCATTAGGGCATTCTGTCAAGATTATTATGCCTAATTGGTTGAGCAAAGAGCGTATCGATATCATTAAAAGTATGGGTGCAGATATTCAATTAATTAGTAAAGAAGAGGGTGGTTTTCTAGGTAGTATTAGATTGAGCGAAGAACTTGCTGCGCGCGGTGGAGTTTTCTTGCCAAGACAATTTGAAAATACATTTAATGCAGAAGCGCATGAGATGACAACAGGTAAAGAAATAGCTCTACAATTGGAATCCAAAGGACTAGTTGCAGATGCTTTTGTGGCAGGCGTAGGAACTGGAGGAACGGTGATGGGGGTAGGCAAGCAATTAAGAAATTACAATCCTTTTGTTAAAATACATCCTTTAGAGCCACAAGAAAGCCCAACTTTGACAACTGGCTACAAAGTTGGAGCACATCGTATTCAAGGTATTTCAGATGAATTTATTCCTGCAATTGTAAAATTGGATGAATTGGATGAGGTGGTTTGTGCATCGGACGGTGACTCAATTATCATGGCGCAGAAGTTAGCCAAACAATTGGGATTAGCTGTGGGGATTTCTTCTGGAGCGAACGTGATTGGAGCGATCAAATTGAAGGAGCAATTAGGTGAAGATGCGGTGGTCGTGACATTATTATGTGATGATAATAAAAAATATTTGAGTACAGATCTAGTAAAAGATGAGCCTATAAAAGATGGGTATATTTCAACGGATCTAGAGTTTATTGATTTTTTACCTATAGCAAGATTATCAAAACCATTAATTGGTTAATATATAGATTGTTTCATCCTATTTGTTTAGGAATTGTTTGTGTTAGAATAGATTTAGTCGAGTGATTCACTCGACTGATCTTATTCGCAAGACTAAAGCCAACTTTATGAAATTATTTTTGAAATTTTTAGTTGTTATAACCTTAATCTGGAGTTCTAATAACTTAATGGCGCAAGATTCTTTGGTCAGCCTGACAGACGCTGTGTTTTCGGATGGTAATTCGTCGGATACAGGTTTTGTAGATCTTAGCGATGTAGAATTTTCGGACGGAACCGACGAAGCTAATTCGAATCAAGACACGATCACACAAGACTCTTTGCAAAGTAAAACTGAAGACTTAAGTGTAAATAATTCCGAATCTAAAGATGACGACGCTTCTTTATGGGGAATATTTATTGCCGGATTATTGGGTGGTTTTGCAGCATTTTTTATGCCTTGTATCTTCCCAATGGTGCCATTAACAGTAAGTTTCTTTACCAAAAAAGCAGGTTCTCGATCAAAAGCTGTTTCCCAAGCTTTCATGTACGGCTTGTTTATTATTGTCATTTATGTGGCATTAGGTATGTTGATTACAATTGCTTTTGGACCAGAGGCATTGAACGAACTTTCTACAAATGGTATTTTCAATTTCTTCTTCTTTTTGATGTTGGTGGTGTTTGCCGCATCATTTTTGGGAGCATTCGAAATTACTCTGCCAAGTTCTTTTGTCAATAAAATCGATTCCAATTCGGATAAAAGTGGATTAGTTGGTTTATTCTTTATGTCGGCAAGTTTGGCGGTGGTTTCTTTCTCTTGTACAGGTCCAATCATTGGGACATTACTGGTAGAAGCGGCTACGCGTGGCGAACGTTTAGGTCCTGCAATCGGAATGTTAGGTTTCTCTTGCGCTTTGGCAGTTCCTTTTGTATTGTTCGCAATGTTTCCTTCGATGTTGAAATCTTTACCAAAATCTGGTGGTTGGTTGAATAGTGTGAAAGTGGTTTTAGGTTTCTTGGAATTAGCGTTAGCACTTAAATTCTTATCCAATGTTGACTTAGCTTATAACTGGAATTTGTTGGATAGAGAAGTGTATTTGGCTTTATGGATTGTGATTTTTGGACTTTTAGGCTTATATCTAATCGGAAAAATCAAATTTTCGCACGATAGCACCTTAGAATATATGTCCGTGCCGCGTACGATGATAGCTATAATGGTTTTCACATTTGTGGTGTATATGATTCCAGGAATGTGGGGAGCACCTTTGAAAGCTATTTCAGCATTTTTGCCTCCAGTTGGAACACAAGATTTTGATTTGACTTCAGGAATTTCTCATTCGGGGAGTGCGTCCCAAAGTGCGGATGCTGCATCACGCAAGCATTACACGTATTTCCACAGCAAAGCGACAATCAAAGGCATGGATCCATATTACGATTATGATGAAGCTTTAGCAGCAGCGAAACAACAGAATAAACCTTTATTGGTGGATTTCACGGGTTGGAATTGTGTGAATTGTCGTAAAATGGAAGCTGAGGTGTGGAGTTCACCAAAAATCAAGGATTTGATAAATAATGAGTTTATTTTGGTGGAATTGTATGTGGATGACAAAGTTTTAAAACTTCCAGAATCAGAACAGTATGTCTCGAAGAAGACAGGCAAAAACATAAATACAGTAAGCAAGCGTAATGCTGATTTTCAAATCACACGATTTGAGAGTAATTCGCAACCGCTTTATGCTTTGCTCGATACGAATGGTGAATTGTTAGTTCCGACTAGTGGAGCAGAATATAATATCGACAAATACGAGGCGTTCTTGAAATCGGCCTTAGAAAAATTTAAATAAAATCAACCTAAACATTAATTAATAATCCCAATTACTAGCAATTGGGATTATTAATTAATTATTTATCTCGGCTCCAAATTTCGTGAATTGGATCGCCTTTTGAACTTTTACCACTGTGATGCCATTGACCGTCTTCAATTTTTCCTTCAAAACTCAATGATGCTCCAACTCGGGAATTATCACGGGAAAAGAATGTGATATTTTCTTGATATACACCTTTGTCAAAAGTATATTTACCACCACCAGTTCCGTAAAAACCTTTTTGCGCAGGGTTGATAGCTATCCACTGAAAGAATCCGTCCACCAGAATTTTTATGGTTTTACGATCTCCGCGTTGAATTGTTTGCATACCATCATTGGTTTTACGACCGGTAATGCGCCACAATCCATCTAAACCTTGCGCTTTTACAGCTTGTTTTTGAAAAGGCACACCTTGAATATTGATGGAATTGGTTCCTATTTCTAGTGGAAATTGGTGCGTCTTACCTATATTCTCAGCATTTTTATCATCGTATTCACATACAACCACAAGGTTATTATTTTCTACCTTGTATGTGCCACCTTGTGTACTTTTATAGGTGTCATTACTAAAAATTGAGTGTGAAATATAGCCATCCACCATTAAAATTAAGTGTGAATCATCGCCATTTTTTGCAATGTAAGCGCCTGTCAAATTTTGTGCTAATACTGATGGAATTCCTATAGCAATAGCTAGAATAGTCAGAATAATGTTTCTCATAATCAATGGGTTTATCTCATTAAAGATAAATATTAATTGTTTGAGCCACAAAATTTTAAGTGCTTTTTGACTTTTCTTTAAAAATGGTAAGCAGTTTCACTTTTAGTTTCTGACAAAACAAAATAAGTTTGCACGGTATTTACCTGCGGTAATACAGCTAATTTATGACGTAAAAACATGTGGTAGGCTTCCATGTCTTTGGTGGCGATACGTAACATAAAATCGTACGATCCAGCCATTTGATAGCACTCCATTACTTCAGGGAATTTCGAAACTTCTTGTTCAAATTCATTTAACGTTTCAAACGTATGTGCTTTTAAGAATACCTGCGAAAATGAAATCAAACCTATACCAATCTTATTACGATCTAAAATTGCTACTGTTTTTTTGATGTAACCTGCTTTCTTAAGCTTTTTTACACGTTCGTGAATGGCAGCGATGGATTTGTATAGTTTCTCTGCCAATTCCTTATTGCTTAAGGTGGCGTCTTCCTGCAATAGCTTCAGTAATTTTATATCAGTAGGATCTAAGTTCATTGTAGTTTAGATTTGATTAAAATCAAAAATATAAAAATATGAACATATAACGTAATATTTACAGGTTAAATTTATTAAACCTGTAAATATTACGATTTGACACTGTAAATTCAATATAAATTATTATTTATAGGGTAGAAGGTGCTATGGTAATATCCTGACTTTGCGATTGTATAATATGTGAAAAGAATTCTTTTAAATCGAGGTATTGATTTGGCAAAAACATTGGTTTGTTTAGAATAGAAGATATTTGCACAGTAAGTACACCCTCGGCTTCTTTTATAATATACAGATAACGCGCATCTCGATTAGGTAGCGCTAGGCTTTGGTTCTTGGGCTTATTTTTTACGGTATATGAATCCGGTAATTTTATATTTAATATAAATGATTCCTCAATTGCGGAGCCTAAGTCTACTGGATAAGATCTTTCATCCAGATTGAACGGGTTTTTAGTTGTCCTGCCGGTAATAAATGGAATGAATTTAAGTTCATCACCATTTTTATTTGCAAAATTTTGAAATTCAATTTCTTGCGATTCTGTTAGAACTTGTGAAGGATCATCTAAATTATACATCTCATGCGTGTTTATCTTGTAGTTCGTATTTTTTTCATAAGCGTTTTCTTTGTACTCCTCTATGGAATTGAACTTTTTAATTTCTTCGCGCTTGTTAGTTGCTGCATACCCGATACGCATAGAAGTTAGTGTTCCCCGTAACGTACCATCATCAGTTAGTTCTCCTGTAAAATCATAACTCACTTTGCTTGATAACATAGAAACCAAATCTACCCACTTATAAGCTGTTTTTGTCAGTAGGTTTCCTTTGTGATTAATACATCGCAGAGGTAACTGCCCAAATGGTGCATGAGCATCTGATGCATCCAGAAGATATTCTGAAGAATCTATTTCAATATGAGCTATTACATAGTTGTAGTCGGTAATGGTTGGTCTGAATAAAGCAGGCATTCCATTTTCCCGTGTCGATAAAATTACTGGATTAGCTTCGATATTAGCAGCACGCAACGCACTGATTAGTGCAAAATTAATATCTGCTGCATTCCCATTTTTTTGTTCTAAAGCTTTCTTTACACCATTGTCTGCGAATAGACCATAACTTTTATTCCAATTTATTTGGGATTTTATGTAATTATATAAGATGTTAGCTTTTTCGTAATTCGTCATATCATCTTTGATGATTGTAGGAAGAATCGATTTGAAAAGATTAGTTCTGTTTAATTCTTTACCAAAATTATCAGCCGTATATAATTGTTCTTTAACATTTTCCCAAGTGTTAGCATAATTGTGGCTTGGGCCAAAAGGAATCGAAAATGAAGCTAATTCGAATGTAAGCGTACCCATGAAATTCTTGGGAGTGGTCATATATTCCTCCCTTATAAATGCTGGAATATCTTTAGCGATATATATTGTTTGCGTCCCGCGGATATCTCCTGTCGACGTAGATATTTTGGTGTCATAAGGTAATTGCTTGCGAGAGTCCAATTTTACATACCCTTTCATATTTACATTATAATGGCATATTTCGGGAATTTCGGAAACAAATTCTGAATGTATTTTAGGTATATAGCTCTGAAATTGCCAAGACTCTAAGTTATATAAGTAGGGAGATTCAGTGGAATATTTAAGTTCAATGATGGAGCCTTCTTTGACATTGGCCAATGCTATTTTAACGACATCTCTATTCTCTGATACTTTTTCGATCAAAATATTCTTTTTATCCAGATCGGTTTTCTCAATTTTACCATCATCTAATTTATTGTATGTGGTGCCTTTTACTCCCTCAATTGTCTCTCTACTGCCACTGCTTTTGAACAACGGTACAGTAAAATTTGCATAATCTAGACCTTCTTTGTTTTTAATCAATATTTTAGTGTGGTAATAAAAGCGTAAAACTAATTCTCCCTTAATGCTTTGATATTCAATTCTAGCTTTTCCGTATTCATGCAATACGATTGCTTCGGAATGAGGAGCATAATCTCCTTTATCAAAATCTTCAGCTGATATTTTTCCGTACGAAAAATCTTGAGCAAATCCACTTATAGTTATTAAAACATAAAGTAGGGTTAATAGTGGTTTTAGCATTTTGGTGTAAATGAGTTAATAATTACTTCTAAAGTAATGTAATTTTTTTTAGTTTTCTTGAAAATAATTTTAGGTCTATGTTGGTTAACATAATTAGTATATTTGTTTTCAATTTTTATAAACCATACATTATATGAAAGTTAATAAGTTCCATACGTATACTGTGCTAGCAGCTTTAGCATTAGGTTCATTGTCATCTTGTAATTCTGCGCAAAATGCAGAAAACAAGGAAGAAATACATAATCCTGCAACGCAAACAATACCGGAAGACATGAAAGAATTAATTGGTCGATGGGATATCACTGTTGAAAAGGAAGGTAAGCAAGTGCCATCTTGGTTAGAGGTGAAATTGTCCGGTTTTAACACGTTGGTTGGTTATTTTGTGGCAGATGCGGGTAGTGCTCGTCCTGTTTCGCATATTAAACTGGATGCTGGAAAATTTTCATTCGAGATTCCTACACAGTGGGAAGATGGAACGGGTCTTATCAAACTTGAAGGTGTGTTAGAGGGAGGTAAGTTAAAAGGTAAAATCATAAGTAACAAAGGAAACGAATTTTCGTATACAGGGGAAAAGGCACCTTACTTAGTTCGTACTGCAGAAGGTAAATTAGGTGCTCCAATAGAATTATTCAATGGGACTGATTTGAAAGGATGGAAAACTTCTTCAGATGATAACCAATGGGAAGTGAAAGATGGTATCTTAATCAATAAAAAAGCAGGTGCTAATTTAATCTCTGAGCAATCTTTCGAAGATTTTAAATTAGAAGTTGAGTTTAAATATGGTAAAGATGGCAATTCGGGAATCTATTTACGCGGTAGATACGAAGTACAAATCGAAGATTCACCATTAGATAGACACCCAGGTTCGTTGTATTACAGTGGAGTGTATGGATTTTTGACACCTAGTGCAATCGTTACGAATGGTGCTGACCAATGGAATAAATATGAAATTACATTAAAAGGTCGTATGGTAACTGTTGTTTCCAATGGAAAAACTGTTATTAGCAACCAAGAAATTCCAGGAATCACAGGCGGAGCGTTGGATAGTAAAGAGGGTGAACCAGGGCCGATTTATTTGCAAGGTGATCACACAGGTGTAGAATTTAGAAAAATTACGATTACACCAATTCAATATTAAAATACTGGTGAAAAAATACTTAAATGCTGCTTTTTCTGTTCATGAAAAAGCAGCATTTTTTTAATTTAGGCTATTATGAAAAATAAATTATTATTGCTTTTGAGTTTTTTGATGTGCAATGGATTGGGGTTTGCGCAGCAAGATTCAATAATGTTAGATCAGATTTATCGTCATTCTTTTTTTAATGGAAAAGCTTACGATGATTTGAGGGTATTAACGAAAGAAATAGGTAACAGAATTGCGGGATCACCTAAGGCTGAGCAAGCGGTAGATTGGTCAAAAAACTTGATGGAAACATTACCTTTTGATAAGGTGTATTTGCAAGGTGTAGCTGTTCCGTATTGGGATCGTGGTGACAAGGAAATTGCTAAGATAGTAGGAATAGATGAATCGTTAAGTGTGTTGGCATTGGGTGGTTCAGTAGGAACATCAGTTGATGGACTAACAGCCGAAGTTGTAGAAGTCGAATACTTAGCGGATTTAAGCAAACTTGGCGATGCAGTGCAAGGAAAAATTGTTTTTGTTAATAAACCTTGGGACGAATCGCATGTGGATGCTTTTGTCGCGTATAGTTTGAATAGTAGTCAGCGTTCGCGAGGTCCAGTAGAAGCGGCCAAACGAGGTGCTATTGCTTATTTGTTTCGTTCACTTGGTTCTTCTATTGATGATTATCCGCACACAGGCGGTACACGTTATGCTGCGGGTATAGATAGTATTCCAGCACTAGCTATATCGGCTGTGAGTGCCAATAAACTAAGTGATGCGCTGAAGAAAAATAAGAATTTGAAAGTTTTTTTGAAGCTCAATTCACAGTGGAAACCAAAAGTAAATACACATAATGTCTTAGCCGAATGGAAAGGAACTATTTATCCCGACAAAATAATCACTATTGGCGGTCATATTGACTCTTGGGATGTAGGAGAGGGTGCGCATGATAATGGAACTGGGACAATGGGTACGCTTGATGCTATTCGCACGTTGATGGAATTGGGGTATAAACCAAAGCATACCATTCGTTTGGTGTTTTATATGAACGAAGAGAATGGTGTGCATGGTGCTATTCAATATGGTGTGGAAGCACAACGTAAGAACGAACAGCAAATTGTAGCAATCGAAAGCGATGCAGGTGGATTTTCGCCGCGGGGTTTTGACATCAAGGCTTCGCAGGATGCGGTTTCTTGGATTGTGAATACTTGGAGACCACTATTTGAACAAAAGTACTGGGTTTCTAGGTTTTTAGCAGGCAGTCCTGGTGTAGATTCAGGCGTTTGGGGATCCAAATTTCCTAATACAATTATGTTTAATCTTAGACCTGATCCACATCGTTACTTTGATGTACATCATACGGCCAAAGATGTTTTTGAAGCGGTAGATCGTCGCGAATTGCAATCAGGCGTTGGCGCGTTAGCTTCTTTGCTATATCTTGTGGATACACATTACCAAGTGATACCAAAGAATATCAAGTAAAAATAGCAACAGCTCCTTATGACAATGAGCTGTTGCTATTTTATCCTTTAAAAGAATTTAATATTATTTTATAAACCAATAAGTACCACTACTATATTTTCATTGTGATACGCCGGGTAATATGACGCAATAGTGCCAGCATTTTTATAATCTCTCAATTCTTCGTAAATCGTGTCACGTAAAATCCCTTTTCCTTTGCCGTGAATAAATTTTATTTCTGCATAGTCCCAATAGATGGCTGCATCCAAGGATTCCCTAAAATGCTCAATTGCTAGCGCTAATAGTTCATCAGCATCATAATCTTCCCAATCGTCTAAAAATGCTTCGGCATGTAAATCCACCGTCTTTGGCGGCTTGGATAATGTTCTCATTGGCTTAAAATAATAAAGGTTTATTCGGATTATTGCGAATGAAATCGATTTTACTCTCAAACATTACGGCCATTTTTCTTGCTCTCCAGATCGCTTCATTTGCTTTTTCTCCCGCGAATAAGTTATGTACCGTTTTTTCGAATAACTGGAGCCATTGATCAAAGTGAACCTTACTAATGGGTAAATGCGCATGTGGAGGAAATGGCCTCCCGTCATACGTGTATTCATCCAAAAGTATTGTCTGCCAAAATCTGTACATCTTTTCCAAATGTTGCGGCCACCTGTCTTGAATATTTTGATTGAAGATAATTCCCAACATATCGTCAGCTCTTATTTCAGCGTAGAAAGTGTCGACCATCAATTTTATATCTTCAATATTTTCTATATCGCTCATTCGAATTTATATTAATACTAACAAAATTCTTGTTTTTTTAATTGCATTCCGTCACGTTGAGGTCAATTGATTAGGATTTAATGATTTTCACAATTTCATCGAATCCTCTACGCTCTGCATGTTCAAGCGGTGTCACGCCATCATTATCAGGAATATGCAAATCAGCACCTACATCTTTTAGAGTTTGTACTATTTGTTGATACTTTAAACTTCCATCACCAAGTATAACTGCTTCCATTAATCCTGTCCAGCCTAGTCTATTGACATGATTAATGGGAAAATCTTTCGTATTTGCTAATAATCTTACAGTTTCTACATGTCCTCTCTCACAAGCAGGAATTAGCGCAGATCCATTGTATCGGTTGAATATATCGAATCTTGCACCATTTGCGATAAATAATTTGAGTAATTCGGTTTGCCCCGTTGCTCCAGCATATAAAAACGCACTATCCTTATTGTTAGCTTGCTGGTTGACATCTGCTCCGTGTTGTACTAATATTTTTGCCATTTCGAAATAGTAATGGTTGGTAGCAATCAATAGAAGAGAACGGTTTTCAGCATCTGTAATATTAACGTTAGCTCCTTGCTTTAATGCGGAGACCACAAATGTTGTGTCGTTATTCACCACAGCTTTTATAAGCTTTTGATTATCCATAATTGCTTGAGTTGAATCTTGTGTTTGCTTTGCATTACACGATAGCAACGCATAAATCATATATAGTATGAATGTAAATGATTTCATGTTTTTCAAAAGTTGAGTTTACATTCTAATTTTTTTTTCAGCGGATAGTAAGATACAAAATGAAATTTGGAAGAAGAAATATCATCAATTTGTGTCTGCTTTGATTGTGTAGTTTAATGCGGTTGAAAATTATCTTTCAATAAATCAGTAGGTTCTATATTTATTTGAAATAAATATTTGCAAGTAACCAAAATCGCTGTATATTTGCATCACAATAAACAAAAGGTGATACCTTTTCGGGGTGTAGCGTAGCCCGGTATCGCGCCACATTTGGGATGTGGAGGTCGTAGGTTCGAATCCTGCCACCCCGACAAAAGCCACTGATAATCAGTGGCTTTTTCTATTTTCGGACATATTTCGGACATTTTTCCGTCAATTTAGCTTAAACTTTACTATCAGTTCTGATGTTTAATCATTGGTAACATATGTTACAAAAGAATGAGTGATAAATCAGTAACTTCGTAAACAAATTATAAATTTATGGAAGAATTATTTTACAAAACATATGGTGGTATTTTTGAAGAAGAGCTTTTGGAAGAGATTATTCAAGTATCTAAAGCTATCGATTTCAAAGAAGGGGATGTATTGATTGATTATAATCAATACATCAAGATGATGCCACTTTTATTGTCAGGTGCAGTCAAAGTTATGCGTGAGGATTATGAAAGTGGTGAATTATTACTTTATTACTTAGAGCGAGGGGATACCTGTGCGATGTCTATGACCTGTTGTTTAGGGGAGAAGCAAAGTGAAATACGTGCTATAGGTGAAGTTCCAGGTGTTATATTAATGATTCCTGTTCAGAAGATGTCAGAATGGATCGGAAAATATAAGAGTTGGATGTCCTTCGTTTTTGAAAGTTATAATAACCGATTTAATGAATTATTAAATGCTGTAGATACAATAGCGTTTATGGATATGAATGACCGTTTGTTAAATTATCTTTTCGAAAAAAGTAAAATTGAAAATAATACAATTGTGTATAAAACCCATCAAGATATAGCGAAAGAATTGAATACTTCGCGAGTAGTAGTATCTAGATTGCTAAAAGCTCTAGAGACAGAAGGGCGTATCAAGCTCAACCGAAATAGTATTGAGATACTTGTCAAATAAATAGAAGGCTTTACAAATAACGTAAAGCCTTTTCTAATGTAACAAATGTAACTGATAGGGTAAAAATACTTCAGGATTTTTGTAGAAAATTAATTCATTATGGAAATGATATTGTCACCATGGCCTTGGTATGTAAGTGGGCCACTTATAGCAATCACGATGTTTGTATTGCTTTATTTAGGTAAGAACTTTGGGATGTCGTCCAACTTACGTACGATGTGTACAATGTGCGGAGCTGGTAAAACAGCGTCATTCTTTAAATTCGATTGGCGTAGCCAAAAGTGGAATCTCCTTATGGTAGTAGGTGCTATGATTGGTGGATTTATCGCTTCTAATTATTTGGGAGCGGGTCAATCTCCGGATTTGAATCCTAAAACTATCATACGGCTCGAAGAAATGGGCATTCACAGTGCAGGGAAAGATTATGTTCCTACAGAGTTTTTTGGAAATGAAGCTTTTAGTGACCCTAAAGTATTAGTGTTATTAATTGTAGGAGGTCTTCTTGTAGGCTTTGGTGCGCGTTATGCGGGAGGTTGTACTTCAGGTCACTCGATATCAGGGATTAGTAATTTACAATTACCTTCTTTGATAGCGACAATTGGTTTCTTCGTGGGAGGTATTATTATGATTCACCTTATTTTCCCACTTTTATTTTAATCTAAAACATGAGAAATATAGTTTTTTTATTAGTAGGTGTATTCTTTGGGATACTAATGTTTAAGTCTGAAGCAGCTTCTTGGTTCAGAATCTACGAAATGTTCAATTTTCAATCTTTTCACATGTTTGGTCTGATGGGGACTGCCTTGGCGACTGGTGTGATTTTGGTTCAAATCATTAAAAGAAAGAAAGTAAAGGATATAGATAATAATGTGATAGTCATTCCTGATAAGGACAAATCGATTACACGTTATTTAGTTGGCGGTACGATATTCGGATTAGGATGGGCTTTAGCAGGTGCATGTCCAGGACCTATTTTTGTATTAACAGGAGCTGGATATTTACCAATGTTAGTTGTATTAGCTAGTGCTTTGGTAGGTACGTGGATTTATGGTTTGTTAAAGGATAAACTTCCTCATTAAAGCAGGATATATATTATTTGAAAATTAGATAGGCGAGAAGAAATTCTCGCTTTTTTGTTGTAATAATTTCTCCTTGCTATGTAACAAATGTAACTGTAGGCTTTCTCTCACTTGCTGACCTTTGTATCAACAAATTGAAAAAGTCATGGAAATAATTGGATATATAGCATCCATCTTGATTGGAGTATTATTAGGGTTGATAGGTGGCGGAGGAAGTATTCTTACCGTACCGGTTTTGGTTTATCTATTTGCGGTATTGCCGGTGACAGCTACAGCTTATTCACTATTTATTGTAGGTGCGACTAGTGTTGTCGGGTCTATCACTTATTTCAAAAAGGGGTTAGTTAATATAAAGACAGCTATCGTATTTGGTATACCATCTATCTTTGCGGTCTTCTTGACACGTAAATATATCTTACCTGCGATTCCAGATAGTTTATTTACACTGGCTGGATTCGAAGTGACTAAAGATATTTTTCTGATGATCCTTTTTGCAGTATTGATGGTCGTGGCGGCTTATGCGATGCTGAAAGGTAAAAAGTCAGATGGTACATACGATGTACAACCACAAAAGTTTAATTACCCGATGATTTTGTTAGAAGGTTCATTTGTCGGGGTGTTAACAGGTCTTGTAGGTGCAGGTGGTGGTTTCTTAATTATCCCCGCTTTGGTCTTGTTTTCTAAGTTGCCGATGAAAGAAGCTGTGGGGACTTCTCTAGTTATTATCGCGGCAAAATCATTAATAGGATTTACAGGTGAATTGGGAAATGCATCATTGGATTGGACGTTTTTACTGACGTTAACCTCATTGTCTATTGTGGGAATATTTTTTGGTTCTTACCTAACAAGATTCATCAATAGTGATAAGTTAAAACCTGCTTTTGGTGTGTTTGTCTTGCTGATGGGTGTCTACATTCTTTTCAAAGAAATCTGGTTTTAACATCGTGTTCCTTGTGTAACAAAAGTTGCTGATAGGCACAGGTACATTATCGAAATTTGTATCAATAAGTAAATAAATAGTAAACAATTAAAATTTAAATATTATGTTTTTTCAACACATATACGACAAGACATTAGCGCAAGCAAGTTATATTATTGGATGTCAAGCAAAAGGCGAAGCTATCGTCATTGACCCAAAGCGCGATGTAGATACTTACTTAGAAATCGCGGCTCAAAATAATTTAAAAATCACTAAAGTAACAGAAACACATATTCATGCAGACTTCTTAAGTGGAGCGCGCGAGTTGGTAGCTTTAACAGGGGCTGAATTATTATTATCAGATGAAGGTGGTGCAGATTGGCAATATGAGTTTGCACACATAGGATTGAAACATGGAGATGTGATTACTTTGGGTAATTTGACATTAGAAGTGTTGCACACACCAGGTCACACACCTGAAAGTATTAGTTTCTTGTTGACAGATCATCCAGCGACAGCAGAACCTATTATGTTGTTCACGGGAGATTTTGTGTTCGTAGGGGATGTGGGCAGACCAGATTTGTTAGAAAAAGCAGCTGGTATGACAGGTACACAAGAAAAAGGTGCTAAACAATTGTTCGAGTCGATCAAACGCTTTATGAGTTTAGCAGATCACGTACAAGTATGGCCAGGTCACGGAGCAGGTTCGGCTTGTGGTAAAGCTTTAGGAGCTGTGCCAAGTACAACAGTAGGTTACGAAAAAATCAGAAATTGGGCGTTGCAATATGGTGATAACGAAGAATCTTTCACAAAAGATTTATTAGATGGTCAGCCCGAAGCGCCGAAGTATTTTGCGATGATGAAGAAGTTGAATAAAGTGGATAGACCTTTATTGACTACTGTACCTCAACATAAAAAATTATCAAAAGAAGAATTTTTGAAAGTGTATCAAGAAGGTATGTTGGTGATGGATACACGTAATAAAGTAGAATTTGCCAAAGGTTATTTGCCTAATTCATTAAATATCCAAGGCAACAATTCATTTGCTAACTGGATGGGCTGGGTGCTTAGCTACGATGTTCCATTTGTGCTTATTGCGGATGAATCAGCTATGGAAGATATCACACGCAAGTTGATGCGTATAGGATTGGATAATATATATGGTTTTATTGATTCTGTAACAGATTTGGGCATGGAGTTGCAAACAGCAAACGTGATTGATATGGATCAATTTGAGGCCGCTATTCAAGAAGATAATGTTCAAGTTGTAGATGTGCGGAATGAGAAAGAATTCGTTGCAGGACATATTGAAGGTGCTACACATGCTTTTGTAGGAACGCTAGTGTCGAACTTGGATAAGTTAGATAAATCAAAAGATATCGTGATTCACTGTCAGGCAGGTGACCGTTCAACCATAGCGTATTCAATTTTGAAGAAAAATGGTTTTGAGTCGGTGAGAAACTATGCTGGAGGCATGAAAGAATGGATGACTAATAATAAACCCTTAAAATAATATTTATGAGAAATTTAATTTTCGGAATGAGTTTGATTTTGTCGATGATAGGTTTTAACCTTCATGCGCAAGATCTTATCCTAAAGCGTCTATATGAAGATGGTCTTTCGCAAAGTGGTTACATCCTGATTGATAACCAATCAAAGGAAGCGATTGTGATTGATCCACGTAAAGATGTACAAGAGTTCATCGATACATTGAGTGCGTATGACGCTAATTTGAAATTCGTTACCGAAACACATATTCATGCCGATTATCTAAGTGGCGCGCGTGAATTAGCAAAATTGACTGCATCAACGTTAGCATTGTCTCAAGAGGGACCTGCGGAATGGCAATATAAATTTGATTATCTACCATTGAAACAAGGAGATAAGTTGGCATTTGGAGAATATTTTCTCCAAGTGCTGCATACTCCGGGGCATACGCCAGAGAGTATTAGCTTTTTGCTGTATTCGAATGCCAATAAGCTTAATCCAATAAAAGCTTTTACAGGGGATTTTCTTTTTGTAGGTGATGTGGGGAGACCTGATTTATTAGAGAAATACGAAGAGGGTGATACAAATTCTACAGCTTCTGCTGCAGCGCTTTATCACAGTATCGAAAAGTTCAGAAAGCTACCTGATGATTTGGAAATATGGCCTGGTCATGGTGCAGGTTCATTCTGTGGAAAGACGTTGAGCAATATTCCATTTTCTACATTGAAGGCTGAAAAATTGACTAATCCTGCTCTACAATATTCAGGTAAAGAAGCTGAATTTATAAAATACATATTGGCAGATCAAGTTGTTCCTCCTCCATATTTCAAGTTGATGAAAGAGTGGAATCGTGATGGGACATATTGTAAGTTGCTGGATGACCGATATGCAGTAATTGATGCTTCGGAAATAAAAAATCTGATTGGTAAGGGGGTAAAAGTAATCGACACACGCGTTCGCAAAGAAGTAGGAAAGGGATTTCATCCGAATACTATCCATGTTGAGTTGAATAAAGGATTCAATAATTGGTTTGCACAATTAGTAAATCATAAGGACCAAGTCGTATTTATAGTAGAAAAGGACAACGAGAAGGCATTAGCACATAAGTTGATGCGTGTAGGGTTTGACAATGTGTTAGGCGTGGTAAACGATATTTCGTCTGAGCACTTGAAGTCAATTAAATATATTAAAGCTGAAGACTTGACAAAAGCTGTGCAGAGAAGAGGCATACAAGCTTGGGATATCCGTACAGCTAAAGAATACGCTGAAGGACATATTGCTGGTATAGCAAATTTGCCTTTGCTTGAAATAAAAGAGAAAGCGTCAAAACTAGATAAAAATCAACCGATCCTAATTCATTGTCAAAGTGGAGCTCGTGCAGCTATTGGTTATTCACTTTTTGAAAGTTTGGGTTTTACAGACATTACTGTTTATGATGGAGGTATCAATGAATGGAAAAAGTTGGGGAATAAACTGGTTAGCGAATAGTAGTGTCATTTTAATAATAATAGTTATGTTATCAATATTTAAAGGAATATTTTCAAATGATGATACAGCTTTAAAAGAGGTATTAGTGAAAAATAATCCACAACTAATAGATGTACGCACGCCTTTAGAATTTAATGGTGGTACGGTAAAAGGCGCAAAGAACATTCCATTGAGCGAGTTAGAAAGCAAATTGGGTTCACTGGATACATCAAAGAATATTGTAGTCTTCTGTCAAAGTGGTAATAGAAGTGGCCAAGCGATGCGTATACTACAAAATAAAGGTTTTGAAAAGGTACATAATGGTGGTGGCTGGCGTGCATTGAAATCGCTTGTGGAAAGCATCTAGTTTGCTTTATGTTAAAGGGTATTTTAACAGGAATAGTTGTATTGGTTAGTTTATCTGTCGCTCATGCGCAAGGGGAATATAGTGTGTGGGGGAGAGCGACAGTTGGCTATTCTTTTGACAAGTTTAATAAACTGGATACGGAAATACAATACCGCAGGCAAAATTTAAGAGAAAGTAACGTAGGTGTTCAAAAGCCATTGTTGGAATCTTTCAGATGGTGGTATCATCGTAATTTGGGAAGTGATTTTAATGTTTCTTTATCGCCATTTGCCTATTTTTCGCATAGCCAAATTGATTTGAGTAAAGAAGATTATGTGCAAGATAGTCGCGAAATTCGATTTTCAGCTGCAGGGCAATGGCAAAAATCGATTGCCAAAAATTGGCAAATCTCTAATCGTGCAGCAGTAGAAAGTCGTTATTTTACATCCGACAATCGTTATGTATTACGTGCTCGAAATCGTATAGGGCTGAAAGCACAAATTACGGATAATTATAGTTTATCCCTTTCGGAAGAACTATTAGTAAATCCAATAGGAAAAGTTGGCAAGAATCCTATAGACCATAATCGTGTTCAACTGATGAATGAAATTAGAATTTCACCTCATCTAAAATCTGAAATCGGCTATATCTGGATTGAAAGGTACAAAGCGAAGAAAAACATATTTAATACCGAACATGTTGCGTTTGTAAATCTGTATTATCAGATTCATTAGTGTAACTTTTGTTACTGACTAGGTTTGCAGAGTTTCTTAATTTAGTACATATTTAAAAAAAATAAAGATGGAATTATTTATAAAACAATATGGCATGACCATAGTAGGTGTTCTATTAGGAGCATTAGGCGGTTTTCTATATTATAAATATGTAGGTTGCGTCAATGGTACGTGCGCTATTACAGCTAATCCCTATATCAGCACGTTATATGGTGCGATGATGGGCGGATTATTGTTTTCAAATTTTAAATAAGAAGATTATGAGTAAATCGTTTCAAGATATTATCAATCAAGATAAACCCGTATTGGTAGATTTTTTTGCGACTTGGTGCGGACCTTGTCAAATGCAAGCTCCTATATTGTCTGAAGTTAAGGATGTGCTAGGCGAGCAAGCAGATATTATTAAAATTGATGTAGATAGAAACAATGCTTTAGCAGGACAATATGCCATTTGTTCGGTACCAACCTTGGTGCTTTTCAAAAAAGGTGAAGTTGTTTGGCGTAAATCGGGTGTAGGTCAAAGAGATGAATTGACAGCGTTGATTAATCAACATGTATAAAAGTAAAAGCTTATATTAGTGGTGATGCAAGGCAAATGGAATACTATCTTACGTTTTAGCGGTCTAGTACTGCTAATGGTAATGTTGTGTTTGCCTTGTTTTGCTAAGCAAACTTTAAAACAATCTTGGGGCATTCTTGTTGCAGATGGTAAATCGGTAGCTAAGATTAGCCATACCATTTGTAATTTTTCAGAATTTACTTCCCAACAAGTAAAGCGGGAAGTTTCCTTACAAGGAATCATTCCTTCACACAGCAATCAATTTGTAGCTTCAGAAAAATTATTAGCAAGTTATCAAGTAAAAGATTACTTAGCATTACTTCACAAACCTTACCTCAACTCACTCCATATTCTTTTTCAGCAATTTAGGATTTAGTATTGAATGCGGTGCATTTTCTTGCAAGTAGTATTCAATAATAATAAATCTTAAAACACTTTATAATGAAAGAAAAAGAAGGAGTTTCTCCATTATCCATCTTAATACTTCGTGTGGCTGTTACTGGTATTTTTATCAATGCAGGTATTTCACATCTAGTAAACACGTCTAAAACTGTAGCTCGGCTACAACAATCTCCATTTGTCGAATTATTAGAAAAGTTCCTTTCGCTGGAATCACAAGTGCGTATGTCGGGCTATGCGATGATTGTATTTGGGATTACTTTTTTATTAGGTATATATACGCGTTGGTCAGCCTTAATTTTATTTTTAATTCTAGTTCCTATCACATTAATTATACAGAGCGATGCAGGATTATTGCACGGTCCATTATGGAAAAATGTCGCTATTGGCGGTGGATTATTGTTTTTTATATTGAACAATACAGAAGCTTACTCACTATTTAATTTTAAAAAATAAATAACTATGTTCAGAATTTTAACTATTATATTCATTTCTTTTCTTAGTATCTCCATCGCTATGGCAAAAAGCAAAGACACAACAATCACAATCTTACAAACAGCAGATCTGCATGCGTATCTAAATAAGCACAATGAGCTTTTTGTGGAAAAAGGTAAGGTAAAGTTTCGTGAAGCGGGAGGGCTGGCACATATCAAGACCTTGGTCGAAGGAGTTCGTAATGATAATCCAAATGGTACTCTCTTGATTGACGGAGGTGATTTCATACAAGGGAGTGGAGAAAGTGTACTTAGCCAAGGTGCAATATTTCCAACTATTGTGAATGAAATGAACTACGATTTAATGATTCCAGGAAATTGGGAAGTAATTTACGGTAAGCAAGTCATGATGGATATTATGACCAAATACAAAACTTCTGTAATTGTATCCAATATGTATCACGAAACCGACAATTCCGCCTTGTTTCCCCCTTACTGGATTACGGAAAAGCAAGGTTTGAAAATTGGTTTTATTGCGTACAATGACCCTGAAATTCCGATTCGTCAGAACCCAATGTTTAGTGAAGGTATCTTGTTTACGGAAGTAGAAGCAAATTTGAAATCACTAATTACACATTTACGTGAAGAGAAACAAGTCGATCTACTTTTTATAGTCGCACATATAGGTATATCCAAGCAACTGATGCTTGCCAATAATCCTGCGGTAGATGGGGTAGATTTTATTTTTGGAAGCGACACACACGAGCGTGTCCGTCAACCTATCAAGGGAAAATATGCAATGGTATTGGAGCCGGGTTCTTTTGGTTCTTTCGTTGGGAAATTAGATTTGAAAATTAAAAACCGGAAAATAGCAGATTTCAATTACGAGTTGCTGGAGGTTAATCCTAAAAAATATAAAGCGGATAAACACATACAACAGATTGTTGATTCGTTGACCAATCCTTATCATTCGCAAATGCAGGAAATAATTGGTTACACTTCCACCCCAATTTATCGTTATTTGGTTGTTGAGAATCCGATGGATAATTTTATCACGGATGCATTATTGTGGAAATCAGGTGCCGATATTGCTATCTCGAATGGATTCCGTTTTGGTGTTCCGATTGTTCCTGAGAAGAATGGTAAGCAAGCCATCACGCGTGAAGATTTATGGCGTATGATTCCTGTGGATGAAAAAATGAAAATTGGTAGAGTCAGTGGTCAACAGATTTGGAATTGGCTCGAAAAAGAATTGAATAATGTTTTTGCTAAGAATGCCAACGAGCGTTTTGGTGGTTGGTTCCTACGTTTTGCAGGTATGAAAATAACATTTGATAGCTCAAAAGAAATGGGATCTCGTTTGTTGACCGTAGAGATAAAAGGGAGACCAATTGATTTGAATAAAGAATATACTATGGCATCTTGTAATCGTACAGGTGAGCCCTTGCATGTATTGTGTCGGATGCCGAATGCAAAAAATGTAGAGATTAAAGATTTTACGCTGCATCAAGCTATTGTGGAATATTTAAAAATAAATAAAGTAATAAATCCTCGCGTGGAAGGTCGCGCAATAGCAGTTGATTTGGATGCAAATTACTTTTCAGAAGTACCAGAAGTAGGTTATAAATTTAGATAATATGAGAAAAAGATTAAAATTAGGTCTTGTCGCAGTGCTCTCGTCATTCGTGTTCGTCTACTGCGGTCAAGCTGAAAATAGGGCAAAGACTACGACCACAAAAGAAGAAGTGTCGGCAGCTAATGTTGAACCAACCCAATCTGTAATTTCCTTTAAGAATGAAAAGGGAGAAGTAGTGACTTTAGACGATTTGAAAGGAAAAGCTATATTTATCAATTTTTGGGCTACTTGGTGTCCTCCATGTATTGAAGAAATGCCCTCTATTCAGACATTATACAATAAATTCAAAGACAATAAGGATATTGTCTTCTTATTAGTTGACGTAGACAATAACATTAAAAGTGCTTCAAAATTCATGAATAAGCGTAAATTAGATATGCCTTTATATGTTCCAAATTCTGAAATTCCTTCGAGTTTCTTAGCGGGAGCAATTCCAACTACGGTTATCCTAGACAAAAAAGGAAATATCGATGTTCGATTAGAGGGAGGAAGAGATTATTCAACACCCGCTATTGCGGAAGCTTTGCAGTCTTTGATGGATGAATAGCAATTTTCAAATGTTTGAAATTAAGGTAATACAATTTAAACATTCGGAAATGGCGGCGATACATTATAAGTTTTAATTATAAATTAGGATAATACGATTTTCGTATTATCCTAATCTCGATTGAATATAATATTTAATCAAAATTCTCCTTCGTCTCTAAATGAATGGTATCTATCACAAGTTAGTACGATATGATCTAATAGCTGTATATCTAAGACTTTACCTGCTTCGATGATTTTATTTGTTAAAGCCCTGTCAGCAGAACTTTGTGTCATGGTTCCAGAGGGGTGGTTATGCGCAACAGCTATTCGTGTAGCGTTACACAATAGTGCAGAAGACATAATCAATCGCATATCGACCATCACAGCATCGAGGCCACCATCGGCTATTTTTCTATACGCAACAACATCAAGCTTAGTGTTGAAATATAAAGCATAAAAACTTTCTCTAATTTCGAATTCGTCCATATCCCAGATCATACGGAATGTTTTGTCTATTAATCTAGAGTTGTTGATGCATTTGAAATTTTCAGTGGACAATTTAGGGTTTCTGTGGTAGCTTAATTTTAGTTCATTAGCGATAAAGTTCTTTTTCATGTTTGTAAATTTTAAATGAATTGAAAATTGAATTAACGCTGAATGGCTTACGAGTCTAAGGCTAACTAAGCAAAAGAAAACAGGATAAAAATGACGAAGTGAAGGAGGCTCCATTCACCAAGAATGGATACCCATTTTTTGAACTGTTTTATTGGGTGTGTAGGAATTTGAGGGATGGAGCATGTCAGACAGACGAAGTAACTTGGCGATTAATTTAATTGAAGAAAAAAAGACTTTAGGCTCGATGCCTAAAGTCTTTTAAGAATTAATCGTCTTGTAACTCTCTAATCTCTCGTTGCTTTTCTTTGATACTCCATCTCAATCGTTGTTCTTCTTCTTTTTTAATCACTGTTTCTTCCACTTTTTCAGGATTTCTTCGGTATATAGAATCTAAGGTGTTGGCGACTAATGGATATTCTAAATTGAGCATTCGGTACTTAACTTCAAAAGAATTTGATTGCTCTAAATTTTTATTAAGTATCCATATTTGACCAAAGCAAAAGAGTATTCCACAAAATAAAAATGAGAAAATGCATATTACACTTAGTGATTTATAATCAAGTGTATGCTTGGTTATAACCAATGTTTTTTCAGGAATAGCAGATACTGAGTCTATTAAAGAATTACGTTTGACTTCTAATTTCTCGATAGAATCATTTATGATATTTTCGATAGCCGGAGCAATTCCTTTGTATTGGTCAATGGTTAGAAAATAAGGACCTAAAGCTTGTAGGAAACTATTTAGATTTTTCTCTCTACTAACGATTAAATCTTTTAGCACGTTCAAATTTTCAATTAAAGATTTGTTAAGGTTCGCTGTTTGCTCATTTTTCGCTGTTATGTCAGGAGATAAGTTCAATAGTTCTTTATTAATAGTGTCCATTAAGATCTCTATTTCTATTAATTTTTGCTGTATTTGTTCCATAGTTTTTAATATTTCAATTTACTTTTACGCTTTTTTTGTTGATTTTCATTTTCTTGTTCCGCTTGGATACCAGAGGCTAGATCAAAAATTAGATTGAGGACTTGATTTTGCTCTTTAGATTTAAAGGACTCTGATGCTATTGTTATAACTGAAGAAATGTTGCTCAGTGAGTTTGAAATTTCTTTAGTATCTTGAAAAGTCTGTTCAATTTTAGAGAAAGAGAATTCTCTGCTGATTTCAGAACCTTTGAATCTAAAACCATCTTTCGAAAAGGATACGCCTTGAATTTCATTTGAATTACCTTTGGTCTTAAATTCAGTATGAATACCTTTTAGGTTTAGCAACTTCTGTAAATCATTCCAATTTCCAACTTTACTTTTTCCATGAATAGCATTGTGAATAGCATATTTTAGCTCTTTCTTGGCGATATAGTACTTGGATTTACTGTCCGTAAAAGGAGAATTAATCCGTTCGTTTTTAAGTCCATATTTGATATTTAATTCATTGACAGCTTTTAAAGATTTTAACTTACTATGTGAATCGTTGATTTTTCGACCATTAAAGTCATTTTTCGAGTACAAAATATGTACATGTGGATGTGATTTATCTGAATGAGCAACAATTGCAATAGCTGTGTTTTTTATATCCATTTTAGTCAAATAGTCCATCGCAATGAATTTTTGTACGTTATCGGATAGTTTTCCATTCAACTCCTTTGAAAAGGACAGAACAATATGTCCGACAGGATATTTTACTCGGTTATTAGAGTTAGCATACATGTTTAATTGTTCGGCAATAAACTGTGATGATCCTAAACGAATACCTTCTGTATGAATAATCTTAGCTTTTTCACGATCCATCGTGTAGGCGCAAATATTACCAAAGCCCGAAGCATGATTAAGGATTATTTTAGCTACCATGATCGAGTAATTTATTGACTAGATTGTCTAAGTGATCTAGTGTGTTCAGTAATCTTTGATGAGTCAAATCGTCTACTTTACCATTCTTTGAGTTGTAATATTTACTAAGCTGATTGATATTGTTACCGATAGCTGACAAGTTTTGAAAATAGGCTTTTTCATCTGCCGTAAATCGAGGTTTGATTTCCTTAGAAATTGCAGCTTTTCTTACATAAGTTGAAATGGGTAGATTAGCTATACTAGCTAACTTTATAACTCTGTTATATTCTTTTTCATCAAGTCTCAATGAAATAAGCTTGTCTTTAATGATTCTATTTTTCATATTTTTTTTTAAAATTGTTAGTAATGAAGACCAACGGGATAGTTTATGTAAGGCATTCTTTTTTCGAGTATCGAAGAAGAATGTTTTACGTAAACACATCTTGCAAATAATAAATTAGGTGTAGATCAGGAAGTCATTCAGATCTTTACCTAAAAAGTCTGGATGATTTTTCTTGATAAGATCCATCTCATCAATAATGATTTTCTCTGAATCCGAAAACCAATTTTTGAATTTTGAATGTGCTAATCGTCCAGTACTGTCTAAATGTAAATAGCTCCTAATTGCTGAGTAATCTGATAAGAATGGAATGGTTCTATCAAGGTTAATCGTTGAGTTCAAGACACAATAATCAAGCGGTATAATTTGATCGCTAGGACAGTGAATAGTGTACCAAGAAAGTAGGTCAAAGAAACTGGTTGATATGACATTGCGTAGGTACCGCCGTCACTATGCGCAGGATGGCAGTGCTGAGGTTACAAAAGATCAGACTACGGGTGATTTGTCATTTATCTTATATTTGGGAGGTGATGCTTATTCAGCACCAGCCATTTGGAAAAAGGTGGTGGGCACCTCTGGTGCTCCACAGGGGCTATTCTTCCTGCAGCGTGATTATCTGGGTAGTATTGTATTGGTAACGGATGATACTGGTACGGTTATGGAGAAGCGGCAGTTTGATGCTTGGGGAAATATTGCAAAGTTGACCGATGGTAGTAATAATAATCTCTCCAATTTTCTTATCTTAGATCGAGGATATACGGGACATGAACATCTGCTCTCTGTGGGATTGATCCATATGAACGGTAGGTTGTATGATGCGCGATTGGGTAGATTTTTATCACCGGACAATTATGTTCAGGATCCATTCAGTACGCAAAACTTTAACCGCTACAGTTATGCTCTGAATAATCCGATGGTGTATGTAGACCCGAGTGGGGAGTTTATTTTAGGAACACTTTTTGGTGTTGTCGGTGGTTTTTTTAAAAGCATATTTAGTGGTGGATTGGAATTTTGGAATGCGGACAAGCAATACGTTAAAGATGCATGGAGTGATTTTGGTAGTTCTGTTAGTAAAGGTTTTGCTATAGATATGGGATTATGGAAAACTGATCAAAATAAAAATTTTTGGGGTAGATCTTGGGAGCTGCTTTCTCGTTTCACTTGGCAGTCTGTTCAAACGAGTCTAGGATATGTTTCGGCCAGTGGAGCAAATTTATTTGGAGCTGTTAAAAGTGTTGACTATTATGGAGGGGCTACTGTAACGGAGACCTATTCTGAAAATTGGGGAGCTTTTGCTCTGGGGAATTTCATTATTGGGAATAGAGGAATTAAAGCTAGTCCTAATAACTCTCTATTCCAACATGAATATGGTCATTACCTGCAAAGTCAATCTTCAGGTCCCTTTTATTTACAACGATATGCTATACCTAGTTTTATTGATGCTATGGGAAGTGCTGATCATGATAATCATGCTGTAGAGATGAATGCAAATATTAGGGCTTATGAGTATTTTATGAAGAATGTACCAGGATTTAATAGCAACAATTGGTTTAGTGTCCAAAATCCCATAAAGGGCTATAATTGGTCTTTGAGTTATAATGACTCAGTCAATCAATTAGCATTGAAAGAAGGCCGTATTCGTGTCAAGTGGTGGGATTATTTACTGGGGCCAACTATAATAGTTCCAGGAATTATAAATGTGTTAAACTTAAAACAATAGAATAAATGAAGAATATATTCAAACTAACGGTTTTTCTTATAGTTTTATCTATGCTTTTGATGTCGAAAGCATGTGTTAAGGAAGATGAAAATCACCATAAAAGTATAGTGGTAATAAATAATTCGGAAAAGGCTATTTATGCTTATTTTGGATTTTCATATCCTGACACTTCAGCTCTAACAACAATCCCTTCATCTTCAGCGCCTTCTATTTATAAAGTAGAACCTCATCAACGAAATAATACTGCTCTTGTAATGAGGTCTTTTTGGGAAATCGTATTTAAAGATGGGAGACGGATCCCTTCTGATACAGTCATGGTTTTTATTCTGGATGGTGAAAAGGTAGAAAAGTATAATGCAACTAAAGTACACGTTTCTACCGCTCAGGCTGATGATATGCTATTGCAACGTTATGACTTAAGTTTACAAGATCTACAAAAAATGGATTTTCATTTATCTTACCCACCAAACGACGCTATGCGGAATGTAAAGATGTACCCAGCTTATGGAAAGAAAAAATAGCTTATGTATAAAAATGATGTATCGTCTTCGAAGAAGCTGTATGAAAGTGATAATCAAATGCAGCAACAGTAGATTTTTGAATTTATAAAAGATATTGATAGACTTAAATATTTCTCCGATTAATAAATTATTTGAAAAGAATTTGTTTATCAATCTTGATCGCTCTTATGTATTTGAAACTATTGGGGCATGATGTCAAAATTATATTCGTAAGATAATTTTCTAGATACTTTAACTTCTGGGACTGCAAGTTGGGCTGTAGATATGGGATCGAAGGGGATGTATATATAGCTCACTGATATAGTTTGCTTTACACTACCTTTTTATAACCAAACCTAGAGCTTGGAATTGCAGCTTAAAATTGTCTCCACTATTTAGTTGCAATTCCAGTTGTATGATGCGCGATTGGGTAGATTTTTATCGCCGGACAATTATGTCCAGGATCCATTCGGTACGCAAAACTTTAACCGCTACAGCTATGCACTGAATAATCCGATGGTGTACGTAGATCCAGATGGGGAGTTTTTATTTGTTCCAATCTTAGTTGGTATTGGAGTTGGAATATTGGCTAATGGTATCTCTAATGTAGTACAAGACAGATCTTTTTTCAACGGTTGGGTTCAGGCAGGAATCATTGGAGGTGTTAGTGGATACTTAACAGGATTAAGCGTTGTAGGAACAACGATCTCTTCTGCTGCAACAAAGGAATTTGTGACGTCATATTCGTTTACAATGCCAGCAACGATAGGACAACAGGCTCTTGGTGCAGCAATAGGTGTAGCTAGTTCTTATCTTCCAGGAATTAATATTCCATTAGGAGATAACTTCTCAATTGGTATAAGCACTACGTTATTTTATGGGCGTTGGTGGATTGGGATTGGGCGCCAATGTAGGTGTTGGTTACAGATCTGATAATTTAGATGTAGGATTTCGGGTTGGTGGTACGGCATGGACAAAACATTTGTTTACTGGTGAAAATTTTTTTGAAGGACGGTTTGGAGGTGAAATAGCGGTAGGTGGTAATGGTTTTAAGGCAGGTCTGGGGACGAGCTATTTTAGTGGCGGTGGTATTGGGCAGAATACAGGGTTTATAGTCGCTTATGGTAATAATTGGGGATTAAGGTATGAAAATGATTTTATTTGGGGGTTGCCTACATCTGATGGAGGAGATAGATGGCGTACGACGGGAGTAGGAGTAAACTATTAAGATATGAATATAGGAATGCATTTTGCAACAGGAGATCCAGGACCAAGTGGAAGCAGAGAAAGTAGAGATGGGATACACTATACTAACGAGAGGTTAAGTTATAGACTTGGAAGTCTTACTTTGGGCTATAAATCCAATTTCGTGGGTTGGAATTCCGAAGGAATAAGACATATTGGTCAAAATCGATTTGCTCATGACTTCCTGCAAAAAGGAATGGCCAAACATTTTCGAATCATTCCTAGTGCTGCAAATCAGGGATTTTATTATGGATTCAGACGACCTAATTTATTTACAACTTGGTAAGAATAATAAATAGCTTTATAATTATTTTATGTATGCTTTCTGCGTGCAAGCATCAGGAGCTGACTATTGAGAGAGGAAATTACGAGAAAACAATTCTTCCACTTAGAATTGACGGAATTTATTTATCAACAAAAAAGTATATTGATGTTTATGAAGGCTCTAAATGGTCTAATTTCTTTTTTTTCTATAGAAATGGGGTTGTTTTTAATGGGGGAGTGGAGGTTGATAAATTATCGACCGATTTAGACTTAAAAAAGTTTTCAAATTATTATCGTAAAGAGGATCTAATATTGGACTGGGGGATATACAATATTAAAAAAGATAATATTTTGGAATTTGAAAAGTGGGAGCCATCTTCGGGAGGCGGTGCAAAAACCAATGTTTACCATGCAAAAATATTGAATGATACAATATTTGTTATTGAGCAGGTTTATAGCAATTATGATAAAAAAGTACGTTCTATTCAAGATACCTTAAGGTTTTTTCATACATATTCCAAACCTGACAGTACAAATAGATTTATTAAAGAATAGGTGTTTTTTGGACAGGAAGGTCTTTATGTCAAATAATCTCGGTAGAGGAGATAACCATAGATGGGCCGTTGATGGCGGCAAAGGTAATCTTTGGCAAAGTGCTGTCGGAGGAGCAATAGGTGGCGCTAGTACTACTTTATTCAATTTGGGTATGTTTGGTGCAGCGAGACCGTTTGATGATAGCTATATTCCGCATGGAAGTAATAGACCTGTTCATAGAGGGGGTGGGCTTGCTACATTCTTGGGAGGTACAGGAATTGCTTGGGGACGAACTGCATATGTAAATTCAATCGATGGTTCAGATGGAGAAAGAATTCATGAGAGTTACCATTACTATCAACAAAACAAAATGGACTTTGCTAATTTCTATGGTCGTACTATTTCTGAATATCTCCGTGCTTTTTCTTTAACTGGAGATTGGACCAATGTATATCGTACACAAGGAACTTTAGAATATGAAACTATGAAAGTACAAGGAAATTATCAAGGAGGTAGACCTTTTTATCCTTATTAAGTAACGAAATATGAAAAAATATTTTTATGCACTCTTAGTAATGGGAAAATAATTGATGACACAATTGAAGTAGAAATAGGAAAAAGTTTAAGTTTTGATTTTAGAGATTATTCGATATGGGATGATAACATTAAAAACAATACCAATCCGCAGATTTTCATAATTGTAGAACCAACCGCAGTTGTTTGTGATGGAACTTCTATTCGTATTGATACGTTAAAAATTAATCTAAAAAATTAATAGAACTTCAAAGTTACAACATAGAAAGAATGATGTTGAAAGGATATCTTATGGTCGGTATTCCCCCCATGTACCAATCTAAAATTAACAATTGAGAGGAGGAGAAACTCTGAAGGTTAGAGGTACTATGTCTAATATATATATTAATTCTATTGTAATAGGAAAGCTGATCGATTTGATGGCTTTAAGGTTGTTCATAATACTACAGAAATATCACGCAAAGGTTTTTCATATACTTATGGGTAGCCGATACAAGGAATTAAAGTATATGGTTCATTGAGTGAGAAGTTTTTTGTGGGAGTCAGTTAGTCAGTGATGTGAGAGGGAATTATGTAGATATTAAATATGGACAGAATTTAAATTTAGTTCAAAAAGGAAGTTGGCAAAAGATTTTTGAAGCATGTTATTTGAATGGAAAAAAATCGAATTACATTACTTTTATAACTTAACAAAAGGTCAATACGCTAACCCATTTATCAAAATGGAGAATGGGGTTCAAAAGTTTTTAGAGATTTAAAGTAGAGACGTTTTGAAAATAGGATTTATTTGGCCTAGATCTTGGTGCCAACGTACACAATAATCCTCTTGGACTGGAATACCAAGCTATGGAAACAGAAAGGCTATTTAGGGCAGGGAGTCCTTATGTGCCAATTCTAAATTAACTATATTAGATTAAAAACTTTGTTTTAATAATTTTGTTAGTTTTAACTAGTAGTTGTGACCCGTTGTATAATTTAAATATAAACGATCAAAAAAAAATTATATTAGGTGTATGCGGCCGTGTGAAAATTATCCTGTAAAGGAGTGACTGGTTCAACATTTTTATTTAACGTTACACCCTTGAGTCGATATCAATTAATCCGGTAATAGCGATAAAGTCTTTGAAAGAGTCTAACTCAAACATGGATTTTTATGAAATCAGTATTTCTCAAAATAAAAAGGATATTACTGAAAGTAAGTATATAATCATAGAAGCCAAAGAGACTTTAAGTATTAAGTTACGTTTGTAATCCACTAAAAGGAAAAGAGATTCTCATTCCGCCAGGAGATTACCTCAAATGTAATAGAACTAACGTTATTACGGATACGCTAAGAATAAAATAATTGAGTTAGACATTTATTTTCAGTATGTCGATATTTTTAAAATCAGTCATTATTCGTATTTCATAAAGAATGTTTCGGGTATAATAAGTGGGACAAAGAGGTGAATCGCATTCTCGACGAGATTATCCAAAGGAGGCCGTCTCAAAATAATTGAGGCGGCCTTTTTTAGTTTGACAGGAATTTGTCAGTGTTTATCCACTGTGTGAGCTACAAGTTCATAATATTTCAATATTTTGTTTAAAACGATGAAAAAGCGGTC
>NZ_VIQM01000022.1 GCF_008520265.1 Sphingobacterium cavernae
GTAACGGATACATCCAAAATGCTTATCCAACAACACTTTTTGCTCTTGTGTTGGCTGCAATTCAAATTCATATGTCCGAAAAATTATCTTCATTCTACTATTAAATAGTTTTATTTTATGCAAAGATACATTTTACTTATGCAGTCCGATACGTTTTTTGTAAATATTTCCATTTTCATTGAGAAACATTCACAAAAAAATTCGCTACTATGTCTAAAAAAAGTAATTACATCAGCACAAATCGTTCAAAACACTACTTAAAGTGTCATTTAATCTTCGTTTGCAAGTATCGTAAAAAGTAACTTGTCGGTCAGTTAAAAGATGATATGCGTTCTTTTCTCTTAAACATTACTTCTAATTCAGATTTTGAAATTGAAGTGTTTGAATCTGATTTAGAACACATCCATTTTCTTATTCGATATATCCCTCGTGTTTCAATTACTTCTATTGTTCGCAAGTTAAAACAAGAATCTACTTATTACATTTCGCGTTCACCACACAGGTCATTCTTATTTAAACATTTTTGGAAAGAATATACTTTCTGGTCTGATGGTTATTTTGTTTGTTCAATAGGTGAAGCATCTCCTGATACTATTCGTGAGTATATTCTCAATCAGGGTTAGTCGCTTACATCCAACAGGCTAAAGACCTGTGGGTTTTACGCTCCGTTTTATAAAAAAATGGCTACAGAATTATGTAGCCATTTTCAATATATCTAACCTTGATTTTAATCAATATATTCATAACCTGTGTAAGGCACCAATGCGGCAGGAATTTTGATTCCCTTATCAGATTGGTTGTTTTCTAAAATAGAAGCTACAATACGTGGCAATGCCAAAGCAGAACCATTCAACGTATGTGCTAATTGCATCTTACCATCCGCATTTTTGAAACGTACTTTCAAGCGATTTGATTGGAATGTCTCAAAGTTAGATACCGAAGACACTTCTAACCAACGTTCTTGCGCAGCTGAATACACTTCCATATCATAAGTCAATGCTGAGGTGAAACTCATATCACCGCCACACAAACGCAATACACGATACGGCAATTCTAATTTTTGCAACAAACCTTGTACGTACTGGCTCATTTCTTCCAATACTTCATATGATTTTTCTGGGTGTACGATTTGTACAGCCTCTACTTTATCGAATTGGTGAAGACGATTCAAGCCACGTACGTGCGCACCATATGAACCCGCCTCACGACGGAAACATGGCGTATACGCACAATGTCTGATTGGGAATTGCTCCTCTTTCACAATCACATCACGATACAAGTTTGTCACTGGTACTTCAGCAGTAGGAATCAAATACAAATCATCATTCGTCACATGATACATCTGACCTTCCTTATCTGGCAATTGCCCTGTCGCAAAAGCTGAAGCTTCATTTACCATTATCGGAACCTGCACCTCAGTATATCCTGCTTCGGCAGCTTGATCCAAGAAAAAGTTAATCAAAGCACGTTGTAAACGCGCACCTTTTCCTTTATAAACCGGGAAACCAGCACCTGTAACTTTTACCCCTAATTCTAAATCAACTATATCATATTTTGTCAGCAATTCCCAATGTGGCACTTTATTATCTGTTAGAGTCGGGACTTCGCCGTGTGTAAATACGACTTCATTATCATCAGCAGAAACCCCTCGAGGAACTGATGTATGAGGCAAATTTGGCAATTGCACAATTTTCTCCTGCAATGCAGATTCTACTTCAGCCAATTTGTCTAAAAATTGTTTTTGTTGCTCTTTATATCCGGACGATTTTGCTTTGATCGCTTCAGCTTCTTCTTTTTTACCTTGACGCATCAAATCACCGATTTGCTTAGCGGACGAATTTGCTTCTGCAGCTAACGCATCGGACTCATTCTGAATCTTGCGACGTTGTTCATCCAAGCTAATGATTTCGTCAACCAAAGCTACATCTTTAAAATTCTTAACGGCTAATCTTTCAATAACCGCATCCCTGTTTTCACGGATATAATTTAACTGCAACATATTATTTTGAGTTTATGGGCACAAAGATAAGAAACTGAGGCAGACAATCCATTAAAATTTGCCAGAAAACAAAACGTTAACACTGTAGCAATATTGAGAATAACACCGTTCTTATAATAGAATAAATTTTTCCATTACAGCTTTCCTAAAGACTTAGACGCCGTGTTTAAGTCTTTTTTATCACATCGTTTTGCAACTACCTTATATTACGTACCTTTGAGGTATGCTATATTTAGTCCCTACGCCAATCGGCAATTTGGAAGATATGACTTTCCGTGCGATACGTATTTTGAAAGAATCAGATTTGATTTTAGCAGAAGATACGCGTACAAGTGCGCCCATGCTTAAGCATTTTGGCATCGAGAAGAAAGTATTTGCGCATCACCAGCACAATGAACACAAGGCTGTTTCGGAAATAATCAAGTTTTTGAAAGAAGGACAAACTATTTCCTTGATTTCTGATGCAGGTACACCTGCAATATCAGATCCTGGTTTTCTATTGGTGCGTGAAGCCATTAAAGAGGGACTAGAAGTACAATGTTTGCCTGGCGCAACCGCTTTTGTTCCTGCGTTGGTAAATTCTGGATTACCGAATGATAGGTTTTGTTTTGAAGGTTTTCTTCCTGTGAAAAAAGGTCGTCAAACCCGAATGAAACAGCTTGCTGATGAAAAAAGAACAATGATATTTTATGAATCACCGCATCGAATCTTAAAAACCATTGAAGAATTGATAACCTACTTTGGCGAAGAACGACAAGCTTCTATATCCAGAGAATTGAGTAAATTGTACGAAGAAAATGTAAGGGGAACTTTAGCGGAGCTAAAATTACATTTTGAAAACAATGCGATTAAGGGAGAATTTGTATTTTGTGTAGCAGGAGCAGAATAAATAAACAAGAATTTAACTTATCACTTTACTATGAGCTTAGATAAATTTGTACAAGATGGTCAAGATCCAAAAGTGATCGAGAAGATATACTCTAAGATTTCTACGATGTTGAATCAAGATGAAGTCGTTAGCTATATTGCTTTACAGAAAAAACCAGCTGTAACTTTATTGCCGGACAGTATTGCGATTAGTAACAAACGTATATTCTTGTGTGAATTCACAAAATTGGGTTTGGCAACAAATTTTGAAATCTTTGATTGGAAAGATATTAAAGATATCGCTTTCAAAGAAGAAATTTTTGGTTCAAAAGTAACAGTTATCCCATTTACTGGTGAAAATCTGAGCATAGATTATATCCCAAAAACCCAAGCTAGACGCTTATACCAGCTTATAAAAGAAGTTTTGGAAGAAATAAAATCAAGTCCAAAGAAGGCTGAGCCAAAGCCAGTTGTTGAAACACAGCCATCGATTTCAAAACCAGTCGTTCCAGTTCGTGATATTTATGTCGAAAAAGTAGAAGAAACTACACTTCCAAAAATAGAAGAACCACCAAAAGTTATCGAAATCGAGCAGCCTACTGTTGTAACACAAGACCACACGTATACTGCGCCTGTGAATCAAACTTATCAAGCTCCAATTTACACTCCGCCAGCTACTGAGATAGAAGAAGTTGAAGATGAATTGACTTTAAAGCTAAAGAAACTGAAAAATCTTTACGACAAACAGTTGATTTCGCAAGCGGAATACGAAAATAAAAAAGCAGAAATTCTAGCACAGTTATAAATATAGCACGTGAAACAAAATTATTTACTGGCACTTTTAAGTGCCTTTGTTCTTTGGTTAGGATGGCCACCAATTCCATACAGTAGTGTATTGTTACTTGTCGGCTTCGTACCTTTATTAGTAGCAGTTGAAAAAATTATTCGTGACGATTTTGCCAAAAAAGGAACTAAAATATTTTGGGCATCCTTTCTTACCGGTTTTGTTTGGAATACAGCTTCTATTTATTGGGTATTTAATTCATTGAATGCCGTATTGCCATCTTGGGTATCACTTCTAATATCCCTCATACCATTCGGACTGGCGCCATTACTCATGGCAACTGTATTTCGAATGTATTACGAACTCCGTAAAAAACAATCTGTTTCAATATCTTTGATATGCTTAGTATCACTTTGGATTGGATACGAATACTTACATCAAACGTGGGATTTAGCATTTCCATGGATGACGCTAGGAAACGGATTTGCCAATTTTCATCAAATAATTCAATGGTACAGCGTGACGGGAGTTTATGGGGGTACATTATGGATATGGATTGTGAATATTTTGGCTTTCTTATTTTATTGGCAATACAAACACAAGGTACAAGCGTATTCGCAGAAGATTATTCTTTCATTAGGAATTGGTGTCATCGCGTTGCCGATTTTGATTTCGGTAACTCAATATTACAGTTACGAAGAACCTATTAATCCTTCAGAAATAGTCGTTGTACAGCCTAACATAGATCCTTACCAAAAGTTTGGATCCATTTCTCCAGCCGAACAATTGGAAAATTTGATTACGCTTTCGAAAAGTGTCGCGAAGCCCAATACCGAGTTTTTTGTTTGGCCAGAAACAGCCATTTCCGAACGCGGAGGAATTAATGAAGAAGATTTTAGACAATATCCTTCTTATACAAGAATTGTGAATTTCTTAGGCGAATATCATAACGGAAATGTATTATCAGGAATCGAAAGTTACAGAATTTATCAAGATAAACAGACCAACACTGCACGACCATTTGGGGCGAGTTATGTAGATAGCTTCAATGGTTCGACCTTAATAGATGGCTCAAGTATTTTACAATATTACCATAAATCAAAACTTGTTCCTGGTGTAGAACAATTGCCATTTGGCAATTGGTTGGCTTTTATGACACCATTGTTCGATCATTTTGGTGGCACAACAGGAGGTTATGGTAAAGATGCAGAGCCGAAAGTGTTATATTCTCAAAGTGGAATAGGTGCAGCACCAACAATTTGTTACGAGTCCATTTGGGGTGATTATGTTGCAGAATATGTAAAAAATGGTGCGCAATTTATCGCTGTAATGACTAACGATGGTTGGTGGAAAAACACTTCTGGGAAAGACCAACACATGGCTTATGCAAAACTTCGCGCTATAGAAAATAGACGTTGGGTAGCACGCTCCGCAAATACAGGAATTTCTGGCTTTATAAATCAAAAAGGTGATATCGTGCAGCATACGGAATGGTGGGTACCCACTGCGTTATCACAAGAAATTAATTTAAACGACGAAAAGACATTTTATACAAAAAATGGAGATTTGATTGTATATTTCGGGTTATTTGGTAGTTTATTGTCATTTCTTCTGTTGATTATTTCGAAATACAAAAAATAATTCGAAAACTTTTTTCAAATGCCTAATTTTGCCGAATGCACATATATCTAGATAACGCCGCTACCACTCCTTTAGCCCCAGAAGTAATTGAAGTAATGGTAGAAACCATGAAAAATGAATATGGAAACCCTTCATCAATTCATGCTCATGGTCGTCAGGCTAAAACTATAGTTGAAAAAGCAAGAAAGACTATTGCCAATCTTCTACATGCTTCACCAGCAGAAATTTTCTTTACTTCAGGTGGTACAGAAGCAGATAATATGGCTATCGTTCGTTCGATTGAGGCATACGGCATTACTCACGCGATTACCACTCCTATAGAACACCATGCGGTTTTGCATACGCTGGAAGAATTAGCAAAGAATGACAAGATTCAGTTGGATTTGTTACGCTTAGATGCACAAGGAAATATTGACTTAAATCAGCTGGAGGAATTGTTGGCGAAAAATCCACGTACTTTAGTTTCCATAATGCATGCAAACAATGAACTCGGCAATCTTACAGACATCAAAAGAGTTTCTGAGATCTGTCAGCAATTCCATGCTATTTTCCATTCGGATACTGTACAAACAATGGGACACTATAAACATGATCTGTCTGAGCTCAAAATTGATTTTATAACAGGTGCTGGTCATAAATTCCATGGTCCTAAGGGTGTCGGATTTTTATATATCAATGGCAATAATAAAATAAAGCCACTAATTTTCGGTGGTGCGCAGGAACGTAATATGCGTGGCGGCACAGAGAATGTGTATGGGATTGTCGGACTAGCAAAAGCTCTGGAAATTGCTTACCGTGATATGGAAGAACATCAAGCTTATATTCAAGGATTGAAAAGCTACATGATCGAAGAATTGAAAAAAGCAATTCCAACTATTGAATTTAATGGAAATCTTGATCCAGCTAATTCCTTGTATACTGTACTAAATGTTTCCTTACCTTGTAAAGATATGAGCGATATGTTGTTATTCAATTTGGATATTTCTGGTATTTCCGCTTCTGGCGGTAGCGCTTGTAGCTCGGGTTCAGACATCGGATCCCATGTTTTACGTGGAATTAATGCCAATCCAGATAGACCATCGGTCAGATTCTCATTTAGTAAGAATAATACAAAAGAAGAAATTGATACCGTAGTTGCGAAGTTGAAAGAAATTTGCGAACACAATTAACAACACAGGGCTGAAAAAATTCAGCCCTGTTTATAATATACTTAAATTTATCGGATTCGTGACAATTGATACTTCTCAGCTAGATCTCCTTTGATTTCGTTGCCCTCAAGATCAAGTTGAATCAAATAGTCCGGATTTATTTTATACTGATAATCAACACCTTCCAGGGTCAGCGTATTTTTTTTGATCGACCACTCCCCTTCTTTTATAAATTGATCTTCGGATTTGCCTTCATACATGTAACGTAAAACATAGGAGTTATCCTTATGCAATTCGAGCATTGTATTTATCGCCTCACAATCAACGCAAGGTAAATCACCACTGTAATATCCAGCCAAATTAGCTGATAAAACCTCCATGCTTTCAGTTTTATCCTTTGCCGCGACAGACTTCTGATTGTTGACACAGCTAAGAGCAACAGCTATCAGAATAAGCAAAAACGATATAGATAACAACCAACGCATAATGTTTTAAGCTATTCAAAAAGAATACCAAAACACTGGTTATTAATTTTTTTCTTAAAATTTAACAATCTTCTTCGTCATCCATCCCAAGTAACATATTCAAAGCCCCCATCAATTCTCCTTTAGCGTGGTTATTGCGCATTTTTGTAGCCACTAAAATACCCTTTTTATAAACTTCTTCTGCTTTTGCCGATTCCCTTAATTTTTCCAAAAATTTTCCAAAATGATAATAGCTTCCAACATAGTCAGGAAAATTAGTTAACATATTCTCAAAGCCCGCACGTGTTCTGGCAATATCATCCCCTTTCAGGAATTCCATGGTCAAAGCATAATGTAAGAACGGATCTTGTGGGCTTTCACGCAAAAACTCTTCTAACTGTTCAATTCGATTCATACTACAAAAATAAACTATTGCAACACAAAAGAATATATTCTACAAAATAATTTCCTATGCTTGCATAGCAAATTAAAATTATTTGTCTATATTTGATAAGCAAGCATAACTAGATAAACTTAATTGAAAACCTTATAAACATGAAAATATTAGTTTGTATAAGTAATGTTCCAGATACTACATCTAAAATTACATTTACGAATAACAATTCTGAATTTAATTCAGCGGGAGTCCAATATATTATCAATCCTTACGATGAAATTGCTTTGGCAAAAGCAATCGAACTTACGAACTCAGGAGCAAACGGAACTGTAACGGTGATCAATGTGGGCGAAGCCCATACCGAACCAACGATTCGTAAAGCATTGGCTATTGGCGCCGATAATGCAGTTCGAATAAATGCGAGTCCAGCTGATGCGTGGTTTGTGGCTAATCAAATTGCCGATTATGCCAAAAAGCATTCTTTTGATTTGATATTAACAGGACGTGAATCCATTGATTACAACGGTTCGCAAGTTGCCGCAATGGTTGCTGAACTTTTGAATTTACCCTCGGTATCTATTGCTAAAGGACTAAAAATTGAAGGAAGTCAAGCTAGTATAGAACGTGAGATTGAGGGGGGAAAAGAAGTTGTCTGTGCATCATTACCATTGGTTGTAGGAACAGCCGAGGGGGTTGCTGAACCGAAAATTCCAAATATGCGTGGTATTATGGCAGCACGAACAAAACCTTTGGAAGTGGTTGAACCTATTGAAGTCAAACCATTGATTAAAATCAATAATTACAGTACACCCCCAGCGCGAGGAAACGTAAAATTGATCGACGAAAACAACATTAATGAGTTAGTGAATCTACTACACAGCGAAGCTAAAGTTATCTAACCTAGAATAAAGAAAAGATTATGTCAGTTTTAGTATATATAGAAAATACAGAGGGGCAACTAAAGAAGTCTGCTTTTGAAGTGGCAACTTACGGGAAAGACATTGCTACACAATTAGGCACTGAAGCTATCGGAATTACTGTTGGGGATTTTCCTCAAGAGGAATTGAGTAAATTGGGTGCATATGGTATTTCCAAAATATTACACGTATCGAATGAAGATTTAAAATCATTTGTGAATCAAGCTTACGCTGCAATCATTGCATCCGCGGCGAAGCAACAAAATGTTACTGTAGTAGTACTTTCAAATACTTTTAGTGGGAAAGGATTGGCACCGCGTATCGCGACCAAACTGGAAGCAGGTTTAGTATCTGGAGCAGCGACTATTCCGACAATTTCGGGTGATAGATTTGAAATTAAGAAAACTGCATTTTCAAATAAAGCTATTGCAAACATCATTGTAGAGTCAGCCGTAAAAGTAATAACGGTAAATCCAAATGGCTATGCAGCTAAAGAGATTGGCGGTTCTGCACAGGTTGAGACTTTTTCTGCACCTGTGGAAGCATCGGATTTTGGAACAATTGTAAAAGATATTGTTCGTGCAAAAGATAAGATATCACTTCCCGAAGCAGAAATCGTTGTGTCAGCAGGCCGTGGAATGAAAGGACCAGAAAATTGGGCAATGGTTGAAGAATTAGCGGAAGTATTAGGCGCAGCTACAGCTTGTTCAAAACCTGTTTCTGATGCAGGCTGGCGACCACATTCGGAGCATGTCGGTCAGACAGGAATCGTCGTAAGTCCAAATTTATACATTGCAATAGGCATTTCAGGCGCAATTCAACATTTGTCAGGTGTTAGTTCATCGAAAACTATTGTGGTGATCAACAAAGATCCAGAAGCACCATTCTTTAAGGTAGCTGATTACGGAATCGTAGGCGATGCTTTCGTCATAGTTCCGAAATTGATAGAAGCGTTAAAAGCATATAAAGGAAACTAAACAAAATCATATCTATATTAAGGTAGTACGTACAAAAAATGCGCGTGCTACTTTTTTTTTGGCATTAATATTCACATCTTTGTATCATTGAAGGTGTTCGGATGAAGAAACTTAAGTTAGATATTGTTGGCTTATCGTATAGCCAAACACAATCAGGAGCATACGCACTTGTCTTGGGCGAAATAAATGGCAACAGACGCCTTCCTATCATCATTGGTAGTTTTGAGGCGCAGGCTATCGCGGTGGAAATCGAAAAGATGACGCCTAGTCGTCCACTAACGCACGACCTTTTCAAATCATTTTCTGAAACTTTTGATATTAGCATTGACGAAGTTTTGATTTACAACTTAGTAGATGGAATTTTCTTTGCGAAATTAATTTGTAGCCAAGGGAATGAAACCCATGAAATCGACGCACGCACTTCCGATGCTGTGGCTTTGGCAGTTAGATTTGAGTGTCCAATCTATACGTATGATTTTATCATGTCTTCTGCGGGAATAGTTATCGAAAGTAATGATTTCGCTTTTTTAGAAAATTTGAGCTCCGCAAACACTTCAGAAGGAACAACACCATCTCCAAAAAAAGAGTTCGAAAAGCCAAAAGAGGTTTCTCCTTATGCCTCGTTGACATTAGAAGAACTGGAAAGCACACTAGAAAAAGCAATTGCCAACGAGCAATACGAAGTCGCAGCAAAGATCCGTGACGAAATAGAAAAAAGAAAATCATAAAATAACACTATGTCTATCAAGTTAAGACTCACCATCATGAACTTCCTACAGTTCTTTGTTTGGGGAGCATGGTTAATTACAATAGCCAACTATTGGTTTGGGACTAAAAATTGGGATGGGACCCAGTTTGGAACCATATTCGCAACAATGGGGATTGCATCACTCTTTATGCCGACTATCATTGGTATAATCGCCGACCGCTGGATCAATGCGGAAAAACTTTATTCCTGTTTACATTTTCTTTATGCACTGTGCTTAATTTATTTGGCCAGAGTCGAAGATCCAAACACATTTTTCTATGTTATGCTTGCAGCTATGTGTTGCTACATGCCGACATTAGCACTTTCCAACTCCATCGCTTACTCTTCCCTCACAGCAGCAAAATATGATTTAATAAAAGCATTTCCTCCAGTTCGTGTGTGGGGTACTGTCGGTTTCATAGCTGCTATGTGGATTACGAATCTTTCTGGAAATAAAGCGACAGAATTTCAATTTTACATTGCCGCAGCAGGATCTATCACGCTGTCATTATACTCACTATTTGTGATTCCAAAATGTCCACCGCAGCGTTTAATAAAGGAAAATTCTAAATGGACAGAACTCTTAGGTTTGGAGGCTTTCAAATTATTCGCCAATTACAAAATGGCGCTATTCTTTATCTTCTCCATGTTTTTAGGTGCAGCATTACAACTGACGAATGCTTACGGTGATGTATTTTTAAGTGAATTTTCTTTTTATCCGAAATATGCCAACTCACTTGTAGTAGAAGGTTCGACAATAATTATGTCGATTTCTCAAATATCTGAAACCTTATTTATTCTGGCTATCCCATTTTTCTTGAAAAGATTTGGAATTCGTAATGTAATGTTATTTGCGATGGTGGCTTGGGTATTGCGATTTGGATTATTTGCATTTGGAAATCCGTCGGACGGGCTTTGGATGATTATTTTATCTTGCGTAGTCTATGGTTTAGCATTTGATTTCTTTAATATCTCAGGTTCGCTTTTCGTAGAAAGTTCTACAGATTCTAAAATCAGATCATCTGCGCAAGGCTTATTTATGATGATGACCAACGGTTTTGGTGCTGTATTTGGTTCAATTTCTTCGGGTTGGTTGATCGATAAATATTTTACACAAGGATTCAGCAATGTGAACAACTTGGCAAAACGTCTGGAAACAACTGTGGATAATTCTAAATTTTTGGAGTTTATCAACAGTAGAGGTATTACAATCGAAAATGGGATTTTCAACGAAGTACTTTATTTAAAGGATTGGCATAACATCTGGTTGACATTTGCAGGATATACATTATTAATAGTAATTGCCTTTGCAATACTATTCAAACACAAACACAATCCACAAGAAGTGGATAATATAACGCATTAAACGCGAAAGGGGAAATCAGTTGATTTCCCCTTTCGCATTTAATAAATATATTCTTTATTGTCTCGCCTGTGCTTCTGCTATCATGGTGATTACTGCATCTATTGTAGATTTAGCAGCATCTTTCATCTTTTGCGTGCCAGCGTAGTCGGCGTCTAGGACAACTTCTTTAGATTTTTCTTTATACGTATATTTCAAGATATAACGTGGTACATTTTTACCTTCATCTGCATTTGCTCTTGGCGTAGTCATATCATCATCCACATTCCAAAATCCTAATTCCATCGCTTTGCGGTGCAAGTATAGCAAATCATCCTTTCTGAATTTCACTGTATCTTTCATCACTTTATCATCTTTTGTCAAAAATTGATATTCAGCAGTTTTAGAATCATATTTATTCAACATTTCATCCGGTGTACCAAAAGTCAACTCGATAGATTCGAAATCTGAAAAACGATAAGGTGCATTTTTAATCATCGAAGAGTAATAAACCCAACAATAAATAATAAATGGAACAATAATACAAATGGCTAAAAAGATTCTTTTTGATTTACTAGTCATGACTTAATTAAAATATGCTGGCAAAAATACACAAATTGTCTTCACTATTATTGTATTCGTAGATTATGTACTTACAATTGACATTTGTATTACTTCCGTCAACTTTAATTATAATTCAGGTGTACCGCAGCGTGTAAAATATTTGTAATACCAAGGATCTTTCAGATTTGAAATTACAACACCTTGTTTGGTGGAAACATGTACAAATTTGTCATTGTGTAAATAAATGCCAACATGATCTATCGTGTTCCCTCCAAACGAGAAGAACACCAAATCACCTTCTTTTAACTGGTCATCATATTTCCGCTTAATCACTTCTCCCATATCACGCGCACTACGCGGTAAGTTTTTTCCATATACTTGTTGATATACCATTCCAACAAAACCCGAGCAGTCAATTCCTGATTTGGTCTGCCCACCCAAACGATGCGGACTACCCATCCATTCATCCACAAACTCGTAAAGTGAAGTATTTAATGATTTTGGATTGGTGCCCAATAAATCTCCATAATATTGTTTTACATCAGCTCTCTTGCCAGAATTAGGTCTTTCAATTGTTGTTCTATTTGCTGCTGTAACAGAAGATTTCCGCTTTACTCCACAAGAGTTTAAGAACAACATCACACAGATCGGCAGTATAAGTATTTGAATTTGTCTCATAATGATAGTCTAAAATACCAAAACAAAATGAAACAGCTGAAAAAGCTAATTCTTTTTATCCATATGAGTTAGGTATTTTTGCAAGATGAAACAATTTCAAGGCGCTCTAGCTGTTTTCATTGGCGCAGCAAGTTTTGGCGTATTATCTACTTTTGTAAAAAAAGCCTATGCTGCAGGTTTTTCGTTGGGTGAAGTGACGGGGGTGCAAGCCATGTTGGGGATGCTAATATTGTGGACGATTTTCATGATGATGAAAATTGGAAAAGTTGATTTTTCAAATTATCCGCGTAAAACTCCCTTTTGGAAAATTATAATTTCAGGGATTTCGACTGGTGTGGTAAGTGTGCTATATTACAAATGTGTACAACTTGTTCCCGCTTCTATTGCCATCGTATTATTGATGCAATTTATTTGGATAGGCGCTTTAATTAATTTCATTGTTTTTAAACAAAGACCATCCAGAAAGCAAAGCATTGGAATTATCCTGATTTTGATTGCTACATTATTTGCTACTGGTGCCCTTGAGTCTTCGATTCACGATATTTCTGTAGTAGGAATTGCTTATGGACTATTTGCTGCTTTGGCGTATGCCATATTTTTGATGGTAAATGGAAAAGTTGGAAACGATTATCCACCTGTACAGAAAAGTGCATTGATGGTCACAGGAGCTTTTTTAATGATTTTAGTTTTATTACAACCGATAACATTATTTCAACCCGATATTGACACACAAATCTATAAATATGGGATTTTGTTAGCGTTGTTCGGCACCGTTCTACCTCCATTTCTATTTGCTTATGGCATGCCAAAAATCGATTTGGCATTGGGTTCAATTTTAAGCGCAGTCGAATTACCTGTAGCTGTTGCTATGTCCTACTTCATATTGCATGAAAATGTGTCCCTATTGCAATGGCTCGGTGTTGGATTTATTCTTGTTGTAGTCGTGTGGACCAATTATAAGAAGAAGACTAACACACTCTAAAAAGAAAATGTCATGCTTAACTTTGTTCAGCATGACATTTTTGAATCACTATATTTTACTTCTGCACCAAATCATTACTTTTCATTAAAGCTTTTGCATTTTCTGCTATTTTGATAAATTCAGCACGATAACCTTCATCATCCTGTCCTTTACTTGCTTTCGCACGTTTGATAAGAGAATCAAAATTCGCTTGCTGTTTGTATGAAGAATTACGCAACAACATCCCCAACTCTGCTACCGCTGTAGCAAAATTAAAATCCGCACTCATGGGTTTGACAGCATTGTGCAATACGATATGCTCTTGCAATTTTGATTTTTCTCCTTGAGGATCTTTGTACCGGAACTTCACAGTAGCTAATTCAGAAGAAGAATTAGAAATCGATTTTGATTTATTTTCTTGGTATTTCAATGGATCAACATTTCCAATCTCATCTGATTTGACACCAGTCGGAATGATATCATAAATAGCTGTAACTACATGTCCCACGCCCATATCGCCACCTACTTTTTTGTCATTGTTGAAATCTTCCGCAGCCATCAGTCTATTTTCATATCCTACCAAACGGTAATATTGTACATACTTCGGGTTAAACTCTACTTGGATTTTCACATCTTTTGCAACCGTAAACATTGTTCCGCCAAATTCTGAAATCATAGCTTTGCGCGCTTCCGAAATATCATTGATATAGGCATAGTTTCCACGACCTTTATTTGCCAAAAGTTCCAATTTACTATCCTTATAATTCCCCATACCATAACCCAGGATAGAAATATTTACACCCGATTCGCGTTCTCTCTCGATTAATTTTTCCATGTCCGAATCACTGGATGCACCCACGTTAAAGTCTCCATCCGTAGCCATGACGATTCTATTGTTTCCATCTGCAAGAAAATTTTTACGTGCTATGGAATACGCCATTTTTAGACCATCACCACCAGCAGTGCCCCCGCCAGCTTCCAAACCGTCGATGATTTCTTTAATTTTCATCTTACTAGCACCAGAAGTACTTTCCAAGCGAACTGTTGCATTTCCTGCATAGGTCACGATTGCAACTTTATCTTTATCGCGAAGCTGATCCACCAACAATTTTAAAGATGATTTTACCAAAGGCAATTTATTCGAATCATACATCGATCCCGAAACATCAATTAGAAATACAAAATTCGATGCTGGTAAATTATCCTTCGGAATATCTTTAGCCTTTAACGAAATGCGCAAAAGTTGGTGTTTACTATTCCAAGGCGAAGGAGACAATTCCGTTTTAATAGCTACAGGATTATTTCCTTCTGGCGAAGGCATATCGTATTGAAAATAATTTATCATTTCTTCTACACGAATGGCGTCCACAGGAGGCAAAGTTCCGGAGTTTAAAAATCTTTTTACATTATTGTACGATGCCACATCCACATCCGCTGCGAAAGTTGAAAGTGCTTCCTTGATTGGACTGACGAAACTATTTTCCGAAAAACCTTTATAAGATTCTGTATTTTGCTCTACTCTGCCTATTCCTCTAATCATTAAATTACTCCCACTTACGGTCTTATTGTTACTAACAGCCAAACCTGCTACGCTTCCTTGTAAATAACTAGTTGATCCCACTAAAGTTTCCTTTTTTTGTGTACCAAATCCTACAACCACGACTTCATCCATCGTATTCGCTATTGGTTCAAGAGAAATCTTAATTATTTTTTCATTTTTTACGATATGTTCAAAAGTATTATAGCCTAAAAATTGAAAACGCAACGTATCACCTTTGAAAGATGAGATTGAAAACTCACCCTTTTCATTGGTTTGGACATTTTTATTCTTACTTGACTGCACGGATACACCAGCGATAGAATTTTTGGAATCTATATCAGTTACAATGCCTTTGATTTCGATCAAACTTTGGCCATTTGCTACTATAGCAAATAGAACCATACATAATATTAGTAGCCTTTTCATATTAAATTCTTATTTAATTTTCCTAACGGATGCAGAAAAAATGAAATTTCCATAATCAAGAAAAAAAAATTATTTTCACCCCGATTATGAAGCTAATTGACTCATCCCCTTCTTTAGAATCTGATGAATCTTTGTTGACAAAATATTTGTCCACGGAAGATTTAGCGGTTTTGGGTGAGTTGTATGCACGACATAGTGAGATGGTATATTATGTTTGCTTACGTTATTTCAAAGAAGAAGAGAAGAGTAAAGATGCTGTCATGCAACTTTTCGAGCAACTCATAGTCAAAGTAAAAAAACAGGATATTCAGGATTTCCCGAAATGGCTTTATGTGGTAGCAAAGAATTTTTGCTTGATGGAATTGCGCGCGCGCAAAAATAAAATTGAAGTTTCTATATCAGAATTTGTGGAATTTCCACATAATTTGCATCCACAAGAAAATTACGCTGAAAAAGAGGAACGATTATCGCAGTTGGAAAGTTGTATGGAGAAGCTTCCCGAAAAGCAGCGCATTAGTATTGATTTGTTTTTTATCAATCAAAAATGTTATAAAGAAGTCGTTGAAATTACTGGTTTCTCGATGAATGATGTAAAAAGTTATATTCAAAACGGAAAAAGAAATTTAAAGAATTGTATGGAAAAAGCAGATGAGTAAATTCAGTTCAAATATCAATTATTTGCGTCAATATGTAAATGGCGAACTTTCTCTTACCCAAATGTATGAGATTGAACGTGCTATGCATACAGATGAGATGCTAATGGATATCATTGAAGGATTGGAAACAGAGAAAGTGCTGAAATCTGCAAATCCCGCGCGTGAGTTACAAGCGAAAATTAAATCTCGCACAGCGAAGAAGAAAGAATTCAAGATTTTTAATATTCGAAAGTTAACTATTGCTGCTTCCTTTATTGGACTTTTAGCTGCTGGTGCACTATACTTTTTAAAACCTGAGCCGCATGTGGAGGTTGTGCAGACAGCTCCTGAAATAGTGCCTTTAGAAAATAAAATAACAGAAAATCTAATACCTGATTCATCGCAAATTGCTTATTCTGATAATTCCCATTCGGAGGAAATTAGTAGCGCAGCTCCTCCAACAATCAAAAGAGAGAAAACTGCATCTAAAAAAGAGACCCCTTCACCAAAAAAAATAATGGCTTATTCTGCTAAGCCAAAATTGGAAGTCATTATTGAAGGACCCAGATATTTAAAAAAACAAGACGAAGAGATCATCCAAATTGCAGGTAAGAGTGACATCACAGCATTTCAAACAGAAGTTTTGAATGGTAGAGTAGGCTCCTCTAGTCAAAAGCCAATGATTTCAAGTTCTATAGCAAAAACTCAAGCCGACTTACAAAGACTCGATCTCGACCCTCAGACAAAGGCAAATCTTACGACTATGTTAGCTCGTCAGGCGCAAGAAAATAAAGTCGAAGTAAAAGAAAAACAGACGGAAAGTACAATTAGCGATGTTTTAATAAGTGGGAATACATTAGCAAATAAAGCTAGTGCAGATTCACGTATTGTATCTAGCACAGAGACGTTTGAAACTATCGTATCAAAACCTATTCAAAATGGTAATCCGACAATTGGGTGGTCTAAATTTAATACCTATATAAAAGAGCAACTCAATAAAAAAGGTTTAAAATCGTATAAAGCGAACATATCGTTTTCTCTTGATGCCTCACTAAAACCAACTCTTATTGAAATTAAATCATCATCCGATAAAATAATAAATCAACACATCAAAGAAATATTAATGAATGGTCCAACTTGGGAAAATAAAGATCCTAACCATCCTATTTTTATTCGAATAAATTCTGAAGAAGTTTATAAATAAAACTTCTTCAGAATCAAATATTGACTTTATTGTAAACTAAGACGAATTGGAAGAGAAAAAGTGACGCGTACAGGTCTTCCATTTTGAATGCCTGGATTCCATTTTTTTGCTTTCTGCAACAACCTCACAGCTTCCTTACCTGTTCCATAACCCATATCGCGCAATACCTCAATGCTACTTAAGCTTCCATCTTTTTCTACTACAAACTTGACTTGAATAAGTCCTTTAACATCGTTATCTAAAGCAGCTTGTGGAAAAGTATAGTTCGCTGCAATCCACTGTATAAATGCAGGCATACCTTCTTTGGGCTCAGGCATTATCTCTACCGTGGTAAAAGTCCCGCTCGCATCTTCTCCATCTTCATCCGCTATAGAACGGCCAATAGAGCCACCATCTTGCTTGTGTGTACTAAAAGTCCCTCTAGCAATTAGTTCTCCACCCTTCTGCCCTTTAGCATTAAAAGATGAAAGTAGTTTTTGCTTATCAAGCACTTCCTTTTCCTCTGCAATATCTTCCTTGACATTGGATTTATCAGTCGGATTGATCTCAGTGAACTTGATTAGATCCTTCGCAGAAACATCCTTTGCGACTTGCTGAACTTTAGCTTCTTCTGGCTTAAGTTCGATAATTTCTTCTTTCAAAATAGTCTCAGGCTCAATCATGACAGTTGGTGAAAAAGTGTTGTCCAATGCTAATGGGCTTTTATCTTCTTTATCGATAAAAGATAAACCACACAAGCCACCTACGACTGTAACAACAACGAGCAATGCTATATTAGTCGCTTTTCCAGACATCTGTCTCAATTGATAAGCGCCGTATTCCTTATTTCGATTGGCAAATACTATATCCATCCAATCTTTAGAATAAATCGATGATTTAAAAAACACCATGATAGTAACAATTAAGGTTATAAAATTTGTTATATATCAATATGATGTCAGAGCGCGCACTATTCCATAAAAAAACTCTAGCCTAAGCTAGAGTTTCTATTGTTTTTTTAATTTCTAGTGTAATTTGGAAATTACCTTAGAATAGACTTTAACAAGCGCAAAACCAGCAATTCCTAGTCCTAGCATTCCTATTACAGCCACATTTGGATCATCGAATAAGTGTATCATAATTCATCGGTTTCAAGAATTCTAATATAGAAAAATATATAATTTAATGAAAGAAATAAGTTTAATTTTTATTAAGTTTGTAGCAATGAGACTACTTATTTATTTTGTGTGCATAATATTCACCTTTGTATCCCTAGGTGGTAATATTTATTTGCATCAATGTAAAGAAGCGACTATGCTTAGTCTCTATAATCAAATAGACACAGAAAGCTGTCCTTTCTGCGAGAAACACCACCAATCAGCAGCTGAAAAGGACGAACATTGTGCGGGAGAATGTAAATATTCGGTTTTAGATATCAATAAATTAACCGACAAAAACTTCAATGCAAAGCAAGTTTCTTTTGTACACTTTTCACCAGCGATCAAGCCATTATTGTGGATTGTTAACTTTATTATTCCCGTACAAGATTATAATAAACAGCAGCAAACTGAATTATTTTATTCTTACACGGATTCATCACCACCTATATATATCCAAAATCGGATTTTTAGAATTTAGAATTTTCTATTATTCATAATAAATAATCAACAGCAGTTGAATTATAATTTTATTGTATTTAAATAATAGAAAATTAAGAATGAAAAGTTATATCAAGTTATTCGTATTAGCACTATTCACAGTGCTTTCCAGCTCAATTTATGCCCAATCAGATAGTACTTCCACTTTTGAAGTTGCGGGAAATTGTGGCATGTGCAAAAAAAGAATCGAAAAAGCCGCAACCTTATCGGGTGTAGAAAGCGCGATTTGGAATGTTGAAAATCATCAAATCACGGTTAAATACAATTCTTCGAAAATAAAATTAGCGCAAATTCAACAAGCAATCGCTAGCGCAGGCCATGATACGCCTAACTTTAGAGCTCCAGACGACGTATATGAAAAGCTACATGAGTGTTGTGTTTACGAAAGATTAGGTGAAAACACGCACGAACATGATGAAGGTGATGCGCATGATCACGACCATGCAACGCACGCAAAGACGAATGTTACAGACGCACACGAGGAAGATCATGATCACGACCATATTATCACAGGTGTAGTGGTAAATGAAGATAACAAAGCTGAGTTAACTCCAATTTCAAATGTGAACGTAAAATGGCTTGAAGGTCCTAAGTTTCAAACGTCATCCAATGAAAATGGGGTGTTTAAAATTAAGCATGAAAAAGGAAATAAGAATCTTGTATTTTCCTATGCAGGGATGCAGCCGGACACGATTGAGGTAAAGAATCTCCACGAAGTCTTAATGGTTCATGCTCAAAACAATGTGTTATCCGAAGTGGTCGTTTCACGCCGCAAAAAATCAAGCTATATTAATTCCTTATCGGCTAACAGGACAGAGATATTGACTGCACAAGAGCTATTTAAAGCTGCATGTTGTGACCTTAGCGAGAGCTTCGAGACTACGGTATCCGTGGATGTAGTTAGTAATGATGCTGTAACAGGCAGCAAACAAATTCAATTGTTGGGATTAAGTGGAATTTATACGCAGTTGACAGTCGAAAATCTGCCAGGACCTCGAGGCTTTGCGACGCCTTTAGGATTGAATAGCATAGCAGGAACTTGGATAGAATCCATTGATATCAGTAAAGGTATCGGATCAGTAGTAAACGGTTATGAAAATATGGCTGGTCAAATCAATGTGGAATTGAAAAAACCGCATAATTCCGAACGCCTATATTTTAATGCGTATGCCAATAATATGGGACGCACAGATATAAATTTAAATTTAGCGCAGAAAATTAATCAGAAATGGTCTGTAGGCTTGTTGCTTCATGACAATTTCATGTATAACAAAAACATGAATTTCAGTGACAACGGTTTCAGAGATATTCCTGTCGGAAATCTATTTTCCGGTATCAACAGATGGCACTATGAGAATGGCAAAGGAACCATAGCTCAATTCGGGATTAAATACTTAAAAGATGATCGAACAGGTGGTCAAGTTGATTTTGATGAAGGCAGAGATAAAGGAAAAACTGATATTTACGGATTAGGTTTTGACAATGAGCGTATAGAAGGTTTTGCAAAAATAGGCTACGTATTTCCTCAGAATCGTCTAAGAAGTATTGGCTTATTGCTATCTGCCTCAAACTACAAACAAGATAGTTATTTTGGTCTTCGCAATTACGAGAGTAAACAAACAAATGGATATGCGAATTTGATTTTTCAAGATATCATAGGAACAGTAGCACACAAATACAAAGTTGGTGGATCAATAACTTATGATAAATACAAAGAAAATGTAGAAGCTAGGAACTTCGATCGCGTAGAATCGGTATCCGGTGTATTTGCAGAATATACATTTAGTCCTTCTGAAAAATTTGACATGGTACTAGGATTAAGACAAGACTATAATTCATTGTATGGTTGGTTTACGACCCCACGTTTGGTTGCTCGATACAATCCTTTTACAGGAAATACCATTAGATTTAGTACAGGAAGAGGACAACGTACAGCAAATATTTTCGCAGAAAACATGAGTATGTTGGCTTCATCACGGTCAATAAACTATACTTCGTTGCAAAACCAATATAATGCATATGGTCTAAGCCCTGAAGTCTCATGGAATACAGGAGTTACAATTGATCAAAATTTCCAATTCTTAGGTCGCGAGTCTGGTATTTCAGTAGAACTATTTCACAACAATTTTCAAGACCAAGTGGTAGTCGATTGGGAAAATCCGCGCGAAGTATCTATTTATAACCTTGACGGAAAATCATTCTCAAACAGTTTACAGGCGGAATTCCGTTTTATGCCAGCACCGCATCTAGAAACGCGAATGGCATATAGATTATTAGATGTGCAAACGGATTATAAAGAAGGCAGATTGCAGAAACCATTAACAGCAAAGCACAGAGGTTTTGTGAATCTTGCTTACAATTTGCACAGCGGATGGAGTTTTGACTATACATTTAATACTGTAGGTTCGAAGCGTTTGCCGTCCACAACAGTAAATCCAGACCAATACCAATTGGCTGCAAGTTCTGATGCATATATTACTATGAATGCTCAAATCAGTAAATCATTTGGAAAAGATAAAAACTTCACTATTTATGTAGGCGGTGAAAATCTTTCAAATACATTCCAGAAAGATCCAATTTTAGCATTTGATCAACCTTTTGGACAATATTTTGACACCAACTTGTTGTGGGGACCACTAACAGGACGTATGTTTTATTCGGGTATCCGTTACCATATTAAATAATAAAAGGAGGCTGATGCCTCCTTTTATATTATATCAATTCTTTAATGGTTTTGTAGAGCTTTACAGTTGGTAACCCCATCACATTTTCATAAGAACCCTCAATACGAGACACAGCCACACGACCTATCCATTCTTGGATACCATAGGCACCAGCCTTATCGTATGGCTTATATTTATCTACATAATATTGAATTTCGTCACTGTTAAGCATAGAAAAGTAAACTCGAGTAACCTCCGTAAAAGATTGAATTTGTTCTCCATAACGTAGTGCTACACCTGTAAAAACTTGATGTGATTTTCCTGATAGAGATTTTAAAACCCGAATGGCCTCTTCTGTAGAACTAGGCTTTCCCAACACATTGTTCTCATCATCTACGACAACGGTGTCTGCAGTTATAACTAACGCATTATTAAATGCTAACCCATTAAAAGCTTGTAATTTCTTTAAAGCTACATATTCAGCAGCTTCAGTTGATATTATATCATCGGGAATTGTTTCATCTACACTTTTAATAATGACTTCGAAATCAATATCTAAGGATGCTAAGAGCTCTTTTCTACGTGGTGATTGAGAACCTAAAATCACCTTTATATTTTTCAATGTATCTACCAACATGTTAAACACTTGTAGTTAATACATCTGCATGCCATTTCCCTTGTAAACGTAGCATTTTTTCTAAAATCTCACGAGCCACACCTTCCCCACCTTTTAATTTAGAAACATAATCGCTGATCTTCTTAATATCTTCAACCGCATCAGCTGGCGCTACTGCAACTCCCACCTGCTGCATACAGACATAATCGGGCATATCGTCACCAATAAACAAGACATCCGTTGGATTATGGTTGTATTTTTCCAAAAGCTGTTGTAATAAAGTCCACTTATCACTTATCCCTAAGAAAGTTTCCTTAACACCTAACCCTTCAAATCTAAGCTTAACTCCTTGTGATTTAGCGCCTGTAATAATAAACAAATCTAAACCTTGCTTGATCGCATATTGAATAGCATAACCGTCTTTCACATTAAAAGTACGAAGTTGACTACCTTCATCTGTTACCAAAATATCTCCACTCGTTAATACACCATCGACATCTAACACTACGCATTTGATGTTTTTCAACTTTGAATATATCATATTAAGCCAAAGTAACTACTTAATTCTCAAGTAAACAAAAAAATATTTATTCAAAAAGGACATATTATTTGTCGGACGAGACTAAATAATATAAAAAAATCACAAAACTGTCACAAACTAGTTGTTAGGACAACTTTTATACCTAAAAGTATTGACACGTGTTGATTCTTGTAGTACCTTTGTATCAACAACACAGGAATAATATTCTGAATTGTTCATAAAAGAGTCTTTTCATAATTTAGGTTTATAATTGGTTAGTAGCAAACCTTGGCGCCCATCGTCAAGGTTTTGTTTTTCACCAATTATTTCTTATCCGCACTCTTAGGATTGGATATAGAAGTTCGCATATCCGTATCCGCTTGGATATTTTGCATTCTATAGTAATCCATAATACCCAAATTACCATTTCTAAATGCTTCCGCTAATGCCATAGGAACTTGCGCTTCCGCTTCTATTACTTTCGCTTTTGCATCTTGAGCTTTAGCACGCATTTCTTGCTCTGTCGCGACCGCCATCGCACGACGTTCCTCTGCACGAGCATTTGCTACCTTCAAGTCTGCTTCTGCCTGATCTGTTTGCAATTTTGCACCAACATTTTCACCAATATCAATATCAGCGATATCAATAGAAAGGATTTCAAAGGCAGTACCAGAGTCTAAACCCTTTGATAAAACAGTTTTCGATATACGATCTGGATTTTCTAATACCTGTTTATGATCAACCGAAGAACCAATAGTTGTAACAATACCTTCACCTACACGAGCTAAAATTGTTTCTTCACCTGCACCGCCGACCAACTGATTGATATTAGCACGAACTGTTACACGCGCCTTTGCGATCAACTGGATACCATCCTTTGCAACAGCAGCAACTGGAGGTGTATTGATCACTTGAGGATTAACAGACAGTTGCACTGCATCAAACACATCACGACCTGCAAGGTCTATCGCTGTTGCCAATTTAAAATCTAATGGAATATTTGCTTTGTCAGCTGAGATAAGTGCTTTTATAACTTTATTCACATTACCTCCTGCGAGATAATGCGTTTCTATATCATTGGTAGTTATTCTTAGACCTGCTTTAGTGGATGTAATCATTGCATTAGTGACCAAGGAAGGTGGAACTTTACGCAGACGCATTAATACAAGATTAAGAAGGCTGATACGCACATTAGAAAGTTGAGCCGTAAACCACAAATTGACAGGTAGTAAATACAATAAGATGGATAAAGCTATAACTGCACCTACGATTGTAAGTATAACACTAATTTCAGGATTCATAAATATTATGTATTTAAATCAATAATCACTTTTCTAAAGATATTAATTAATTTTATTTTATCGATTTTTTCGATAAAAAATCCCAGGGTCAACGCATTTAAATTAGGTTTAATAGAGTTAGGAGGAATTTATTATCCCATCCTGCCTTTAGCCTTTTGGTTACCAGCGACCCCTGAGATCTATCCTTTTTTAGGGTATTAAGGGCTATTTTTCGGATATAGGAGAAGTTATTTGCAGCACTCTTACTTCTCTTTCGTTGCCTATCCTCGTCAAATACCATGTCCAGGCTCCAATGTAGTTTATTTTCTGTGCCCCAATGTTGTCGTATAAATTTATTGAACTCCGTTGAACTGGCCTCCAAGCTGCTAATATAATAACGAACTTCCTTCGTTATCTTTTGATTAATCTGGCGACTTGAAGTTATTTTGACTATCGACTTTAGTCCTTTCCAGAAAATACGGTCATATACGAAGTCCAATTTGGTAATTACCTCGCACGTTCTGGTTTCGATCCGACCATGTCCTTTCTCCATAATCGTATCACTACAGCAAGGCGACTGCTGGGCAAATCGTCCTTGTATCTGATCCAATAAATCATGTTGGTTACCTTTTACCGCAAGAATATAATCAGCTTTGTCTTCTATAATCTTTTCTGCAATATCAGTCTGTGTACCGATTGCATCGATGGTGATTATACTGCCTTCAATATCCAGCAACCTCAAAAGCTGTGGAATTGCGGTAATCTCATTACTTTTCTCATCGACCTTGATTTGACCCAGAACCAGCTCATTATCAGCAGCCCAGTCGCTTACCATGTGGATAGGGCTTTGGCCATGAAAGCTGTCTTTGGAGCCTCTGATACACTTCCCGTCAATACTAATCACCTCCTTTTTTATACTGTCATCCTTTATTTCTTAGACCCACTTCACAAAGAGTTCCTCAAAAATTTTGGGACGGAGATTGGAAAAGACTCGATTAATCGTATCGTGAGAGGGTATCCCGTTTGGCAATTTCAAGAATGTGCGAAGAAAGCCTATCTTCGTTTTGCCAAACTCTTCGATCGAATTCCATGATTCCGCACCGCAAATCACAGCAAGGATGGAAAGGATAATCACGTCACTCAAACTGTGTTTTTTATTGCGAGCGATACGATAATCGGGAATATTCTCAAAATAACGATGAAGGGAAGTTTTTTCGGTTTTCATGCCATAAAGATACTCCTTCAATAGAGCCTATCGAACCATTTCTTTTCAAAAAGAAACCAACAAAATGTGAATACAGCAACGAATTTTTATCGTTATTATGTGTTAACCCTGTAAAAAATCCTGTTTTTCTTTATATTTTTATAAAAATCTAAATTATTATTGCATTGTACTTATATTGCACAACGTTTACTTAATTTTATTGAAAAACATATTAGTACCATTTATACTATTTTATTGATAATAAATATGGTATAAAATCGACTAATTATCTTATTATGAATAAAAATAACAGAATGAAAAGTCAGCTCATTTCGAGTAGTATAATATCTATGCTAATTATGTTATTTGGAGCTTCTTATTTATTTTACAGTCTCAATGTATTCACGAATAAGAACGAAGAAATTCTTAGCAATACACAACATAAATTATATATATCCACGTCAATCAATACCCACATAAAAGAATTGATTCACGCGAATATGGATGAGGCTCGAACTCCTAATTCGCAAAAACAAAACATTCGAAATATAGCAACGGAGTTAGAGACAGAGACTGCTAAATTAGAAGAAGCAAAGGATGGTAATGAATATGTTATTCCATTAAAACTCCACACAAAAGATTTAATAAAATCTTCCTTAAATCCAATATACACAGACAAAGATGAATTAATTGCTTATTGGAATGCACAAGATCAGAAAACACTAACCGTTGTAAACACATTCATTAAAGATGTTATTGAGCATAGGGTGGCTGAAATGGAGAAAAACGAACAATCATTTAATATAGCCAAGATTGTAATAGTTGTTTTAATCACACTAATTTTCATCTTCATTATCTTCACATTTTATAAAGTAATTCAAACATTACAAAAACTAAAGGAGACGACAGATAATCTTACATCAATAAATAATGAATTTGTTGAAGCAAAAGTAAAAATTGAGAACACAAATTGGATATTAGAGAAAAGTGCCCTAATATCTGAAGGAATCAGTGGTCTTGATGATGAGCGCGAAATATGTCATGTAGTCATTAACATATTAAATAAACATTTACAAACTCCAGCCATTGCCATCTATGTACGTAAACCTGACTCTCCAGTATTTACACTGTGCGCTGATCACGGCGTAAATAGAAATTTAGCAATCAGAGATTTTATTTCAGGCGATGGATTCCTTGGTAAAATCACGGAAGATAAGGATATTATTGTATTAGAAAATCAACCTAAAGATCATCTCAACATTCAAAGCACACTTATCAAAGACTCCTCATACTCTATTTTATATTGCCCTTTAGTACACGATGGTGTTACTTTAGGATTGATTGAAATAGCATTAGCAGATTATGATGCACAATTAAAGGATAGACTACGAGACTATTTTAATCGTATTAGCAGAACAATCGCAACTCGAATTAAATTTGGACAAAGTCACTTGTTGGTTCAAGAATTATTGGATGAAACGCAAAGACAAACAGAAGAACTAGAAGCTCAACAAGAAGAATTACGCATCACTAATGAAGAATTAGTACATAAAACAAACTTATTAGAATCTTCGGAAGAAGAATTGCGCGTACAACAAGAAGAACTAACACAGACAAACTTAGAATTAAACAAAAAAGCAGAAGAGCTTGAGTCTAGAAATCAAGACTTAAACCGAACACAAAATCTCGTAGAGCAAAAAATACAAGAAGTAGAATTGGCAAGTAAATATAAATCAGAATTCATGGCTAACATGAGTCATGAGCTACGTACGCCTCTAAATAGTATTTTGATTTTAGCAAAACTTCTTCAAGACAACAAAAAACAAAACTTAAACCAAGAACAAGTTAAGTATGCGAAAGTAATCCATGATGCTGGGGCTGACTTGTTAGAATTGATTAACGAGTTGCTAGATTTAGCAAAAATAGAAGCAGGACATGTTGATCTTAATGTGGAGAAAATCTCATCTAGCGAATTTGTCAAAGATATTGAAGAATTGTTTAAGGCGATTGCGAAAGACAAGAATATTAAATTCCAAACTATTATTGACAATGAGGTTCCTGAAGAATTTCTTTCAGATGAATATAGACTACAACAAGTTATTAAAAACTTCCTATCTAATGCATTTAAATTCACTGAGTCAAATGGTACAGTTCAGCTAAAAGTCTCTTTACAATCCAATAACCTTTGCTTTGATGTAATTGACTCAGGCAAAGGAATCTCCAAAGAAAAGCAAGATTTAATTTTCGAAGCATTTAGACAAGAAGACGGATCAACGAGTCGTAAATATGGTGGAACAGGTCTTGGGCTATCCATTAGTAAAGAAATTGCTAGCCTATTAGGCGGTCGAATAGCACTGGAAAGTGAGATTGGAGTTGGAAGTAAATTCTCACTAATCATCCCAGTTCAGAGAGCAGAATTGTCAGATAAGAAAGAAACAAGAAGTTTAGCTCCTACGTCAAAACATATCATCTTACCAAAAGAAGATATTAAAGTTGCAAATGAGGAGGAAAAAGAAGCTCAAACTCCTGTAGCAGATCGCAAGACAATATTGATTATTGAAGACGATATAAATTTTGCTGATATTTTGAAAGGATTTGCGGAAGACTATGGCTATGAAGTGCTATTAGCACATGATGGAGCCAAGGGCATAGAATTAGCAAAAAAACATTTACCAAGTGCAATAATATTGGATGTAATGCTACCTATTGCAGATGGTTGGGAGGTACTACGTATTTTAAAAGACACGGACAGCACAAAACATATACCTATTCACATGATGTCTGCTGCTACATTCTCTAAAAAAGACTTTTTAGAATGTGGCGCTATTGGCTTCATGCACAAGCCTGTGACAGAAGATACTATCCAGAGTACATTTGAGAATATTAATATTAATCTGAGTAAATCTGTTAAAAAAATTCTCTTAGTAGAGGATCAAGAGCTTCAAAGCGATTATATTAAAAATTCTTTTGCTGGTCACAATATTAATGTAATTCAAACATTCTCGTTAAACTCAGCCTGGGCAAAATTAAATGAGGAGAAAAATATTGATTGTATTATACTAGATTTAAGCTTACCTGATGGCAATGGCTTGGATCTAATTGAAAAAATCAAAGAAGATAGTTCATTGGCGCAAATTCCAATCATAATCAATACGGCATACGAATTACCTAGAGAACAATATGATAAAATTCTCAAAGATGCCAGAGCGACCATTCTCAAATCAGACAAATCAAGCGATAGACTTATAGACGAAGTGAATTTGTTTTTGAATAAACTTAATACCAACGCTAATCAACCTGCAGCAATAGTACCAACTATTACGCAGACCAATAATTTAAATGGTAAGCGTGTGTTGATCGCAGATGATGATATGCGTAATGTATTCGCATTATCCACTAGTCTACAAAACTATGATATGAATATCGAGATTGCCAATAACGGAAAAGAAGCAGTTGATATATTGAAAAATCCAAATCATGGTGTAGATATCGTATTAATGGATATTATGATGCCTGAAATGGATGGCTATGAAGCTATCCAAATTATTCGAAATGAATTAAAATATAAGAATTTGCCGATACTCGCTGTCACAGCCAAAGCGATGAAAGGTGACAGAGAAAAATCAATTCAGATTGGGGCGAATGATTATGTTAGTAAGCCTATTGATATTGATAAACTGACATCATTGTTACAAGTATGGTTGGGATAAATAACAGTATCTTAATTGAATATGATGATCTTGAATCCATTATTTATCTGCTGAAAAATGTAACGGAAATAGATTTGTCAGGATATTCCAAATCTTCACTTAAAAGAAGAATTGAGCGCTTTTTACAAGTTGAAAAAATGGATGTGGTTGATCTTAAAAACGCAATTGTGAATGTAAAAGATTTTCATAATTACTTCATACAAGAGCTTGTGGTTAACGTAACTGAAATGTTTCGTGATCCACAATTTTATGTATCCTTAAAAAAGAATGTGATTCCGTATCTAAAAACCTATCCGCAAATCCGTATATGGAGTGCAGGAAGCTCAACTGGTGAAGAAGCTTATTCGACAACAATACTTTTAAACGAAATGGGTATTTTAGATCGTAGCTTCATCTATGGAACTGATATTAGTCCAAGAACATTGGAGATTGCGCGTAAGGGAGTGTATTCTCTGAATAAAATCAAATCTTACACAGAGAATTATTTACAAACAAAGCCTGTTACAGACTTTTCAAGCCATTATACAGCTATGTATGATGCTGCTATCATTAATAAAGAATACCGAAGTAAAGTTCTGTTTTCTACGCATAATCTTGTCTCAGACGGAGCATTTAATGAATTTCAACTCATTATGTGTAGAAATGTAATGATCTATTTTAACAAAGAATTACAAGAGCGAGTACTTAATTTATTTTATGAATCATTGAGTTTGTTTGGTTTTCTATGTTTAGGATCTAAAGAAAGCTTATACGCACAGGACATTAAAAAGAATTTTAAAGTAATAGACAAACAATACAATATCTACCAAAAAATAAAATAATGGCTATTGCGTCAGATATAATTATAATTGGTGGTTCAGCTGGATCATATACGCTGATTGCAGGATTATTAGAGCAGTTACCTTTCAATTTTGAAGCAGCTATTTGTATAGTGCTTCATAGAAATAGACACTATGACACAAAAATTGAGAAAAGTCTATCACGAAAATTAAATAAAAACATAATACCGGTCATAGACAAGATGGATATTTGCAAAAATCATGTCTATTTCGCACCAGCTGGTTATCATTTATTGATTGAACCTAACAATACATTTTCATTGGATTGCTCAGAACATATAAACTATTCAAGACCATCTATTGATGTCTTGTTTGAGACAGCTGCACAAGTATATGCAGATCGATGCACGGCTTTTTTGTTTTCGGGTGCCAATAGTGATGGCGCAAAGGGATTAAGGGTTATTGAAAACTATGGGGGTAAAATAATAATTCAGGATCCAGCCCAATCTATTATTCGTACTATGCCTTTGGCGGGAATTCGTGAAACAAAAAGTCCTACAGTTTGGAAGGATGATGAAATTCTTTCATTTTTCAAAAATTTAAATTAATGAACCATGAAAAACATTAATCTTCTGATACTTGATGATAAGGAAGAAAACATCATTAGTTTGAGAGCTTTGTTGGGTGATATTGAGAATATCAATATGATAAGCACAACTGATCCTAATGAGGCACTGAAGTTATGCTGGAAAAATGATATTTCCATAGCATTAGTTGATGTGCAAATGCCTGAAATTAATGGATTTGAGTTCGTATCCTTATTGAAAGCTAATCCTAAGACGAGTCATATTATCGCCATCATGGTAACAGCAATATCTAAGGAAGACAAATTTTTAATAAAGGGTCTTCAAAGTGGTGCTGTTGATTATTTACACAAACCATTGAATCCTGAAATTACTATAGCTAAGGTTAATGCTTTCATAAAACAGGTTCAAATTCAAGAAGAAATTATACAAAAGAATGCAGAATTAGAACAATCTAAATCTGCTCTTATCGAGGCTAACAAAGAAGCCGAACACGCTCGAAAATCAAAGGAAATTTTTTTAGCAAACATGAGTCATGAGATTCGCACACCAATTAATGGCATCATGGGGATTATTCATATGTTAAAAAGTTCTTCCCTAAATCCAGAACAAATTGATTGGGTAAAAAGATTGGATACCGCTTCAAACTCTTTATTAATGATAATTAATGACATTTTGGATATTTCCAAAATTGATTCAGGCATGCTAAAGATTGAATTTGAAAATTTCAATTTAAAAGATTTAATCGAAGAAACTGCTAATATTTTCAAAATCAAAGCTGAAAATAAAGGATTAAAAATTGACATTAAAATTGACGAAAAGATTCCAAAAATTGTAAGTTTTGACTCCTTGAGACTCCAACAAATTCTTTCAAATTTCATATCAAATTCTCTTAAATTCACTGAAAAAGGATCTATTGAATTCTGTATCGAGTCACTTTCCGCTTCGAATAGTGTTCATGAAATTAAATTTGCAATAAAAGATACAGGAATCGGCATAAAATCAACGTCTGTAGAGAAAATTTTTCAAGAATTTGAGCAAGGTGATGATCGAATTACGAAGAAATTTGGTGGAACAGGATTAGGTCTTGCTATTGTGAAAAGATTAGCTAAGTTGCTCCAAGGAGAAGTACATGCAGAAAGTAATTATGGTGAAGGATCTACCTTCTCATTTATTGTTAAGATGGAAGAAGTAAAAGAAGAAGCGTTGGAGAAGAAAAAGGAAAATTTACAGTATACTGAACTTCAAAAGCTGTCACAACTGAAAGTACTAGTAGCGGAAGATAATGATTTAAATAGTTTTATGCTAGCACACATGCTGCGCACATGGGAATGTGAAGTTAAAATTGTAAAAAATGGAAGATTTGCTTTAGAAGCTTTGGACGCAGAACACTTCGATTTGGTTCTTATGGATACGCATATGCCCGTAATGAGTGGATTTGAGGCGATTACAGAAATACGAAACAATTTAGATCCTAAACGCAGTACTATACCGATTATTACTATTTCTGCTTCTGTGATGGAACATGAGCAAAAGGCAGCCTTCGAAGTCGGCGCAGATGATGTAATTGGTAAGCCATTTAATCCTATTGAACTTTATAATAAAATTGTCAAAGCTTGTAAGTTACAGATAATAAATAGTTAAGAAATTTTAGTAAATGCAGATAATTTGTAAATTTGGCAAAAGAAAACTTAGTTAAGATTATGAAAAAATACTTTTTAATACCTGCAATTGCAGTAGCTTTAACTATCGCTTCATGTGGTGGTGATAATAAGAAAAATGATACGGATACTGCTTCTACAACAGAAGAAACAACGCCTAGCGTAACAGAAACGGTAGAAGGCATTGAAAACGTAACTTCATCAAATACCTGGACTGTAGAAGGAAATGATCAAATGAAATTCAATACAGAGTTGATCCGCGTAAAAGCTGGTGAACCTTTAGAATTGACATTAAAAAATGTTGGTTCATTACCTAAGGAGTCAATGGGACACAACTTAGTAATTCTTAAACCAGGTGTAGATATCGCTACATTCGGTGGTGAAGCTGCTGCGGCTTCTGATAATGAATACATCCCTAAATCATCATTATCATCAATCGTTGCACATACAAAATTATTAGGACCAGCTGAAGAAGATAAAATCACCGTTACTCTTGATAAAGGTGTTTACGAATATATTTGTAGCTTCCCAGGTCACTTTGGTATGATGAAAGGTAAAATCGTTGCTGAATAATAATTTCAGTTCAAGCAACATTATAACACTAAAAAGGCACTTAAAGTGCCTTTTTTTATGCCAACATAATTTGGTAATAGTGAACGAGAAAGCTTAACTTTGCAACAAAAATTATAAAATAGCAATTATGCAATACGACGTAATAGTAATTGGTAGTGGTCCAGGCGGTTATGTAGCCGCTATCCGTTGTGCTCAATTGGGGTTAAAGACAGCGGTAATAGAAAAATACAGCACTTTTGGTGGTACATGTTTGAATGTAGGCTGTATTCCATCCAAAGCTTTATTAGACACTTCAGAGCACTATCACAATGCTGCTCATGCCTTTGCAGATCACGGTATTTCTGTGAAAGACTTAAAAATTGATGTTAAAAAAATGATCGATCGTAAAAACGATGTGATCGCTCAAAATACAGCTGGTATTACATACCTTTTCAAAAAGAACAAAATTGATTCTTACGAAGGTACAGGTTCTTTCGTGAATAAAAACACAATCAAAATCACGAAAAAAGATGGTGCTACAGAAGAAATCACTGGTAAAAATGTAATCATCGCTACAGGCTCAAAACCTACAGCTTTACCATTCTTGCCAATTGATAAAAAACGTATTATCACTTCTACTGAAGCATTAAACTTGACAGAAGTACCAAAACACTTAATCGTTATCGGTGGTGGTGTTATTGGTCTTGAGTTGGGCTCAGTTTACGCACGTCTTGGTGCTAAAGTTTCGGTAATTGAATATGCAAAATCAATTATCAGTACAATGGATGGTGGTTTAGGTAAAGAATTACAACGTGTCTTGAAAAAATCATTGGGCATGGAATTCTTCTTGGGTCACAAAGTAACTGGAGCTTCTGCTAAAGGTAAAACAGTAACAGTTACAGCTGAAGACGCTAAAGGTCAAGCGGTATCTTTTGAAGGAGATTACTGTATTGTATCTGTAGGACGCGTAGCTTATACCAAAGACTTAGGTTTAGAGAATATCGGCATTACTCCAGAAGAAAGAGGAAACAAAATTACAGTTAATGATCACTTAGAAACTGCTGTTGAAGGTGTTTATGCTATCGGTGACGTCGTAAAAGGCGCTATGCTTGCACACAAAGCTGAAGACGAAGGTATCTACGTGGCTGAACGTATTGCTGGTCAAAAACCACACATCGATTACAACTTAATCCCAGGCGTCGTTTATACTTGGCCAGAAGTTGCTTCAGTTGGTTTGACAGAAGAACAATTAAAAGAATCAGGTAAGAAATACAAATCAGGTTCATTCTCATTCAAAGCTTCAGGTCGTGCTAAAGCATCTGGAGATACAGATGGTTTTGTGAAAGTATTGGCTGATGCGGAGACGGATGAGGTATTAGGTGTTCACATGATTGGCCCTCGCGCAGCAGATATGATTGCTGAAGCAGTTGTAGCTATGGAGTACAGAGCTTCTGCAGAAGATATCGCACGCATCTGTCACGCCCATCCTACTTATACCGAAGCACTTAAAGAAGCTGCCCTAGCAGCTACAGCAAATAGAGCTATTCACGCTTAAAATATTGTAATAAAGGGACAAAGTATTTTGTCCCTTTATTTTTTAATAATCATACTTAATACTATCTACTATGAATTTTCACACTAGAAAATGGATAAAACCAGAAGACTTAAATCCAAATGGATCTCTTTTCGGTGGTACGCTATTGCGTTGGATCGATGAAGAAGCAGTAATATACGCTATTGTCCAACTGGGAAATCCTCATGTAGTAACAAAATTCATCTCTGAAATTAACTTTGTAAGCTCTGCGAAACAAGGGGATATAATTGAACTGGGCATCACTGCCACAGAGTTTGGCAGAACATCAATTACGCTAACCTGTCAGGTTCGTAATAAAATTACAAGAAAAACTATACTTTCAATCGACAAATTAGTTTTTGTGAATTTAGACGCAAATGGAACACCAACACCACACGGCAAAACAGAAATTACGTATGCTTATATGAGCATAAATGATCTTCCTCAAAAAGATTAGTTTTTATAATTATTCTCTTGCTTTTAAACCTTCACTACGATCGATACACATTGTCTTTTATATCTTAATCTTGGTATCCAGTGCGGATTGAATGAATCAACAAATCCCCCATATGTAAATCAACTTACGTGTCGAGAAACATCATTTCTGACAATAAGTGATGAAACTAAAGGAACTTATCCAACTAATAAAACAATTTTTAGAATTGCTGAGATTCAACCAAGAAGAGACCAAACATAAGAAAGACTTAGTGATACATCATCCGTACAGGAACTCATAATACCACAACTGGAGATTAAAAGGTATAAAATGAATAGAATAAATATTAATTTAATTCCACCTCCAAAATTATTATAAAACAAAAGCTAGCTTAAACGCTAGCTTTTGTTTTATTTAATATATCCTTTTTAACATCCTTTTCAACCCAAAAAGAAACAATAGGAAACAGGGATAGTACAAAATACTTAACTACACGAGAAAATTTCCAATTATAAGTCTGCCAACACATGATTAATAAGATGACAAAAATGACTACTAGGAATCCGTGGATAGATCCAGCTACACGCACAGCCTCTGGTATATCTGCAAGATATTTTAAGGGCATAGCAACAAAAAATAAGATCACTGTAGATATTGCTTCCCACAAAGCAACTTGTTGAAAAATTCGTAACATACTATATATATATTTGCATCACGAAAATAGCTAATTATTAAACATATAATCAATCATACCCCTTTATTGACTAAACATTGACAATAAAGGCTATAAAACACATAATAGGACATTTCTAAATTCACTTCGAAGACGCTTAACCTAAGTAAACAACACAAAATATTTATTAGTTTTAGTCATTTAGCTATCAATATAATATCGCTAAGCCGAAAAAAAAATGTATTTTTGGCTACAAAATTTGAAAAAGAAAACTAATTCAAAAACTATATGAACTACGACATTATTGTGATTGGATCTGGACCGGGTGGTTATGTAGCTGCTATCCGTGCATCTCAATTAGGGTTTAAAACTGCCGTTGTGGAGCGCGAAGCTTTAGGTGGTATTTGTTTGAACTGGGGATGTATTCCTACAAAAGCTTTATTAAAAAGTGCGCAAGTATTTGAATACTTAAACCATGCAGAAGAATACGGAATTAAAGTACAAGGCGGTGAAGCTGACTTTGGTGCAATCGTAAAAAGAAGTCGTGGTGTTGCAGAAGGCATGAGTAAAGGTATCCAGTTCTTGATGAAAAAGAACAAGATCGATGTGATCATGGGTACTGCCAAGATAAAAAAAGGTGGTAAAGTAGAAGTGAAAGCTGCTGACGGAAGTACTAAAGAATACACAGCTAAACATACAATTTTGGCTACTGGTGCACGTTCAAGAGAATTACCAAACCTACCACAAGATGGTAAAAAAATCATTGGTTACCGTCAAGCAATGAACTTACCTACCCAACCAAAATCATTGGTAGTAGTTGGTTCAGGTGCTATTGGAGTTGAGTTTGCATATTTCTACAATGCTATCGGTACTAAAGTTACTATCGTTGAATTTATGGATCGTATCGTTCCTGTTGAAGACGAAGAAGTATCGAAACAACTTGAAAAATCATTGAAAAAAGCAGGTATTGATATTTTGACTAAATCAGAGGTAACTTCTGTGGATACTTCAGGTGCATTGTCAAAAGTTAATATTAAAACTGCGAAAGGTAATGAAGTAATCGAAGCTGAAATCGTCTTATCAGCAGTAGGTATCGCTCCAAATATCGAAAACTTAGGTTTAGAAGAAGTAGGAGTAAAAGTAGACAAAGGTCGTGTACTCGTAGACGATTACTACAAAACAAATATTGATGGTGTTTACGCAATTGGTGATATTGTCAAAGGCCAAGCTTTGGCTCACGTTGCCTCCGCGGAAGCTATCACTTGTGTTGAAAAAATCAAAGGTTTGCATGTAGAACCAATCAACTACGGTAACATTCCAGGATGTACTTACTGTTCTCCAGAAATTGCTTCTGTAGGTCTTACAGAAAAAGCTGCACGCGAAGCAGGTTACGAAATCAAAGTGGGTAAATTCCCATTCTCTGCATCGGGTAAAGCTTCAGCTGCTGGTGCAAAAGATGGTTTCGTGAAAGTAATCTTCGATGCTAAATATGGCGAATTGTTAGGCGCGCATATGATCGGTGCTAACGTAACAGAAATGATCGCTGAAATCGTTGTTGCGCGTAAATTAGAGACTACTGGCCATGAAATGATCAAAGCGGTTCACCCTCACCCTACAATGAGTGAAGCTATTATGGAAGCTGCTGCTGATGCTTACGGTGAAGTGATTCACTTATAGCAGTCAGTTTATATAATACGAAAGGATGCATATTTGAATATGCATCCTTTTTTATTTTTGGAAAATCAAAATAAATATGAACTTTATTGATATACCAATTTAGAAGCAAAAATATGATCAATATTCGTCGAGTCTAAATCTTTATTATCTAATAATTCAAATAAAACACTCGCAGCTTTAGCACCTTGCTCAGCAGGGTATTGCTCAATACTTGCTAAAGGTGGATTATCCATATACTTCCATAAGGAATAATTGGCAAAACTAATGATTTGAATATCGTGACCTAAATAAATACCTTTCTCTTTTGCGTATTTAATAATATCAAAAGTCACATAATCATTAAATGCAAGAATGGCAGATGGTCTATCAGCTAACCCTCTTAACTTTTCCATTGCGGCGTAATTACTTTCTTCTGTCAACTCTGAATATACTACGTATTTCTCTTCAAAATTTAATCCATTATCCAATAATGCTTTTTTAAATGAAAGCGTACGCTCGCCTGCAGCTTTTAATGTTTCTGGGCCATTAATTAAAGCTATTTGTGTATGCCCTCGCTCTGCAAAAGCTTGTACGGCTTCCTGAATGCCTGTCGAAAGGTCACAATAAACTTTAGGAACATCTTCTATACCTTCTGGCACGCAATCAAAAAAAACAATAGGAATTTCATATTTACGTAGACGCTCTATGAAGTCTAGATTAGTTGTATTCTTGCCAAGAGACATTAGAACCCCATCTACTCTATGGTTTCGGAAGCTGTTAATGATATTCAATTCACGCTCCGGATTATCTAATGATTGTCCTAATAGAACGGTAAATTTTTGTTGTTCGGCTACCTCTTCTATCGCACTAATTGCGGATGCAAAAAACGGTTCAGATAGTTTTGGTAAAATTACACCTATAGTAAATGTTTTACGTTGTTTAAAAAAAATTGCAGTTTGATTCGGCTCGTAGTTTAATTCCTCTGCTAATTTCTTAACACGCATTGTAGTTACCAAGCCTATACTTGGATGATCATTAAGAGCGCGAGAAACTGTTGAAGGTGAGATCCTTAATTTTCTAGCAATTTCCTTAATTGTAATAGGCTTATTGGGCTTATTCATTCGTATTAAAGTTTGTATATGATGACCTAAATATACTTATTAAAAATGAACTTTTTTGGCAGGAAATTTATACATACCCTGAATTTTTTGTGGAGAAACACATTCTTGCGAAAATTTTCTCTCAAAATTAGTTTTTCCCGAAACGGAACGAGACTGGGTTGATTTAAAAACTCCTGTTTTAATATGTCCTAACGCCGCCGCTAACATAGTCTCTTCTTGATTACCAAAGTCTAAAAAAGAGTCATATTCCCAAACATGGGAATTCGGTTTAAGGCCGGCAAAGTAATCTCCTACTCCATTCTTGTTAAACATCTGGAATGATGTTACATATAATTCATTACTCGAACTAACTATTTCCACAGGAAAAAACCCAACAGGCTTACCGTATGTATTTTGAGCTATATTGGTTTTACCATCCGAACTATAATTGCCAACCATATAGACCTGCATGTAAGGAGATAATGTATTAATCAACAACTCACTTGCCGATGCTGTTTCATTAGTAACTATAAAATATACACGAGATAAATTGAGATTTCCTTTCTTTGAAAAATAAACTGGTGCAAATTCATCACCTGGTTTATCCCAACCAAACTCTTTTAAAATTGAATTTATTTTATATGTATACATTAATTGTCCAGAGGCTGATGATGGAGCCATCACATCGGACAAATACTCTGCCGTTAAGACTGACCCCCCACCGTTATACCTAAGATCTACAATCATTTCAGACACATTTTGTGCAGTAAATTTTTCAAAAACATCCCGTAATCTTGTTTGAAAACTCTTGCCGACACCTTTATCATTCACCCAAGCATCTGTACTTAAAAAAGAACTCAAGCCAACATATGCAACCTTGGTATTGCCAACATTCAAAATAGTATCAATATATACAGCATCTATAAAACTGTTATTTCTGTAGGCAATATTAACCGTTTTGATAACCCCATCAGGTGTTTTATATTTCACCTCAAGGTTTGATGAATTCAAATAATTATTTAACGTATTGAAATTAGAACTTTTTTGGCTGTTGTAATCAATTTTTATATCACCATTAAGACTTATTATTTGTTGCCCTCTACGCAAACCTGCGTTATAAGCTGCTGAGTTTTTTTCAATAAAACGTATAAACAAATCTGCATTTTCTGTACTTGCCTTTTGGAGATACATTAGATCCATTCCAAAACCAGAAATGTATCCTTCTTGTACGGCTCCAGTAATAAATCCGCCTCTATCTAAAAAACTATACCAATCGTAAGCTTTAGTTTCTCCTTTAAGATGATCATAAATAATATCTTTATAATACATATACGAATTACCACTCCCAGCATTACTTTTTACAGATTTCCCTATAACATTCGCTTTTGTAAGATACATAAGGTATCCTAAAACATCACTTGCAGACTGAAAATATTTCGTATAATTATCTTTCAAATAGTTAGTAGAATCCATCCTTCCAATATCGGATGTAATTGGACTTAGACCCGATTCCCATAGCGAAAGATACTTATAATAATACCATACTGAATCCTTAAGTCTATTTTCATAGTCATCATCCACATATACTTTACTTTTATCTATTTCATAGTGATTCTGATTATTTTTCTCATCATCATCTCTTTCGCAAGACAAGAATAGCATACCGCACACACACGCAATTCCTAAATAGTATGCAATAGTTTTCATGAATATTTCTCCTAATTTATTACGCAAATCTGATCAAGACTAACATCAAATTCCTCTGCAAGATAGGGAATTACATCTATTTTCTGATGACGTAATTCGTCTACAAAATAAATCTTAATGAGGTCTTTATATTCACCTAAAATATCCCAATTCAAAAATTTAAGTTTATTCAACTGTTCAACTGGGTTTCCTTTAGTTAGAATGGCGACGTTTTTATGAGCTTCAAATAATTTTTGAAGTAAGTTTTTTGCTTCATCAAATAACTCTAATCTTAGCGGTATTTGCGCATTAGCTCTCAAACGCTCAAGATTTTCATGGTATTTGTCATCGATACCAAATACCTCCTTAGTCGCATCAAACACCTTTTCTTCTCCATGATATAAATAAACTTTTTTCATGAAGTTAGCCAAATCGTTAGCCTTTACACTTCCTTCCGTGAATTCGTAAAAACTTCCAAATAGGTAATAGACTTGTAACAAATAATCTTGCCTTGGAAACAAAACATCATCCAGTTCGAATGCGTATACCGCTTTGTCCAAAGTAATCTTATCTAACATCTTAAATTCCATTATCGCGCTACTGCTAAAAAGAAATCCATTTCTGAATCAGACAATACTCCTAGACCATTTACCTCAATATCAACCTGTCTATGCGACAGCAGATCCGTCTTATCCAATAACACACTTAATGATAATTCTTTTGCTGGATTAGGTAAAATGTCTAATTCCTGTAATTGTGCTTTTAAAGGACAAATAACTTGGATACCATATTCTTCGAATAACAACAAAGATTCGGACAAAGATTCAATTTCGGCTATTTGCAATGGCAATATATAATTACAACCATTATCCAACGCTAATTTCAACATCTCATGAGCGAATGTAGGGTTCACGCCTTTCGGTATTTTTACATATTTTTCCTGCATAAAGACAGGAAGATCTTCTGACGTCGCTTGGATAAGTTCATATTTATCCGCTAACAATTTACATACACGCAATCCCAGGCTGTGTGTAGCACTGGTAATTAATAATCTTTTCAGCACTTTCTCTCCTATCTAAAATATATTACCGTCCTTCATGTGAATCGTTCGATCTGAAATATTCGCTAACTCCTCATTGTGCGTGACAATTACGAAGGTATGCCCCATAGAATCACGCAAATCAAAAAACAATTTATGTAAAGCCGCTGCATTCTCTGAATCCAGATTACCCGAAGGCTCATCCGCTAGAATAATTTTCGGGTTATTAATCAATGCACGTGCCACTGAGACGCGTTGCTGCTCCCCTCCCGATAGCTGTGATGGCTTGTGACCAGCTCTCTCGGCTACACCTAAAAGATCCAACAATTCCATTGCTCTCTTCTCCGCTACATCACTTTTTGCGCCACCAATAAATGCAGGAATGCATACATTCTCCAACGCTGTAAATTCCGGCAGCAAGTGATGAAATTGAAATATAAAACCAATATGCTGATTTCTAAAAGCACTTAACTCTTTCGAGGAAAGTTTATGTATAGCTGCATTATCTATAAATAGCTCGCCTTTATCTGCTTTATCTAATGTGCCAATAATATGCAGTAACGTACTTTTTCCGGCACCAGAAGCTCCGACGATGCTGACAATTTCACCTTTTTTCACGGTAATATCCACCCCTTTTAGGATAGGTAGATTGCCGTAGGATTTAAAAATATTTGATGCTTTTAGAATCATGATACGAATTTAAGAAAAAGAATCAGATTGTAAGTTTGCGACAAGGCAATAAGCACAAGTGAATAACAAAAGTATCCAAATAAATTCTTGTCTCTTAAGAATAAAAGTCATATTTTTACGTCAAATTTTTTATCAATGAACATTCACGAATATCAAGGAAAAGAAATACTTAAAAGTTTTGGCGTAAGAATCCAAGAAGGAATTGTTGCTGACACTCCAGAACAAGCAGTTGTTGCTGCTCAAAAATTGAAGGAAGACTTTAACTCGGATTGGGTTGTAGTAAAAGCGCAAATTCATGCTGGTGGACGTGGTAAAGGTGGCGGTGTTAAGTTAGCTAAAAACCATGATGAGGTATTGCAACGTGCTACTGATATCATCGGTATGCAATTAGTGACACCACAGACAGGTCCTGAAGGCAAGAAAGTAAATAAAGTATTAGTTGCTCAAGATGTTTACTATCCTGGAGAAAGTGAAACAAAAGAGTTTTACATGTCTGTATTATTAGATCGTGGTACTGGTCGTAATATTATCATGTATTCTACAGAAGGTGGTATGGATATCGAAGAGGTTGCAGAGAAAACTCCTCATTTGATTTTCAAAGAAGAAATTGATCCTAAAGTTGGTTTACAAGGTTTCCAAGCTCGTAAGATTGCCTTCAACTTAGGTTTATCTGGTGCTGCGCACAAAGACATGGTGAAATTCGTAGCTGCATTATACAAAGCTTACGATTCTATCGATGCATCGATGTTCGAAATCAACCCTGTATTAAAAACTTCAGATGATAAAATTTTAGCGGTAGATGCTAAAGTTAATTTAGATGAAAACGCATTGTACCGTCACGCTGATATCGCTGCTATGCGCGATGTAACTGAAGAAGATCCAACTGAAGTTGAAGCCGGTGAGTCAAACTTGAACTATGTAAAACTTGACGGTAACGTAGGTTGTATGGTGAATGGTGCTGGTCTTGCAATGGCAACTATGGATATTATCAAGATTGCTGGTGGTGAACCTGCAAACTTCTTAGACGTAGGTGGTACAGCGAATGCGGAGACAGTTAAAGCTGGATTCAACATTATCTTGAAAGACCCTAATGTAAAAGCTATCTTGATCAACATCTTCGGTGGTATTGTTCGTTGTGATCGTGTAGCGCAAGGTGTAATTGATGCTTACAATGAAATTGGTAACATCCCTGTTCCAATTATCGTACGTCTTCAAGGTACTAATGCTGCTGAGGCGAAAAAATTGATCGACGAGTCAGGTCTTCAAGTATACTCAGCAATTTTATTGAAAGAAGCTGCTGAATTAGTAACTAAAGTATTAGAAGAGAAATAACAATAACTCTCTTTCAAAATATAAAAGCCTCAAATCTGAATGATCTGAGGCTTTTTCTCATGATTGACTAATATTCTAGAATATCTCTGTTTCCCAACCATAAGATCCAGAAGTTTCATAATCATCATTTATCAACGGATCATTGTCTTCAGGATTCCTACCCCCAAATGTCAGATTTGTAGAGCCAACAGCGATACCTGTTCTAAATAAAATTCGACTTCCATAACCAATGGAGCGTAATACTTTTTCTTCATAGGGTTAATTTTTATTTTAAAATAATTTTTCAAAATAATTATTTATTTCATATTTGTAAAATATTTTCTAAGAAAAGCAAATAAAATACTCATGAAAGCAAAAAACATGGTTTCCCGCATGGTCAAGTATGCTGTGATTTATTATTCACACAAGCCCATTAAACACAAATCTAGCCTTGAGAAAACAGCAATTAACAATTCCATTGCTGTTTTCTATTAAAAAGGAATACGTGCTAATGGCATAACTTCCTGACCGACAAACTCACCATTTAAAAATTTATGGTAGCCTGCAATAGCAATCATCGCTGCATTGTCTGTACAATATTCAAATTTTGGGATAAAAACTCTCCAATTGTACTTATGCCCCATTTCAAGTAGAGACTTACGCAAACCAGAATTAGCAGAAACACCTCCAGCAATAGCGATATCTTTAACACCTGTTTGCTTAGCTGCCTTTTTTAATTTATTCAATAAAATCGTCACTATACGATCTTGCACCGAAGCACAAAGATCCTGCATTTGCTCTTCCAAAAAATTTGGATTTTTCTTCATTTCAGCTTGCACCAAATAAAGAATTGCAGTTTTTAATCCAGAAAAAGAAAAATTCAAATCTGCTATTTGCGGTTCAGGTAATTTGAATGCTGTTGGATTGCCATCTTTTGCATATTTATCAATTAACGGACCTCCGGGGTAAGGAAGATTTAGAATTTTAGCAGTTTTATCAAATGCCTCCCCAGCCGCATCATCCAAAGTTTGACCTATCAATTCCATATCAAAGTAGTCTTTTACCAAAACTATTTGAGTATGACCACCAGAAACTGTTAAACACAAAAACGGAAAATTTGGCTTTGGATCTTCAATAAAATGCGCCAAAATATGCGCCTGCATGTGATTTATATCGATCAAAGGAATATTTCGTGCCAAGGCAAATGATTTCGCGAATGATGTACCCACTAAAAGTGAACCTAAAAGTCCAGGTCCACGCGTAAAAGCTACGGCATCTACATCATTTTTTGTAATTTTGGCTTGCTGTATTGCTTGATCAACCGTCGGAATAATATTTTGCTGGTGTGCACGTGATGCCAACTCAGGAACTACACCACCGTATTTGGCGTGAATAGCTTGTGTTGCGATAATATTTGATTTGATTTCACCGTTAATACATATAGACGCTGATGTCTCATCACACGACGATTCGATCCCTAGAATTACAGCCATTTTGGAAGAATTTATTTAACACACAAAAGTATCAAAAAAATACTGAAAATAACGCTTTGGACTATTGCTAGTATACTTGTACTGGTGCTTTTGCTTATTTTTTCTTTACAGTTTTCTTCCGTACAAACTTACCTATCCAAACGTGTAGCCACATTTTTGGGTAAGGAACTTAACGCTAATATCACTTTAGACAAAATCTATTTTAAACCATTTTCGACGTTATCCTTACAAAAGTTTGCTGTCATCGAGCATAATGGCGACACTACACTTTATGCGGAGAAATTGAATGCAAACTTAGATTTGCTCAAATTCTTTGATAATAAAGTCACAATTGAAGAAATCAAGCTAGAGGGCGCTTATCTGAATTATCAAATTTATCCAGATAGCTCTAATTTAGCTAAATACATAGCTTACCTCACTCCACCTAAAAAGCAAATAAAAGATAAAAAACAAAAGCTAGAATTAGCTTTGGATCGTATTGAACTTAATAATAACAAGTTCAGGATGGTCAATAATAATTACACCTATCCGCGAGCTGGAGTCAATTTTGCTGATTTAGTAGTAACGGAAATTTCGGGGGTATTGGATAACATTAAATTGGATTCTATTCTGTCAGCCTATATTTCTGGGCTGACCTTAAAAGAAAAAACAGGCTTCTATCTTAAAGAATTAACTGCTAAAGCATCGTACAGCGACAAACAGATGAAATTTGAAGATCTCCTTATTCGAACAAATAATTCGACAGTAGGCGATTATGTTATTTTTGAGTATGATGAGTTTAATGATTTCAGCTCTTTCCTCACTAAAGTTAATGTGAAAGCAAACTTAAAAGACGCTTACGTAGACTCAAAAGATATTGAATTCTTCGCACCCACAATGCGGACTGTACAATTTACAACTTCCATCAAGAACGCCGATTTAAGCGGGACTGTATCTGATATTGTCGCTCGCAATGTAGAACTTAGTACAGGTAAAAAAACCAGTCTAACAGGAAATTTCACCATCAAAGGTTTACCAAACATCAATAAAACAGTTTTTGGCTTCGCGATAAAAGAGTTAAAAACTTCTGGGCAAGACATCGAATATTTCGTTCCCAAATTAGCAAATGGAAAAAAAATACAACTTCCGACACAAATCCATAATCTCAAAGATGTGAATTATACGGGTTCTTTTCTGGGGCTATATAATGATTTTGATGTCAAAGGAAATTTAAAAACCGCTGCTGGATCATTGCAACCTAATGCGCACCTCACCATCAAGAATTTGGTGAGTTATAATGGAAAAATAGCCGCTCAAAATTTTAAAATTGGCGATGTACTCAATCAAAAAAACATTGGAGCATCTTCATTCGATTTGAAACTAAATGGTAGAGGACTGGATCTGAAAGACCTAGATTTAAAATTTGAAGGAAACTTCACGAAATCAACCATTTACAAATACTCGTACGACCAGACACAAGTCGAAGGTACTTTTCAAAATAAAATACTTAGCATGAAAGGTATGGTGGATGATAAGAATCTACAGTTGACTTACAATTCGGCTATCGATTGGGCTACTAAAGACGTAAATTATACATTGGACGCAGTAGTATCGCATGCCTCTCCTAACAAATTAGGTTGGCTTGATAAAGACAGTGTCATAATTCATCAAGCTAATATTAACACGAATCTTGTAGGGAACAATCTTAATAATTTGGTGGGGCAACTTCAGGCAGACTCTGTAAGACTTAGCACCAGCAAAGGATTATTTTTTATTGAAGACATAAATTTTACTGCTGAAGGTGATGATCAAAATAGAATTTTGATTTTGCAATCTGATGTTTTGGATGCCAATATTGCAGGGGTAATTGATTTAAACACGATTGTACCCTATTTCAAATCTTTGGCTATGCGCTATGCGCCAGCTATCAATTTTGAAACACAACATTATAATCCGCAGAATTTTAATTTGAAGGTCGATGTTAAATCTTTCCAACCGATTTCTGCTTTACTAGATCCTTCTCTTTCGCTAGAGGATGGAGCACATTTGAATGCGCAATTTTCCTCAGAGGATTTCAATGCTAAATTCACGGCTTTTAGCCCAACTGTAGTCTATAAAGGGGTAAAATTAACAAACCTTTCTGTAGTGGAGAATGCAGACCAACAAGCTTTTTCATTGGATATTCTAGCCGACAGAATAAATTTTGCAGATAGTACATATGTGAATAATGTATCTATTAAAAACACCTTAGCCAACGACAGTTTAGTTTTCAATTTGGAATTATCCGAACGCAGCGCAACAAACTATTTAAATCTAAATGGAGATATTCATTTTGCACACAACTCACCTGCTTATATACATTTCAGACCTTCTTTTATCGTTATTAATAAAGATACATGGGCGCTTAATGAGGAGGCAAAAATGCATATCTCACAAGGAAAAGTTTATATTAATGATTTGATATTAAGTCAAGACAAACAACGTGTTAAACTGGATGGAATTCTTTCCAACGAAGCAGACCAATTGCATGTATTGTTTAATAATTTCAGCTTAGCTTCCTTGCAAGGCATCACGCAGCCTTTAGGAATTAATCTAAAAGGATCTTTAGATGGAAAAGTCGATGTTACCTCAGTCTTTAAAAATCCTGTCGCATCAGCAAATATTCAGACAAGCCCAATTATTTATAATGAAATTCCAATTGGTCAACTTGGTTTAAAAGCGGACTTTAATCCAAATACAGGAAATATGCTAATTGACTTAAAGCTCTTAGATGATTTGCAAAGAGGTGTTTTGGTTAATGGCGAATATAATTTCTATAGTGAGGATGAACCACTTAATTTAAAAGGTACACTCGCAGAAACAGATTTGATGATATTTCAACCATTCCTCAAAAATTTGGTATCGAATTTAAAAGGAAAAGGAAATGCCAATGTAGACATCAAAGGGACATTCAAAAATCCCAAAATCACAGGTCTTGGGAAATTCAATGATGCAGAATTTACAGTTAATTATTTGAATACTCATTATTATATAGATAATCAGATCGCCCTTGTAGAAAACAACGCTATTATGCTACAAAACCTTAGTGTAAGAGACATAAAAGGTAATAAAGCACAGGCTAATGGACTTATTAATTTGCAAAAATTAGCAAATCCGTATATCGATGTCGATGTGAGCGGCTTGCGATTTATGATTTTGAATACCAGTTTCAAAGACAACAACTTGTACTACGGAACTGCCTTTGCGTCTGGCTTATTTCGATTCAAAGGATACACATCTTCAATCAATATCGATATTGATGCTAAATCGGAAAGTGGAACTGCAATCACTTTACCGTTCAATTCGGCGATGACGGTATCGGATAATGATTTCATCTATTTCGTTAGTCCCGATTCTACCGAAAATGAAAACAGAGTTAAGCGCAACCTATTTAGCGGCTTAACAATGAACATGAACCTGAATTTCACTCCTGATGCGGAATTAAATCTTCAAACCAGTATGGGTTCATTGAAAGGTAGTGGAAACGGCACTATTGCGATGAAAATTTCTAGTCTGGGGGATTTTGAAATGTTTGGCGACTACATCGTAAATCAGGGAAAATTTCACTTCACAGCCCAAGATTTTATCAATAAATATTTTGACATCAAAGAAGGCGGAACCATTCGTTGGACAGGAAACCCATCAGAAGCAGTCATTAATCTCAATGCTATCTATCAGCAGCGAACAGCAGTCGGCCCTCTGTACAATGCAGCAGGATATTCGGGAGACAATGAACGTGTATTAGCACAGGCAGACATGCTTATTAAAGGCACTTTAGAACAGCCGGATGTTACATTCGATTTAAACTTCCCACAAAATCCATATATCAAAGATCAATTGCAAAGCTTCCTCAGCGATGCCAATAACGTGAACCAACAAGCGCTGAGCTTGATCGTACGTCGTAGTTTCACGCCGAGCTCAAGTTCTGAAATCGGTCGGGAAGTCAATAATACGTTACTTTCAGCAGGTACAGAAATAGCCTTCAACCAGTTGAATAATATTATATCCCAATCGCTGAATGTGAATTTTTTGGATTTAAATATCCGTTCCTTCAATGACGCTTCAGCTTCATTGCGATTACTTAATGATAGATTAGTACTTTCAGGAGGAATTACAGACCGCACCAACTTTGAAGCGACGGATCTTACTTTTTTCCGCCAAGGAATCACGACCGACGCAGAATTGACTTACAAACTCCGTAGAGAAGGCAACTTACTTTTCAGAGCATATAATAGACCCTATACCCGAAATTTCTTAATCCGTTCCTTGGATGCAGAATATATTACAGCCTTGGGATTAGTTTATCGTCAGGAGTTCAATTCATTAGGCGAATTCTGGCGAAGAATTTGGAATTTTAACAAAAAGTGATTTTTATCCATTTTGAAGTTTACTAGTTGTAACTGAATTATTTAAAAGTAAAAACTACTATAGCAAGTTATTCTTTTGATTCGATTGCAACGATTTCAAATTGTTTCGTATTCCCTTAAGAAGTAACTGTGAAATCTCTTAAAATTTAACTACCAAAACTTAGCTTTCCGACCTAAATAAATTATTAGTTTAGATAGCGCTATCTAATCGATAAAAATAAGTCAAAAACTATAAACATAAAAAATATTTTCCTAAACAAATAATAATTAGTCAATGATTTATACCCCAATTAAGATATTGTAGACCTAAATCTACAAGACTAAATTAAACCCGTTAAACTTTAATTAGTTGCATTAGATACTAATAATTTTGTAGCATCAATTTGATTAAGATAGTATCATGCACACAAATAAACTACAATATATAAGACCAGTTATTTCATTCACTTTATTAGAAATAGAATGTTCATTATCAGCAGACTCAGCACGTGTGCTAGCGACTGATGATAATTTTTTCATACACGAAGATTGAATCGAAGAACCAACTGTCGAGAGAACAATTGATTGGTAATTTTTTTTGAAATGAAATCGTATAGAATTATTTAAATCAGATGAGCAAAACAAATATACATAAGCCAATTATATTAACACTAGTAGGATTACTTAGTATCTTATTTTCATGTGAAAAAACTCAAGAAGAAAATTTAGTAGGGGAAGAAGCTGTTTTGAGTGTGAACATTGAAGGAATAGCGTACGAAGCTGAACATGATATTTTAGTGAGTAATAAAGCTTCGGAGTACCAAACAAGTTCTGATACTCATATACAGTATGTAAATGAAGATTTTCGTATTGAAAGCCAACTTGCTCCTATTGAAAATAATCGTACTGAAAATTTGAAAACAGATTTTAAACAAAGTGCTTCGGCTGTTCTACAAAAGCTTGCAGATAATATCAAATATAAATTATTGGTATATGATGCAGCTGGAAATTTTGTAGACGAACGTGACTACATTTACAAACAAGAAACCCTAGAATCCGCAATACCACTCAATACTTACACAGAATATATATCTATGGTAGTAAGTTCACGTTCTACATCTAATATTCCGCAGATAACGAACCGCAATAATCTAATTTCAGCACAAATAAAAAATGTAAATGAAGATTTATTATATTGGAAGAGCAAGAAAATGAAACTAAATAAAGGGCAGAATTTTTTAGCTGCAAAGCTAAAACCAAAATTTAGTGAGGTAACCACTACCCTACAAATGCACAATACAATAACGGGCCAAATTACCGCTATACATACACCTACTTTCAATTCATTAGTTCAAGATGTTACTTTAAATTTAAAGGATGGTAAAATAACTTATGAAAGTCTACTTAATAACGGAAAATCTGTAACCTTTCCTTCACTGGGAACTGGAAAGCGATGTATGACGTCTAATACGACAATTTTAACTCCTGATACTACAACCAATATGTCATTGACATTTAACGCATTAGAAGTAGATAATGAAATTAAAAACAATATCACCGTAGCTGGATTGAATTTTAAACCAGGTCATCGTTATAATCTAATTTTAACTTTAAGAACTTGTACCCAAGCTGTAAGTGGCAATGGATTCGATTGGGAATTCCCTCAAACATCTAAAACCATTAAAGAAAATGGAAAAAATGTAACTTATACAGGAATCGATTTTAAACCTCAAAATTCAACTAAGACTACATTTGTTAAAAATTGTGATATCATTACTTTTAATTTTACTGAGGCAGGAGCTGATTATGGAATTGTTTACAATATTACGGAATTAGACAATGCATTCAATCTAGAAGTAAATGGAACACCTATTATCGGAACAAGTGTAACTACTGGTGAAGTACAATTCCAAAATAATGCTACTAATACAACTCAAAATATTGAATTTGAAGATGGAAGTCAATATCAATCTATTGGAAACAATAATATCACAGCAAACAAAAGAGTAAAAGCTATTTGGGAATTTAAAGGAACAGTAGAAAAACCAGTCATTAGAATAGTAATAGGTCGAAATGGTGATGTTCGATTATATGGTAGCAAAACAGACCAAGGAGAATTATTTCCATTACGATTAAAAAATGGTATGCAATTCAATACAATTACATGAAATGGTGGTGATTTAACAAACACAATTATAGCCACGTCAAGGGTCGAGGGAAACCGTGATGGATGCATACGGATCTGGAGTAAAGAAAATATCTTGTACTAAGTAGTTTAAAATAAATAATATGAACCCACAATTCAAAAGAGTTGTGGGTTTTTACATATATTTCTCTAACAAATATTCCCATTCTTCATCCAAAGAACCTTTAAACTCAGGCTGTTTGGCACGGTTATACCAATACCGCGCATTCCAAAAATCTCCTTCTACTCGGTGTAGATACGCGTGTATATGTGCGGAGATAGCATCGTCCAAATGATCAATCAGATCATGCGCTTGCTTCCAGTCACCTTTTGCATCCCACCATAATGCCTCAATTTGTACCGAAAGCGAATTTGATGGAAAATTTTCAGTCAATGAGTTTTTAAATTCTTGGATAGTCATACAAGCGAATATACCAAATGCTTAGAAAATATTATCTTATATTTATTGCCTAATGAAATTAAAAACCAATGCAAAAGCCACTTGATTACTTAAAAATAAATAAAGATTCATGGAATAGAAGAACTGCTCATCATGTAGAATCTGAATTTTATGATTTAAAAGGATTCCTCTCTGGAAATACATCTTTAAATCCGATTGAAATCTCATTACTTGGCGACGTAAAGGGCAAAAGGATATTGCATCTGCAATGTCATTTTGGTCAGGATAGTATTTCGCTGAGTCGATTAGGTGCTGAAGTAGTTGGGGTTGATTTATCCGACAAGGCAATAGAAGCTGCTAAAAAATTGGCGCAAGAAACTAATTCATCAGCACAATTTCTTTGCTGTGATATATATGACTTACCGCAACATTTAGATCAAGAATTTGATATAGTATATACTAGTTATGGCACGATAGCTTGGCTTCCTGATTTGAATAAATGGGCTGCTGTGATTTCAAAATTTCTAAAACCTCAAGGCAAATTTGTATTTGTGGAATTTCATCCCGTAGTATGGATGTTTGATGATAATTTTGAAAAAGTCGGATATAATTATTTCAATACGGGGCCAATTGTAGAAATAGAAGCTGGAACTTATGCTGATCGCTCAGCAGATTTGAATCAAGAATATGTTTGTTGGAATCATAGTTTGAGTGAAGTCTTATCGAGTTTAATACACAATAAACTTACGATTAGCTCTTTTGAAGAATACGATTATTCACCTTACAATTGCTTTCAACATACAATAGAATTTGAACCTAAAAAATTCAGAATTCAGCATTTGGATAATAAAATTCCAATGGTTTATTCGCTAATTGCTGAGAAAAAATAAGCAACTTTTAAAATAATAAAACGTCATTTCGAAAGGCGTCTAACGAGATGACGTTTTACAATCAATAAGCTTTAATAATTATTTAAATTTTCCAGCCAGTGCAGCTAGTTTTGCTGCCATATCAGTTTCAGGAACTTTTTCTTCTCTTCGTTCAGTACGCTTACGTGGAGGAACTTTTTCTTCCGTTTTCATGGAAAGAGCGATACGTTTACGTTTCTCATCCACTTCAGTAACAGTTACCATTACTTGCTGTTGTACTTTCACGACTTCGTGTGGATCAGACACAAAATTATTAGACATTTGACTCAAATGTACTAATCCATCTTGATGCACACCGATATCTACAAATGCACCAAAGTTGGTAATATTCGTAACGATTCCTGGTAATTTCATCCCTACTTTCAAATCCGAAATAGCATTAACTCCGTCGGTAAATGAAAAAGCTTCAAATTGTTCACGTGGGTCCAAACCTGGTTTTGCCAATTCGGCAATGATATCATTTAATGTCGGTAAGCCTACTTCATCCGAAATGTATTTCTTCAAATCAATATTATTACGAAGTTGCTCGTCTTTCATTAATTCAATCACTTCTACACCCGAATCCTTCGCCATTTGCTCGACCAGAGCATAACGTTCAGGGTGAACCGCAGAAGCATCCAACGGATGTTTTGCATTTCGGATACGTAAGAAACCTGCGGCTTGTTCAAAAGCTTTGTCTCCAAGTCTTGGAACTTTCTTCAACTCACGACGTGAACTGAATGGGCCATTCTCTTTACGGTAATTTACAATTTGCTGTGCCAATGCTGGACCCAAGCCAGAAATATACGATAGAATTTGTTTTGATGCTGTATTTAATTCCACGCCTACTGCATTCACACAAGAAATAACCGTGTCGTCCAAAGCCGTTTGTAACTTATTCTGATCAACATCATGCTGGTATTGACCAACACCGATAGATTTCGGATCAATTTTTACCAATTCAGCCAAAGGATCCATCAGACGACGACCTATTGATACAGCGCCACGCACAGTCACATCTTGATCTGGAAATTCTTCACGAGCTACTTCAGAAGCTGAATAAATCGAAGCTCCACTTTCATTGACCATCACAATGGTCACATTGTTCAACCCTAACTTGCGAACAAAGTCTTCCGTTTCACGACCTGCTGTTCCATTTCCAATAGCAATGGCTTCAACATCATATTTTGACACCAAATATTTGATTGTGCGCTCTGCTTCTGCTGCGCCTCCCGATCCAGTATGCGGAAATATCGCTGTATTTTCCAATAAATTTCCTTGGGCGTCCAATACCACTGTTTTACATCCTGTACGGAAACCTGGGTCAATCGCTAATAAACGCTTTTGTCCAAGTGGTGCTCCTAATAATAATTGACGCACATTGTCCGCAAAAACTTTTATAGCTTCTTCATCCGCACGTTGACGAGTCAATACGCGAATTTCGGTTTCCATCGATGGCTTCAATAGTCGTTTGTATCCATCATATAATGCCAGTTCCACTTGTTTGGATGCATCGTTTTTGCCTTTTATATAGATAGACTCAATTTTTGGAACCACAACATCTTCATCTACTTCAATATCTAAATAAAGCAATTCTTCTTTTTCGCCACGGCGCATAGCCAACACGCGATGAGATGGTGCTTTATCCAAAGGCTCTGACCATTCGAAATAATCTTTGTATTTCTGGGCTTGCTCCTCTTTTCCTGGAACCACACGCGATACGAAATTTCCTTTATCCAAGAAAACTTTACGCAATTGCGCACGAACCTCCGCATCTTCCGCAATTGTTTCAGCTATTATGTCTCTAGCACCAGCTAAGGCCTCTTCCAAACTATTAACGGCTAATTCTTCATTTAAGAATTGTCCTGCAAAAGTTTCAACCTCACCAGATTTCTGTTCTAATAAATAATCTGCTAATGGCTGCAATCCTTTTTCACGAGCTATTAAAGCACGGGTACGACGTTTTGGTTTGTATGGTAAATAGATATCTTCCAATGTAGCCATTGTCTCTGCCCCACGAACCAACGCTTCGAGTTCAGGTGTTAACTTTCCTTGATCTTGAATAGATTTTAATACAGCTTCTTTACGTTTGTCCAAATCACGTAATTGTTGGATACGATCACGAATAGCCGTAATCTGAACTTCATCCAATGAACCAGTCAATTCTTTACGGTAACGAGAAATAAAAGGTATAGTAGCGCCTTCATCCAATAAAGCTACGGTTGTACTCACTTGTTTTTGTGTGATAGACAACTCATTCGAAATTATGATTTCGTGTGACATATGCATGTATATATTCGAGTAGTAACGAGAAAGCTGCTGAAATACTCTTTCAACAGCTTTCTATTATAGATTTAATGCTAAATTATACGTTTTGTGATGGTTTATCTTTTTGTTTTTCTACAGATGTATCTGCATCCTCTACTTTGGACTCTTCGCCTTCTGGCCTTTCCTCTGCAAAATAATCATTATACCCATATTTGTAATACTCAGTCTCGTCTACAGGATGCGCTCCTGGATCGTGTTGGACTGAATTTTCAGGTTGCGTAAACTGTGGGAATTTCTTTTCTGCTGGAGCGTCTGTGGCTGCCACCTCTTCTGCACCATCTACTTGAGATGCATCCGCTGTAGGAGTATTTTCAATAGGCGCTGAAGTATTTGTCTTTTTGTCTTCTGCTGTAACGTCAAGATCTTTTTCGAAATTATTGATTTGATCTGAAATCTCGCGTTTGATATCTTCTGAAGCATCTTTGAATTCACGAATACCTCTTCCTAATCCTCTTGCCAACTCAGGTAATTTTTTACCACCAAACAACATCAAAATGATAATCACGATGAAAATCATTTCTTGCGTACCAATATTTAAAAATGCTAAAGTCATTTTAGATTCAATTTTGTATTTCTAAGATTGCTAAGGTAAGTGTATTCTGCTTTTTGACCAATAGTTATTTGTAAATATTTAGACACATTTGAAAACCCATTAGTTTGCACGTAAACATTCGTAACTTTGCAGGCTATTTCAAATTTGTATGTTTAATAATATTAAAAAGCACAAAACTTATTACATAAGTGCATTGGCTTTAGCAGGACCACTTATTATTGCGCAGCTGGGTCACACGTTGGTTCAGACTTCTGACACCATGATTATTGGTCATTTCTTGGGTAAAATATCACTTGCAGCATCTTCCTTAGCGCACTCCGTATTTATGATGGTGTTGGTATTTGGTTTAGGTATTGCCTACGGATTGACGCCACTTATAGCACAGGCGAGTGGAAAAAACGACAAAAAAGAAATTGCTAAACTATTATCCAATAGTTTATGGGTTAATATTTTCGTGAGTATTCTTCTATTCTTTGGGGTATATTATGGATCGATGTATGGCATGCAACATGCCGATCAAGACCCAATTGTCGTGAAAGAAGCAAAACCTTACTTATTTGTACTTGCTCTTTCGATTTTCCCATTGATGATTTTTAATGCGTTCAAGCAATTTGCAGAAGGTCTAGGATTTACTAAACAGGCAATGCGTATTACGATTTGGGGTAATGTGCTGAATGTAATATTAGCCATTGTATTCGTAAAAGGTATGTACGGAATTGAACCAATGGGTATAGCTGGTGTTGGAATAGCGACATTGATCGACAGAATTTTGATGATGGTGGTCATGTGTTGGTATGTGTTGAAATCAAAATATTTCAAGGATTACATGGTACACTTCAGAATGTTCGCTGTGCAAGCACAAAAAATCAAAGCGATTCTTAAGATCGGTACTCCTGTAGCTTTCCAATACACATTTGAAGTAGGTCTATTTGCTGGCGCATCACTTATTGCTGGTAAAATTGGCGCGTTGGATCAGGCAGCACACAATGTAGCTATTACGCTTGCATCCATGACTTACATGATGGCAACGGGTATTGCAAGTGCTGTGACTATTAAGATTGGTAATAGCTACGGAAAAGAAAACTTTGAACGTCTTAAAACTTTTGCAAAAATATCGTATAACATCATTTTAGGTTTTATGATATTTACGGCTATTCTTTTTGCGGTTTTCAATCATACATTGGCTTCGTTAATGACGACTGACCCCGAAGTAATTGCATTGGCTGCTCAGTTATTGATTATAGCTGGTTTGTTTCAATTATTCGATGGCACTCAAGTCATCGGTCTAGGTATTTTGCGCGGTATTGGAGATGTTAATATCCCAACAATCATCACCTTATTTGCTTATTGGGTAATCGGTCTACCAGCAGGATATTATATGGGCGTAGAACTAGAAATAGGCGTGCAAGGAGTATGGTACGGATTGACTTTTGCACTGTTAGTATCTTCTATTCTCTTATATTTACGTTACAAATATATGATCAATAGAAAATTCGCTATCTCTTAATTATTGGCAAGAAATAGCTCCATCAATATATAATAATGGGCTGAGGTAAGGTATATCCAAATTCGCGCCCCGAAGCAAAAACCAAATGCCCATTACTATGTATAAAAAAGGTAAGATGGATGAAAATTTGACTTTAAAGAGTTTTTTCGGAAGATTCGTCAATAAAGAGAAGACAAGCATAAGTGGCAATGTCCCTAGCCCAAAATAAACCATAAACTGAAAGCTTGACAAAGAGTTTTCAGCATTCAATGCCGAAGCCACTGCCATATAAACCATTCCGCAAGGCAAAAAACCATTCAACATTCCAGCTACGAATGACCCATTTGGCTTATACATCCATTTGCTCATCGCTTTCGCAAAAGGCTGAATTGCTTTTGTCTGAAATGATGCAAGTGAAGGAAATTTATGGATAAATAGATAAGAAAAGCCTATTAGCAAAAGAAACACTCCAGTAAAAATCGAAAGCCCTTGTTGCCAACCTTTCATCGCAAAGGAGGATCCTAAAACTCCAAATAAAAGCCCAATTAACCCATATGTCAATATTCTACCGGTTTGATACAAAAATTTATTAAGTACGGTAGCAATAGAAAATTCTTGATGTTGTTGCAATGCAAATAACAGAGGACCACACATTAAGGTGCAATGTACACTGCCAAACAAGCCCATGAAAAAGCCCAACATTTGAAAACTCATGGTTATTGAATGTATAATGGTTGAATGTGAACGTAGTTATTTCCTGCTTGTTTCCATGAAATTTCTACATTCCAATTTCCTTTTAAGAATGTTGATACTGGCAATTTAAACTCTAATCCCTTTACCTCAAATGGAATTACCTGATCCAATGATCCGTCGGATGGCCTTTTAAAACTAATATTCCCGCTATTCTCCGCAGCGATAAATTGTATAATCAATGAATCATTCTCTAATGTTAGAATAGGCTTAGCATTATCGCGGATTAAGTTCTTCTTACTATTGTAAACTTCATCGTACGACAGACTAGTTTCATAATAATTCTCATCTATTAAGGTATCGGAATCTTTTGAAACCATATAAATTACCGTAACAACGATGAATAACATAAAACTTCCAAGCCCCAAAATAATTTTACTTCCCCAATTCATAGCTTTATTTCTTAGACCCCGGAGGACAGATAAACGTTGTTTTTAACCGATTCACTTCTTTTCCTTCAGATAATATCTGCACGGAGGTCTTGGTTTTGTATGTCTCAATTTTGTCTTTATTCGCAATCAAAAAGAAAGACAGCTTAGCAGTTCCATCTTTTGCTAAGGAATCGATTTTATTAACTAATTGCAATTCATAATTCGGATCAGTAGCTTTCATTTCAAAAGGAATAGTTTGTCCACTTTTATTTATCAATTCAATGGTATACAAATTGCTAACTCTACCATCTGGCATGGTTTGGTAGGTACTACCCGTAGCACGTAATAATGAGCCGTCGATTGGAGCTCTGTTGAATATCAGGTAAAAAAACACAATGGATAAAATCACCATAACAGAAGTGTATAAGATTGGGCGAACAGGACTTTTCTTAAAATCCTTTTTCCCTTCAACTTCACCTAATGAATAAAAGCCGATAAGTCGTGTAGGCTTTCCAATTTTGTCCATCACAGCATCACAAGCATCCACGCAAGCAGTACAATTCACACATTCGAGCTGTACACCGTTTCGAATATCGATGCCAGTAGGACAAACATGTACACATAATCCACAATCTACACAATCGCCAAGTTTATTTTCTTGTTGTTTAGTTAGTTTGCCTCTTGGCTCACCTCGCTCTGCATTGTAGGCTACAGACATACTTTGATCATCCAGCAAAACACCTTGAAATCTTCCGTAAGGACATATTGTAGTACATACAATTTCTCTTACGTGTGCAAATACAAAATAAAATAGTGCTGTAAATATTACAATAGCAGTAAATCCACCTAAATGTTGATCTATCGGATCGGATATGATTTTCAGAAGTTCATCAACACCAATGATATAGGCTAAAAAGATATTGGATATAAAACAAGAAATAAGAATAAATACCGTGTGCTTTAGTAGTTTCTTCCAAGCTCTCGCATCAGTATTTGGCCCTTCATTAAGCTTTTTCTGTTGCGTCCAGTCCCCCTCGATGAGATATTCAATTCTTCGAAATATTAACTCCATGAAAATGGTTTGTGGACAAGTCCAACCACACCATACACGACCATATACTGCCGTGAAAAGTACAATTCCGACTAAAATGATCAGCGATGCAAAAACAAAAATATGCAGATCTTGTGGAAAGAACATATTTCCGAAGATGGAAAACTTACGTTCTACAATGTTAAACATCAAGAATGGATTGCCATTCAACTTGATGAATGGAGCAGCAAATAGAAACAGCAACAAACTATAACCAACCCATTGCCTGTACACATACAATTTTCCAAAAGGCTTTTTGGCATAAATCCAATTTCGCTTCTTTTCTTTTGACGGTAAGACCGGACCTTCGTTATTGTTCACCACTGCTTCCATTTTGCTCACTTTATTCACTTAATAATTAAACACAATATTTTACTTACTGCTCATCTGCCTCTTCCACATTTTCAGAAGCATATTTTTCTACTGCAGTACCCTCTGCAGCTTTTTGATTAGCAGGATTACTATCTCTCAATGTTATGATATAACTTGATACTTCAGCAATTTGGCCAGGCGTTAATGTTTGTTCCCAAGGAACCATACCTTTTTCTGGAATACCATATTTCACAGTTTTAAAAATATCTTTTATTTCTCCACCATGAAGCCAAGATCTGTCTGTAAGATTTGGTCCAATTGTACCTTCACCATTCGCGCCATGACATGCTGCACAATTGGCAGTGTAAATAGCCTTACCCGCTGGAGCTAATGCAGCATTAAACTCTACAGAACTTTCGTCGACTAAATTTGCTGCTTGCGCTAAATACTCTTGTTTTGCTTTTTCAGCCATAGCCACCTCGTGCAAGTACTCTTGATCTTGGTTCATTCCCCATCCAAATACATGGTAAACTAGAAGGTAAATCAAGCCAAAAACTATTGTACCATAGAACAAAGCATTGAACCATAAAGGCACAGGATTGTCAAGCTCTTGGATACCATCGTATTCGTGGTCGATAGTTATATCCTTTTCTTCTTCGATAGGTCTTACTCCCATCAATTTACGCCAAGTTGCAAGATTTCTTATTTTGCTTTCGGCAGCCTTAGCTCGCTTTTCCTCTGCTTCGCGTTTTACAACGTCGGGCATTGTGATATTCAAAATAGACTTCATCGCTTTATTTATTACTAATGCAGCAAATAATAATGCGATCATCACAATGATCAGTGTAATAATTAAAATATCATTATATAAATTGACTGTCCCAAGTTTCCATTGCGATACTTCAGCAATTGCTTCAGCACCATTTATCATTTCATTCATACTACTAATTTCTATCAGATAAATAATCAGACTTTGGCTCAGATTCATCAAAAGGAATCTCCTTCATATATTGGATGTGATCTTTTTTCATGAAGAATAACATCAAACCCACCACCACAAAGAATATGAGGAATATCCATAGCGAAGTCATCAAATAAATTTCATCACCTTGTAAATTTGTTATTTGCTTAAACATAATATCTTCCTTTAATGATTATTTATCTGTTGTAGTTGCTTTAATATCTGTCCCTAAGCGTTGCAAGTAGGCAATTAGCGCAATAATCTCGCGATCAGATTTTACATCCACTTGATTTTTAGCTAAATCAGCAACAATAACATCCGCTTGACTCATTGCATCTTGCACTGCATTATTAACTTGCTCGTCCGTATAAGGAACGCCTAATGTTTGCATGGCTTTCATTTTAGTTACCAAATCAGAATTATCAAGTTCTTGCTCTATCATCCAAGGATAAGCAGGCATAATACTTCCTGGAGAAGTAATTGTCGGATCCAACATGTGGTCAAAGTGCCACTTATTAGGATACTTACCACCGATTCGGTGTAAATCTGGTCCAGTACGTTTTGATCCCCATAAGAATGGTCTGTCATACACAAATTCACCTGCTTTAGAATATTCGCCGTAGCGTGCTGTTTCCGAACGGAAAGGACGAATGGTTTGCGAGTGACAATTCACACAGCCTTCCTTGATATACAAATCACGACCTTGTAATTCTAATGCGGTATAAGGTTGTACGCTTGCAATAGTTGGCACATTGCTCTGAATTGTGAATGTTGGAATCATCTCCACAATACCACCAATCAAGATTGCGATCAATGCAAGAACCATAAATAATATTGGCTTACGTTCCAATCTACGGTGTGCAGAGCGCTCATTTGCTAATAAAGGTTCTAATGCTGGAGCTTCGGCAGCTTCATTCGCAACCAATTTTCCTTTTTTCATGGTTTTCGCCAAGTTATACGTCATTAGAATTGCACCTGCCAAATACATTGCGCCACCAATAGCACGCATCATATGCATAGGCAAAATTTCTAATGTAGTAGCTAAGAAGTTAGGGTATTTTAATACACCTTCTGGTGTAAACTCTTTCCACATCAAACCTTGAACTACGGCTGCCCAATACATCGGAATGGCATAGAACAAAATACCTAACGTACCGATCCAGAAGTGAATGTTAGCCAATTTCTTAGAATACAATTCTGTTTTGTAAATACGTGGCACCAACCAGTATAGTACCGCGAACGTCATAAAACCATTCCAGCCCAATGCGCCAACGTGTACGTGAGCTACAATCCAGTCTGTGAAGTGCGCAATCGCATTCACTTGTTTTAGCGATAACAACGGCCCTTCGAATGTAGCCATACCATAACATGTCAAGGCTACAACCATAAATTTTAAGACAGGCTCTACACGTACTTTGTCCCAAGCGCCACGTAATGTCAACAAACCATTGATCATACCTCCCCAAGATGGCGCAATCAACATAATCGAGAACACAACACCCAAGGATTGCACCCAAGATGGCAATGACGTGTATAATAAATGGTGTGGACCAGCCCAGATATAGATAAATATCAAAGACCAGAAGTGTAGAATACTAAGTTTGTAGGAATAAACTGGACGATTCGCCATCTTTGGTAAGAAATAGTACATCATACCCAAGAATGGAGTTGTCAAGAAGAAAGCGACCGCATTATGTCCATACCACCATTGTACTAGAGCATCTTGCACACCCGAATACACATAATAACTTTTCCAAAAAGTTACTGGCAACTGGATGGAATTCACAATATGCAATACTGCAACGGTCACAAACGTAGCAATGTAAAACCACACAGCTACATACATATGACGCTCTCTACGTTTGATAATAGTACCAAACATATTGATACCAAAAACGACCCAAATTAAGGTAATACCTAAGTCGATAGGCCATTCCATTTCGGCATACTCATGCGATGAGGTGTAGCCTAGCGGCAATGTAATAGCGGATGCAACAATAATAAATTGCCATCCCCAAAAGTGTATTTTACTCAATACATCACTAAACATGCGAGCTTTTAATACACGCTGCATGGAGTAATACACCCCCATAAAAATAGCATTACCCACAAAAGCAAAAATTACCGCATTAGTGTGTACAGGACGAACACGACCGAATGTGGTATACTGGGTCATAAAATTCAACTCGGGCCAAATCAATTGGCAAGCTACCAGCAAGCCGATAGACATACCTACGATACCCCAAATTATAGTCGCAATACCGAAATTGCGTACTATCCTGTTGTCGTAACTAAACTGCTCTAGATGCATTACTTTATCATTTTGTTTTATGCAGTAAAAGTAATGACTGTTTGATGACAGCCTAATGACACAACTTGGTATTAAAAGTGACTCTCGTCACATAACCAAAATCGAGTAGGAAGATAGGGATTATTTCCCTATCTGTCTTCTCACACCTGGCATACGGATCCGTACCAAGGCGGTTTGTTAGAATAACGTCGTTTGATGTGTTGTTCTCCAGTAATAGTAGTCTGCAAATCCTTCGTAACCTAATTTAGTAAAGTATGAGTTTGTTAGCGTTGTTTGAAGGATAGGACTTGTCCCTGTTCGCGTATAGGATTTTACGGATGTTCGCATGTTGATAGGCAAGCCAGCGTTTGGCTCCCAGTTTCATTAAGTTACCAATTCGATTACCTGTGGTCTTCCATTGTTTCCAAAGCAGAACACGCAAGCGTCTTCGCACTAGTTTATCTAGTGCTACCATCACCTTCTTATTCGTTGCTATACGAAAGTAATTCACCCAGCCCTGAGTAATTTGCCGTAGTTTAGTCAGTCGCTCATGCATAGGAGTAACTGTATTACGTCGAGTATTTTGACGTAATTTCTCTCGGATTCGTTCGATACTCTTTGCAGAGATACGAATCTGCCAGTATCCTTGAGTTTTGAAGAAACTAAAGCCCAGTAAACTACTTTGGGAAGGTCTGCTTACCTTACTCTTTTCACGGTTCACCTTCAGCTTTAGTGTAGATTCGATGTAGCTGGTTATGTTGCCCATAATACGAGTCGCGGATTTATTACTCTTCGTGTAGATACTAGCGTCATCTGCATAGCGTACAAATCTATGTCCACGGAAGCTGAGTTCCCTGTCCAGTTCATCCAGGATGATATTTCTTATTGTGGAGTAGTACCCTTTGAACATACCTCAGGCAAAAGCATTAGGGGTAAACCCAGAGTACACTACATGGCTAATAAGAGGCTAAAGAAGCTACTACATTTATGTGCTTTATCGAGCGTACAATACAATACTGAAATGAAAGCATATTTCGACAGAAAAGTACAAGAGGGGAAACATAAGATGTTAGTGATAAATAACATTAGAAATAAATTATTACATCGAATCTGCGGCAGTATTAGAGACAATAGAAGCTATTCGACACACCCAGCTGCTTAGGAACTACTTTAAAGAGAATCTAGAAGCCCATGTGAGATTAATTTATATTAACCCTGGACACACCTATGCCTTCACAATATTAAGACGTGAATAAAAATCGGAAAAAAACAGTTATTCATTTGTTTAAGTCATAGTAATCCTTTACTCCTTGCTTCTGAAAAAAAAACTTCCACAAGTCTGTGAGATCTCCCCGGGTAAGAACGATAACTTTCCTCTCATGTGTCTGCTACATTTACCTTGATGCTTCTGTACAGTATAGGACTTTAGTTTGTTTGGCAACCTCATCCAGCAGCTTAGGCCTTATATGTAGTTTCTGTCCGTCAGACCGAGAGTTTGCCTAATGCTTCCTTCAGATTCCACCTCACGATGGATGCCCTTGCCTTCGGCTAACACTTCCAACTGTAATGGCGTGTTCGGGACTTACACCCTAGAGTTATCGCCCATGCCGGGCACGCCAAATAACAAAGGCTTGAAAAATTTCAAGCCTTTTTGTATATATCTGATTAAAGAAATTTAAATATTATACCCATATTTAACAGGGTTCTCAATCACCTCTTTTACAGAGATAATTTTATAGACATAAGAACCAGTCTCATTGTTCAATCTTAATTTATAATAGTCATCTTTCTTTTGTCGACGAATAGAAGCTTTCAGACTACCTCCTCCAACATTGTAGGCAGCTGCGACAAGTGTCCAGTCACCAAATTGATCATACAAATCTTTGATATAGCGTGCAGCAGCGTGTGTCGATTTCTCAAAATCCTTACGCTCATCTACTTTCCCATTAACCTTAAGTCCGTATAGTCGAGCTGTAGCTGGCATAAATTGCCAATAACCTCCAGCACCTTTGTGCGAACTCACTTGTGGATTCAACCCACTTTCTACAATTGGGATATACTTAAAATCTTCAGGGATTCCATAAGATTCAAGGATTTTAGCAATCTTGGGCAAATATTTATCTGCTTTGTTATGCATCTCATGAGATCGAACTTTCTTAAAAGAAAATTTCGCGAGATACTTGCCTAATTTGCTCTTCACAGATACGTCCTCAGTAGGAACATTCTCATCTGCGAAAGTAAGAGAATTATAATATTCTCTCGTTTTGTTGGCTGGTGAATTTATCTCCTCCTTAAGCCTAGCGGCGTGATCCAACATTATCTTTTTATAAGGGTTTTCATAAGAAATTCCCTGGGGGCTTGATTGCAATTTCGATAACACCATTATCGAAAAAATTGCTGTAATACACATTACTCTTTTTTTAATCATTCAGTTCCTTAATGCTACCTATCCACGATACTAACATCGATCAAAAATAGCTTGGTCCATTTATGCTGCGCCAAAGGTACAAACTATTAAGCTATAAAACAAACAGTTACACAGGCGAGAGTTTTATGGAATTGCAAAAACAGCCCCTTAAGCCTATAGCATGCAGTATTTTGAGAAATAAAAAAAACTTAATTAATTGATTATTTTATGTAACTTTGTACTCTATTTTTATATAAAAATTATGCCATTCAAAAGTCAAAGGAACAGTCGCGAGGACAACTCCAGAAAAAGTAAAAGCAACTCAGAAAGCTTTAGATCGAAAGATAATTCCAACAAAAAATTCGGAGCTAAATCCGATAGTTACGGAAAATCTTCTTTCAGCAAAGACAGAAAAGACGATAACAAATCTTTCGGTAAATCACCTTTTTCAAAATTCAGTAAAGACGACAAAAAATCATTCGGTCGTCCGTCATTTGGAAAATCAAATGATAGAGATGACAACAAATCATACGGTAGATCATTTGATAAAGAAGGCGGAAACGATAGAAAATCTTTCGACAGAAAGCCTTTCGGTAAATCATTTGATAAAGAAGGTGGAAACGATAGAAAATCTTTCGACAGAAAGCCTTTCAGTAAATCATTTGATAAAGAAGGCGGAAGCGATAGAAAATCTTTCGACAGAAAACCTTTCGGTAAATCATTTGATAAAGAAGGTGGAAGTGATAGAAAATCTTTCGACAGAAAACCTTTCGGTAAATCTTTCGAGAAGGAAGGGTATTCTAAAAACAGAAGACCAGAACCTACTTCAGAATACCAAGAGCAACGCGAAAAGAACGATTTCAAGTATTCTGCGAATAGAAAATTTAGGCCTGCTAACAAGCCTGCAAATAAAGAAGCAGAAGATGACGGCTTAATTCGTTTGAATAGATATATTTCCAATGCAGGTATTTGCTCTCGCCGTAAAGCGGATGAGTTAATCGCAGCTGGCGTAGTATCTGTGAATGGTGAACCTGTTACGTCGTTAGGTACTAAAGTAGATCCAGCAAAAGATGAAATTCGTTACAATAACGAGCGTCTTAAGCGTGAGAAAATGGTTTATGTATTATTAAATAAACCAAAAGATTATATTACTACAACTGATGATCCACAAGAACGTCGTACAGTAATGCAATTAGTTGCTAAAGCAACAAAAGAACGCATATACCCTGTTGGTCGTCTTGATAGAAATACTACTGGTTTATTATTGATGACTAACGATGGTAATTTAGCTGAAAAATTATCGCATCCGCGTAATAATGTCACTAAAATGTACCAAGTTGAGTTAAACAAAAATTTAGTGCAAGGTGACTTCAACAAAATACAAGTAGGTATTGAATTGGAAGATGGTGTTATCAAACCAGACGACTTGAGTTATGTTGCAGGTGCATCCAAACGTGAAGTAGGTATTCAAATCCACTCGGGAAAGAATCGTGTCGTAAGACGTATCTTCGAATCTTTGGGTTATGAAGTTGTAAAACTAGATCGAGTTGTCTATGCTAATTTAACGAAAAAAGATTTACCTCGTGGACGTTGGAGATATTTAGAAGAAAGAGAATTGATTCAATTAAAACACTTTGTAAAATAATAAGTAAAGTCTCGACACAAAAATCGAGACTTTATTCTTTTTAGCATTTTATTATTAAGAGCAAAGATTTGTATTTTTATCATTTAAAAGATATAATAAACATGACAGACCCTAAATCGTTAACATCTGTAGCTGAATTTCACAAAACCTTTCAGCATCCTATATTAGACAGTCCAAAAATTCCTTCTGAGTCAAGATGCAAACTTCGTGTTTCTTTGATTGCTGAAGAATTAAAAGAATTAGAAGAAGCTATTCAAGCAAATGATATTGTAGAGATCGCGGATGCTTTATGTGACATTCAATATGTCTTGTCTGGCGCTGTATTAGAATTTGGATTAGGTAACAAATTCAATGCCTTATTCGAAGAAGTACAACGTTCGAATATGAGCAAAGCTTGCAAATCTGTTGAAGAAGCCGAAGCGACAATCAAACATTACAAAGACGAAAAAGGTGTTGATTCGTATTATAAGGAAGTAGACGGCTTATATTTGGTTTTCCGTGAAGGAGACAATAAGACGTTGAAATCAATCAACTACTCTCCTGCTGATTTGAAATCGATCGTAGAGCAATAAAAAATGCGACTTTGAGTCGCATTTTTTTATCTTAAATAGCATACAAACTTCCCTGCTGTACCCCTCTAGCCTCTAGACCTTTGTCAATATAACTTTGAATTCCTGATTTTTTGAGCCTCCAATTAGGCGCAATTAATAAATCTTGGTCAGCAATACCAAACACACGTTGAATAATAATATCAGGTCGCAATAATGGGATAAACTTTGCTAAGAATTCCGTGTATTCTTCCATAGAGAATAATTTGAAAGGCTCACGCTTATATTTCACCCCCATAATAGAACCTTCTACTATATGTAAATGATGTAGCTTCACAAATTTGATCTGCGGAAGTTTATTAATTTCATCTGCATAGCGCAACATCATCTCTTCAGTTTCCCAAGGAAAACCAAATATAGTATGCACACACAATTCCAACTTCGTGTTTTCCAACATTTTCATTGTAGAGATGAATTCATCATGTGAGCAGCCCCGATTTATAATATCTAAAGTTTCATTGTAAATAGATTCCATACCCATCTCCAAATCGACATCGTATCTATCTGTATAAGATTCCAATAAAGCGATTTTTTCAAAATCTAAACAGTCCGGACGCGTACCTACAGAAAGACCTAATACATTTTCTGTATCTATACTCAATGCCTCATCATACATCATTTTTAGCAAATGTGTAGGTGCATAGGTATTCGTATTAGGTTGAAAGTAAATAATGAATTTCTCGGCACCGTAATTATTACGAGCTCGCTCTATGCCATTTTCGACTTGTTCACGAATGGAAGGAATTTTTCGCGCCGTATCGGGTGTAAATGAATCAACATTGCAATAGGTACATCCGCCATATCCTTTGCTACCATCACGGTTAGGACAAGTAAAATTACCATCTACGATAACTTTAAATACCTTTTGTCCATTGTATTTTTCTTTTAAATAAGCTCCGTAATGATTATACGGTTTAATCCCATTGTCTAATGCTGTTCCCATTCGGATACAAAGGTATAGAAATTAATCTTGGTGGAAAAATGAAATATAGCTCCACACAGGACTAATCAATTCTTTTGAATGAACCTATCAATTTATCGTCTTTAAAAAGTATAAAATTCCTTTACTATATTTATAAAATATATTGATGTCTACAAGTTCATAAAAATAATCTTCTATCAAAAGTGGATTTCCATGACACGTCAAATAAGTACTACGGAAACTCTTAAAATTGAATAAAGAATTTGTTAACTCCATTTCCGCTCCCATATGATTACACGAAGATTTAACACTAAAACCATCCTTTCCAAATGAAATAATCGGAAATCTCATTCCATTTTGAACTACGCTTGGTATTTCATCAGATTTATATAGAGACTAGTTTGTTTCAACCAAATCAATTGATCCACCTTCAATTTCATCAAATTGATACTCATTCTTGTTACAGCCTACAAAGAATAATACTATAACATCTAATAATGGTAAATTTTTCGTAATCATAGTTTATTCATATACGAATTAACTATTAATCTTGCTACAATAATATTAAAAATAAATCCTTTAAAAGCAAAACAGCCTTAGTACATAATGTACTAAGGCTGTTGTATAAAAAAAGGCACCGACCTACTCTCCCACCTGTTACGGCAATACCATCGGCTCGGGCGGGCTTAACTTCTCTGTTCGGAATGGGAAG
>NZ_VIQM01000024.1 GCF_008520265.1 Sphingobacterium cavernae
ATTAATAATGGTTTAACCGTAAAACATTTGAAATTCTAATGCAATGAAATCAGCAATCAACCAAACCCAATAAAGTCCAATCTCGCTGGTTGGACTTTATTTTTACTATTATTTTTCAAATACTTTTGATTTTCTAAAAAATCCACTATATTTGTCGAGTACTTTAGTAGAGTATTCCTAATCAATACCTTTTCAATATTGGTCTTGATTTATAAAGAAGTGGCGAGAGACTGGCTCAATGACCCACTGGCAACCTTCAATAAGGATTGAAAAGGTGCCAAATCCTGTCTAAAACAAGATTGTTTTAGAGCATATAAATAAAAATAGACTATGACAAAATTTACAATTTCGAAGTATTCATATACTACTGTACTTGATAAGTACACACAAATCTTGCTACCAAATAATTCCGTATTACTTTCTATCCGAATGCGCTAGTCGTCCGTATTTACCATGCTTTAGCATTGTAATATACGATTATGACGACCAAATTTCGCATTATTTATAGAATAAATACATATATTTAATAACCTAAAAAAACAGAAAAGAAAATGGCTGAGAATAAAAATTTAAAATTTGAAACTTTACAAGTCCACGCAGGACAAGATGTAGACCCTACTACTGGCTCAAGAGCTGTTCCTATATATCAGACTTCATCATACGTATTTGAAAATGCAGAACATGGTGCTAATCTATTTGCTTTAAAGCAATTTGGTAATATCTACACACGTATCATGAATCCTACTACGGATGTATTCGAAAAGAGAATCGCATCGTTAGAAGGTGGAGTAGCGGCGTTAGCAGTTTCTTCTGGTCAGGCAGCACAATTTATCGCTTTGAACAATATTTTAGAGAGCGGTGATAATTTTGTTGCAGGCGCGAACTTATATGGTGGTACGTATAATCAATTCAAAGTTGCATTCAAGAGACTTGGAATAGATGTTCGATTTGCAGCAGATTCAGATGCTGACAACATTGAAGCATTAATTGACGATAAAACAAAAGCTATTTATGTAGAAACTATCGGAAATCCAAGTTATAATATTCCAGATTTCGAGAAAATCGCAGCTGTTGCACGTAAACATGATTTACCTTTAATCGTAGATAATACGTTCGGTGCAGGCGGATATTTGTTCAAACCATTAGAACATGGCGCAAATGTAGTCGTTGAATCAGCTACAAAATGGATCGGTGGTCATGGAACGAGTATTGGTGGTGTAATCATTGATGGCGGTAACTACAATTGGGGTAACGGTAAGTTCAACCAATTTTCTGAACCATCAGAAGGATACCATGGATTAGTTTTTGCTGATGTGTTTGGCGAAAATGGTCCTTTCGGTAATATCCAGTTTGCTATTCGCGCACGTGTTGAAGGCTTAAGAGATTTTGGCCCAGCCCTATCTCCTTTCAACTCTTTCTTATTATTGCAAGGTTTAGAAACATTGTCTTTACGTGTACAACGTCACGTTGATAATGCATTAGAAATCGCGCAATGGTTGGAAGCACATCCACAAGTGGAAAAAGTAAGTTATCCGGGATTGAAAAGTCATCCGCATCATCAAAATGCACAAAAATATTTGAAAAATGGATACGGTGCTGTTCTTTCATTCTCGATTAAAGGTGGCGCTGAGAAAGCGGATCAATTTATCGATTCACTAGAATTAGTTAGTCACTTAGCAAATGTTGGTGATGCTAAATCTTTGATAATACATCCATCAGCAACGACTCATCAACAATTGAGTACTGAAGAGCAAACTAAAGCAGGCGTTTTCCCAGGTTCGTTGCGTTTGTCTGTTGGTATTGAACATATCGACGATATCAAAGCTGATTTAGAACAAGCATTCGAAAAAATTAAGTAGTCTGATGACTACTTAATTTTTTTTAGAAAACATACATAAGGAAAGAAAAGAACTATTAAAGCTACATATGAGTAAAAAACTTACTATCGGTATGTTCGGGTTTGGCGTGGTCGGACAAGGACTGTACGATATTATTAAGACAAAAAACTTAAACTTAGAGATTAAAAAATTTGTGATCAAGAATGCAGACAAGAAAAGATCCTTGCCTGCTGAACTATTCACAACGGATGCAAATGTTATTCTGAATGATCCTGAAATCAATACTGTAGTTGAATTGATTGATGATGCGGATGCTGCTTTTGAAATCACCAAAAAAGCACTTTCTTCAGGTAAGAACGTGGTGTCTGCAAATAAAAAAATGATCGCTACACATTTAGAGGAATTAACAGAAATCCAACAACAACATGGCACTTCCCTATTGTATGAAGGTGCTGTCTGTGGAAGTATTCCGATTATTCGCAATTTGGAAGAATACTACGATAATGAGCTTTTACATTCTATAAGCGGTATTTTCAATGGTTCTTCAAACTATATTCTATCCAAAATTTTCAATGAAGGTCAAAGTTATGCCGATGCATTGAAAAAAGCCCAAGAGCTAGGTTTTGCGGAGACAAACCCAATTTTGGACGTTGGTGGTTATGATCCAAAATACAAATTGACTATCGTTGCCTCACACGCGTATGGCTTGTTTGTAAATCCGGAGACTATCTTAAATCTTGGAATTGACAAATTAAACGATAACGACATTCGCTACGCAAAAGAAAAAAACTTTAAAATCAAGCTAATTCCTTTTGCTAAAGAGATCAGTAATAGTGAAGTTGTATTGTATGTTTTGCCAAAATTTATCACCAACGACAATATCCTATATAATGTAGAGAACGAAAATAACGGTGTATTGGTAAAGGCAGCGTTTGCGGACGAGCAATTCTTCTACGGCAAAGGTGCAGGTGGTCATCCTACAGGCTCGGCTGTACTTTCGGATATAGCAGCACTACGCTATGATTACCGATATGAGTACAAAAAACATTTGGAATCTAAAGAATTGCAATACTCTACAAACTACGATTTGAAAGTTTACTTGCGTTACGAAGACGAAGACGTGTTAGAAAACATTGAATTCAAATCTATCACAGAGCGTTTTTACGGTGAAAAATCAAAGTATGTGATTGGCTACATTAATCTGCAAGAGATTATTGACAAGCGAGATTTAATCAATCAAGATGGTTATTTCCTAGCGGAAATTACCTAGAATCAAACTATGTATGATTAACGATTTTAAATAAATTAAAATCAAACTTTTACATAGACAATAAAACGTTAAAAAGTCTTAAATCTATTGTTTGTCAAGCTTTAATTCATTAGATTTAATAGTTAACGTTATATTCAAATTTTATGAGAAAGTTAGGTGGCATATTTTTCTTATCGTTATGGGCTAGTTTGGGATGGGCTCAAACTGATCAGGTAGAGGAAAATAGTTCTTCAGCTGGTTTTATTATTATTGGTGCCATCCTACTCCTTGTTGTAATAGTTATTCTTTACAATAGACAAAAACGTAAGTTCAATCATTAAAAGCAAAAGAGGTTGTGAATATATATTTCACAACCTCTTTTGTTATAGCTTAAATTTAGCAAGTTTACCTTTTAATTCCTCTTCCGAGACGCCAATTTTCAGTGCTGTCTGAACGATGTCTCCCCCATTTTTATTCAATTTATGCGCAATGAATTTCTCCTCTGCGAAATTCAAAAAGTCTGCATAGGTTTCCATTCTATCCATATCAATCATCGAGGAACCAGATACTTTTGAATTGTGCGTCGAAACTGAAGGATTAGCAAATATATTCACATCAGAATCTGTAATTTCTTTTCCACTCAAAATGATCAAACGCTCCACCATATTGCGCAGCTCACGAATATTACCTGTCCAAGGTAAAGCTTGTAAAGCTTTCATGGCATCCGTAGTTATTGGTTTAGTTGGAATATTATATTCCTCACATATCTCTGCACAAAACGTCGATGCTAAAGTCGGGATATCATCACGACGCTCCGCTAATGAAGGAACATGAATCAGAATTACACTCAATCGGTGGTATAAGTCCATACGGAAATTACCCGCATCGATTTCTTTTAACAAATCCTTATTTGTCGCAGCAATAACGCGTACATCTACCGAAATTTCTTTCTCACCTCCTACACGCGTGATTTTATTCTCTTGTAAGGCACGCAGGACCTTAGCCTGTGCCGAAAGGCTCATATCTCCTATCTCGTCCAAAAATAGTGTTCCGCCACTTGCCTGTTCAAACTTCCCAATACGTTGTTTTATAGCTGAAGTGAAAGAACCTTTTTCGTGACCGAATAGTTCAGATTCAATCAATTCCGACGGAATAGCAGCACAGTTCACCTCTATCAAAGGCGCAGAAGAGCGATTAGATTTTTCATGCAACCATCTTGCAACTAACTCCTTACCCGACCCATTTGCTCCAGTAATTAATACGCGTGCATCTGTTGGTGCCACTTTATCAATACTGTCTTTGATCAATGAAATTCCGTGTGAATCCCCTAATATTTCTTTTGTTTTTGAAACTTTACGCTTTAAGACTTTTGTTTCTTTGACCAAAGTTCCTTTTTCCAATGCATTGCGAACCGTAATAAGTAAGCGATTCAAATCCAAAGGCTTTTCTAGAAAATCAAAAGCGCCTTTTCGCGCAGCCTCTACAGCAGTTTCAATTGTTCCGTGGCCAGAAATCATGATAATCGGCACGTCCGAAAATTCCTTAGCAGCGCCAAGAACTTCCATACCGTCCATTTTATTCATTTTGATATCACAAAGAACAAGATCAATCTTCTCCTTCTTTAATATTTCCAAACCATCGGCTCCATTATCAACATCCAATACTTTATAATCTTCATATTCCAAGATATCACGAAGAGAACTGCGTATCGGTCTTTCGTCATCAATAATTAAAACTGTTGCCATAGTGTTTATGTATAATTTGATTGGTCAACAAAATAAGAAAATAAGAGAGAAAAACAAAAAGAAGCAAACCTTGTAAGCCGGGTTCTGTATCCTTGTGTAAGGATTTCTATCATTTATCTAGGCTTGCACTCGCGCACAAGCTCCATCAACCTACCCATTGCGAGCTTTCCTAAGAAAAAAGAACGAGCAGCCCTTGACTCTCGCAACCTATTTGGTTTTTCAACACACGAGGTTTACCGTAATGTATGTTACCATACAAGACCGTGAGCTCTTACCTCACGTTTTCACCCTTACCCTGCGCGAACGCTTGGCGGTATATTCTCTGTGGCACTTTCTGTCTACCCAAATGGGCATCCTTCCCGTTAGGAAGCGTGTTGCTCTATGTTGCCCGGACTTTCCTCTCTCCCATTACAGGACAGCGATAGAACCAGTTTGCTTCAGCTGCAAAGGTAATGGATTATTTGGATTAGAATTGGCTATATGAAGAAATTATATTTTTATTGTTTGTTTAAATCTTTCCTTATGCCAAGTTTTTTGCTTAAATTTTGTAATAGATTTGAAAATAATTTTTTTGAATAAAAAAGCTAACCGCAATACTAAAACAATGAAAATCTTTAAGTTTATCGTCTGCTTATTAGCCGGACTAATGTTTATCAATGCCGGATTGAATAAACTATTTCATTACATCCCTACACCCGAATTAAGTGAGGAGTTGACAAAAGTGAATGAAGCTTTTGGAAGGATAGAATGGCTAATGCCATTAATAGCAATTGTAGAGATTCTGGGAGGTGTGTTATTGATAATTCCTAAAACAAGAGCTTTAGGCGCAATTGTATTATTCCCTATTATGGTCGGAATTATGCTACAACATATCTATTATGCGCCTGAAGGCTTACCTATGGCTGGTGCTTTTCTGCTTGTCATCCTTTGGGTAATCATTGACAATAGAAATAAATACCTTACTTTAATAGAGAAATAACTATATATAAACTTAATTATTATGGCAAAAGTTCATTCCTATCTTAATTTCAACGGAAATTGCGAAGAAGCATTCAATTTCTACAAAGGTGTTTTTAATGCTGAATTTACTGGTATATATCGATTTGGTGATATGCCCGAAGATCCTAGTTATACAGTTCCTGAAGCAGATAAAAACAAAATAATGCATGTCGGTTTACCTTTAAACGAGTACAGTACGCTTATGGGATCTGATTGTTTGGAAACTTTTGGACAAAAAGCTACCGCAGGAACAACAACTTACGTTATGCTAGATGTTGATACAGCAGAAGAAGCACATAAATTATACAATTCACTTTCTGTGAATGCTCAGAATATGGAAATGCCTCTAGGTGATGCCTTTTTTGCGGAATTATTTTCTTCATTCACTGATCAATTCGGAATAGCTTGGATGATTCATTTTGAAGGAAATAGAAAATTTGAATAAGTAATTTAATGGAAACTTTCATTATTTTACTACGCGCAGTAAATGTTGCTGGAAAAAATAGTATCAAGATGGCCGAATTAAAAAGTCATCTTGAAAAAGCTAATTTTCACTATGTCAAAACCTATATCCAAAGTGGTAATATTATTCTTCAATCAGATTTATCAGCTCCGGATATTATATTGAAAGTTCAACAAATTATTAGTCAGGAGTTTGGGTTGAGCGTACATGTTTTTGTGCTGAATACAGATTCATTGCAACACATTTTACATAATAATCCATTCCAAAATGGTGAAGAAGGAAATCGTGTATTTATAACTTTACTAGATAAAAAACCTGATTCTTCGGATTTAGAAAAATTTGCTCGTATTAATATAAGTGACGAAAAATACGAAATTAAAGATGACGTTTTTTATTTTTACGTTCCGCAAGGAATGGCTAATTCCAAACTTTCAAATCCATTTATCGAGCAGAAATTAAAAGTGATTTCGACAGGTCGAAACTTAAACACAATGCTCAAATTAAGCGAACTTGCCTACCAATTAAACTAACTAGAATGTTATGAAGATTTTAAAAAATGTACTTATCGCAATTTTTGCTCTTGTGGTGATTGTCCTCCTCATTGCTGCTGTTTTGCCGAAAACTTTTCATGCAGGAAGTGAATTAATTATCAATAGGAGATCCAACGAGGTATTTGATTACGTCAAACAGATCAAAAAACAAGGAGACTATGACAATTGGTCACCTCAAGACCCTAATATTCAAAAAGAATATAGCGGTGAAGATGGAACTGTTGGCTTTACGTACACTTGGAAAAGTGATAAAGTAGGTGATGGAAAGCAAGTAATAACCAATGTGGTGGAAGGAAAACGCGTAGAAATGGATTTGTATTTTAACGGCGAGGGTGAAGCCAACAAATCCTTTATCGAAGTAGATTCTATCGCGCACAATCAAAGTAAAGTAACTTGGGAAATAAACGGAAAAATTCCTTTTCCATTCAATATTTTCACTTTATTCTACGATATGAACGAAGATTTCAAACAGGGATTAGTCAATATGAAAGCCAATCTAGAACAATAAATCGAAGAGATTACCTCTTCGATTTATTTTGTAAAAAGAACGGCATTTTCAAATTGAACAGCATCCCAACCATTAGCCATGAATTGGCGAATATTTTGATGATCTGTACCTTCTGGTGTCGACAATACCGCATCATAATGTTCTGCAAAAAGCCTTAAAGTTTGTCCTTGAGTCAACTTATTTAATGCTGCAAAAAAAAGAACACGTGCACTACCTTGATTTTCTGACGCTGAATTTTGCTGTGTACCATTTGTAAATGCAGAAGGCGTGTAATTGTAGTTTTCTTCTATGTGAGCCAAAACATCTTTGAATACTATTTGTTTTGATTCTAATTGTTGTAATAATTCGTTCAAAGTCATAAACAAATATACTTTAATTAACTGCACGATGAAAAATACTTTTGCCTTTTTAAGCGCAACTCTCACCTTAATTACGCTAAGCTGCCAGAATAGCGCTGATAAAAAAGAAAGTCAGCAAGAACAAGACAGCGTTGCTGTAATTGACTCTCATACTTCCGAAAATTCTTTAGATTGGGCTGGAGTATATCAAGACACAATTCCATGCGCCGATTGTCCAGGAATTCTTACCACAGTCAAGCTTTACGAAGATGGTACATACGCATATTACGCAGAATATTTGGAGCACAATACGACACTTCAAGATACAGGTAAATTCATGTGGCACAACAATGGTAGCGTAGTGCATTTGAAAGGAAAAGAAATAGATACAAAGTATAAAGTTGGAGAGAATGTATTATTACAATCGGACAGCACAGGTAATATCATAGAAAGCGAAATGGCTGATCAATATTCGCTCCACAAGGTATTCTAAAATAAGTAGGTTGCACATATATGCAACCTACCTTTGTAATTAACTTACATTACCAAACAAAAATACTATTTTTTACTGCCTCGAAGAATTGCTACCAAAATCAAAATAAATACTGCAGCTCCTACAATCCACACCCATGGTTTTGCAAACAAATCATCATCATTTTTATTAATATCTACATCTATATCAAGCCCTTTGTCTTGTGCAAATGTTTGAACCGATGTGAAAACGAACATAATTAACAACAACGATCGCTCCCATAATAAGGTGAAATACTTTTTCATAATGTATAATTCTTAGTTTATAATGTTTTAAAGTAAAACAGAGTACAGTACAAATTTGTTCTAAAAGAACATATAATTTTTAACAACTAACGATATGGACCAAATAATTACAGCCAAAGCATCCATCCAAATACTTAAACCAATTGAAGTAGTGTACGAAGCAATTGTAGACCCTAATAAAATGAACAAATATTTTATTGAAAGTGGAAGTGATAGACTAGACAATAAATCCACTGTTGATTGGAAGTTTCCAGAATTTGACGATATATTTCCTGTGGAAAGACAAATCGTCCAACCATACGATTACATTTCCTTTGATTGGAGTGGTGGTGATCCCGATATGCTAGTCGAAATATTTCTAGAAAAAACTTCGCCTATGACAACTGTAGTTCGAGTCAAAGAAGGTAAATTTAATCCAGATGAAGAAGGTATCAAACAGGCTATTGGACAGACAGAAGGTTGGGCAAACTTTCTCGCATGCCTAAAGGCTTATTTGGAATACGGAATCAATCTTCGTCAAGGAGCTTTCGATTTTATGAAACATTAAACGGCAATGAATACTGAATTTGAAAATATAGATGCTTATATCGCTTTTCAGGAAAATGAAAGACAGGTAAAACTACATGAGTTACGATCAATAATCGCAGGAATAGTACCAATCGGGACCAAAGAAACAATTTCATATGGAATGCCAACGTATAAATATAATGGGAATCTAATACATTTTGGACAATTCAAAAAACACATTGGGATTTATCCCGGACCTGATGCTATTGAAGCATTTAAAAATCAACTTTCAGGTTATAAAACTTCTAAAGGAGCAATACAAATCTCAAATGAAACCCCATTGAATAGAAAGCTCATAGAATCCATTGTACTTTTTAATGTTAATCTATTAAAAGATAAAAAAAGTCCAAATTGGACTGCTTATCGCGGGCAGTGGGAAGAGTTGTACGAAAAGATGGCACAATTGATTCAAAAAACAAGCCTTAAAAAACAAATTAAATGGGGCATGGATATGTATACGTATGAGGGCAAAAATGTTGTCGGCTGGGCTGGTTTTAAACATTTTTTCTCCATTTGGTTTTACAATGGGGTGTTTTTAGCTGATCCTTACAAAGTTTTAGTGGCTGCGACAGAAGGAAAAACGAAATCTTTGCGGCAATGGCGTTTGCAAGAAAGTGCTCAGTTTGATGAGGATAAAATTTTAGAATATATCAACGATAGCATACAAACGATTCTGGATGGAAAGTTTATTCCTATCGAAAGAAAAATATTAGAGCCAATAGGAATTTTAAAAGAAGAATTAGTGAATAATTCAGATCTCAACAAAGCTTTTAATGCTTTGACTGCTGGGCGTCAGAAAGAATACATTCAATATATCAATGAAGCCAAACTAGATAAAACAAAAGCATCTCGCCTAGAAAAAATTGCTCCGATGATTTTATCTGGGAAGGGTCTTCATGATAAATACAAACTTTAAAAGATGGAAAAACAATTGATACATATTGAAACCGAAATTAATGCGCCATTAGAAACAGTATGGCATCACTATAATAATCCCGAATCGATCACGAAATGGAATCAAGCAAGTCCAGATTGGCATTGTCCATCATCTTCTAACGATTTGCGCATTGGTGGTAGATTTAAAAATAGAATGGAAGCTAAAGATGGTAGCTTTGGGTTTGACTTTGAAGGTGAGTATTTGGATGTAATCCCCAATCAAAAAATTGTTTACAACATGGATGATGACAGAAAAGTCTTTATTAATTTTCAGCATCAATCAAATAAAACCACAATAATTATTGACTTCGAAGCGGAAAACATGAATTCTGTAGAAATGCAAAAGGAAGGTTGGCAAGCCATATTAAACAGTTTCAAATCGTTCGTAGAGCATACATCCGAAACTAACGCTTATATTTAAAAACGCGAATAATCTTGATTGCTGAAGAATGGCACAAAACAAGACACAATTTACCGATGCAAACGTATTAGATTTCATCAATACGGTAGAAGATATTCAAAAGCGCGAAGATAGCTTAGAATTCATTAATTTAATGGAAAAAGCTACGGGAGAAAAAGCTAAAATGTATGGACCAACCATCGTTGGTTTTGGCAAATATCAGTACAAATATGACTCAGGACACAGCGGAGAAGCACCGCTTTTAGGATTTTCGCCACGCAAAGCTGCCATTTCACTTTACGTCTATACTGGAGCTGAAGAGCACAAGTACTTACTAGACGATCTCGGAAAGTTTAAAGTAGCCAAAGCCTGTATTTATATCAAGAAATTAAGTGATATCAATGTGGAAGCATTACAAAAATTGATGGAATCCTCAATTGCTTTTATAAGCAAAACATACACACGAATTCAATAAAAAAAAGACGAAATGCATTACGCACTTCGTCTTCATATTTAATTGTTGTTTGTTGTTATTTTAAAAGATCTCTGTAAACTTTTGCTTTTTTAAGCTCTGTTTGAATGTCCTTTCTATTCGCATCATAGCTTAATACTTTCTCATAATCAGCCACCGCTTTAGTATAAGCATCAGTTGCGATTTGTTTGTTATAACCAGCAGCACCTGCTGTACCCTTCAAGATACCTAAATCTCTATACGCTACCGCACGATTTTGATATAATTTAGCATCGCTAGCATTGATTGCGATTGCTTTAGTATAATCTGCTACAACAGATTGTAATAACTGCTCTTTTTGTGCAACTGTTAATTTAGAATCTTTTTCTACGGCTAAAGTATTATTGGCTTTCGCTTTGTAATACAATGCATTAGCATTTTTGGCATCTAGTGCGACTACTTTGCCAAATGTATCAGCAGCTTTTTTGAAATCTGTAGATTGAAATTGCGAATACCCCAAAAGATAAAGTACATTAGGATCATTTGCTTCGGCAGGAAGAGCTTTTTGTAAATGCGTAACAGCCGATTTAAAATCACCATCCAATAATGCTTTTTGTCCCAAACGTACATTTGGATTTTTGTGCTCCTCTTGTTGTTGTGCAGATGCAGTTAATGCAAGCATCGCTAAAGCCAACGTTGAAAAGCCAATTTTCACTGATTTCAATCTGCTCAAATAATTAAAGTTCATATCGTGTATTTTTAATTGTTTCTATCCTAATTAGAGTAAATTTGCCACATTAAGTTTAAGCCGTCAACAAATACTTATAAACATTTCCACATTCTACATGTTCTAAATCGAAAATATCCATTTCTAATTAATTTCTAAAACTGCCATACAGCAATTATATTGCTGACGAAATAGCAGTAAACGCAATTCATATAGCACAAATGATACCAAATTTGTATTTGGCATTCCACTTGCAATATACTATAACGTATTACAAAGATTTAAAATATACATACAAATCTGACATCTTGTCGGAGAAGGAACAATATACATATGAGCAAATTTAACACGTTCGACTTCAATCAAGCAATCCCCATTATCAATGAGGATACGGAATTTTTCCCACTATTGAGTCAGCAAGATGAAGATGAAATGCGAAACGAAGATATACCTGAAATATTAGCTATCCTGCCGTTACGAAATACTGTTTTATTTCCTGGAGTAGTAATTCCTATTACTGTAGGACGTGATAAATCCATTAAATTAGTCAAAGAAGCGTACAAAGGCGAAAAAACTATCGGCGTCGTATCTCAAAAAGATATGAGCGTTGAAGATCCTGATTTCGATCAGCTAAATAAAATTGGAACCGTAGCAAGTATTATCAAAGTGTTGCAAATGCCTGATGGTAATACTACTGTCATTATCCAAGGTAAACAACGTTTTAAGCTAAATGAACTTGTTCAATCAGAGCCATATATCAAAGCTAAAGTAGAACGCTTTGCTGAAGAAAAGCCAAAAACGAGTAGTAAGGAATTCAAAGCATTGATTTCTTCAATTAAAGAACTGGCTTTACAAATTATTCAGTTGTCGCCAAATCTTCCTTCGGAAGCAGGTATCGCTATCAAAAACATTGAAAGCCCTACTTTCTTGGTGAATTTCATTTCTTCAAACTTAGCGTTGGAACTTCAAGCGAAGCAAGAATTGTTGGAGATGAAAGATTTTGTCAAAAGAGCTAAACTTTTGTTAGAGCATTTGACAATGGAAGTCCAAATGTTGGAGCTTAAAAATCAGATTCAAAACAAAGTTCGAATTGATTTAGATAAGCAACAACGCGATTATTACTTAAATCAACAACTTAAGACTATTCAAGAAGAATTGGGTGGAAATACGCCTGATTTGGAAATTGAAAACTTAAGCGCTCGTGGTAAATCTAAGAAATGGCCAGAAGATGTCAGCAAACATTTCTCTAAAGAATTAGAAAAGTTAGCGCGTATCAATCCTGCTGCAGCTGATTATTCGGTGCAATTGAATTACCTTGAATTGCTGTTGGATTTACCTTGGGGTGAATTCACTAAAGATAAATTTGACTTAAATCGTGCGGTTAAGGTTTTGGACAAAGACCATTACGGTTTAGAAAAAGTGAAGCAACGTATTATCGAATATTTGGCGGTATTAAAGCTGAAAAACGATATGAAGGCACCTATTTTATGTCTTGTTGGCCCTCCGGGAGTCGGTAAGACGTCCCTAGGAAAATCAATTGCGAAAGCTTTGGGTCGTAAGTATACACGTATGGCGTTAGGTGGTGTTCGTGATGAAGCGGAAATCAGAGGTCATCGTAAAACTTATATCGGAGCTATGCCAGGTCGTATTATCCAATCGTTGAAAAAAGCTGGAACTTCGAATCCTGTTTTTGTATTGGATGAAATCGATAAATTGGGTGCTGACTTCAAAGGTGATCCTTCATCTGCTTTATTGGAGGTATTAGATCCTGAGCAAAACACCAATTTCTACGATCATTATGTAGAAATGGAATACGATTTATCCAAAGTGATGTTTATCGCTACTGCGAATTCATTGAGCTCAATTCAGCCCGCATTATTGGATAGAATGGAAATCATCGAAGTGAACGGTTATACCATTGAAGAGAAAATTGAGATTGCGAAGAAGCATTTATTACCAAAGCAACGTGAAATGCACGGCCTTGGTGCGAAAGATGTTGCCTTGTCAGGAAAAATCATTGAGAAAGTAATCGAAGAATACACACGTGAATCGGGAGTTCGCGGTTTAGAAAAAAAGATTGGTTCAATCGTACGTGGTGTCGCGACAAAAATCGTAATGGAGAAACCTTATGCTGCAAACATCAATGCAGATATGGTCGAGGAGGTATTAGGCGCACCAATTTTTGATAAAGATATCTATGAAAATAACGATGTAGCTGGTGTTGTAACAGGATTGGCTTGGACGGCTGTAGGTGGCGATATTCTTTTCATCGAATCAAGCTTGAGTCCAGGCAAAGGAAAATTAAGTTTGACTGGTAATTTGGGCGATGTGATGAAAGAGTCTGCAGCAATTGCAATGGCATATTTGCGCTCGCATGCAGATGAATTCGGTATTAACTACAAAGTATTTGATACGTGGGATGTCAATATCCACGTACCCGCAGGAGCTACACCAAAAGACGGCCCCTCAGCAGGTATCACCATGTTGACAGCGTTGACTTCTTTATTTACGCAGCGTAAAGTAAAAGAAAAATTGGCGATGACAGGTGAAATTACTTTACGTGGCAAAGTTCTTCCTGTAGGCGGTATCAAAGAAAAGATTTTGGCAGCAAAACGCGCTAACATCAAAGAGATTATTCTTTGTAAATCCAATCAAAAAGATATTTTGGAAATCAAAGAAGATTACATTAAAGACATGAATTTCCATTACGTAACTGAAATGTCGGAGGTTATAAATCTAGCTCTGACAAAAAATAAGGTTAAAAATCCAAAAGACATCGAAAGATTCTTGGAAGAAAAGAAATAAACACAAAATTCGCTGATACATGAAGCGTTATTCCAAAAGAATAACGCTTTTTTGTTGCTTTTGACTATCTTCGATTCAATAAAGCTATTTTTATGAATACATACGAATACATTTCTATCGGTTTATATATGTTATTAATGATCCTTATAGGATTTTATTCGTACGCAAAGACTAAAAACAGTTCAGATGATTTTCTGATTGGCGGCAGAAAAATGGGCGCAGTAGTTACTGCTTTATCCGCAGGTGCTGCAGACATGAGCGGTTGGCTATTGATGGGAGTGCCAGGAGCGGTGTATTTGTCTGGTATTTCAGCTACATGGATAGCCATAGGATTGACCATTGGAGCTTATTTAAATTATGTACTCATCGCACCAAGACTAAGAGTTTACACCGAAATATCGAATAATTCAATTACTCTACCCGTTTTCTTTGAAAATCGATTTAAAGACAAATCACAATTACTCAAAATCGTGGCTAGTATCCTAATTCTCGTATTCTTCACGCTTTATACCTCAGCAGGGATGGTTTCGGGAGGAAGATTGTTTGAATCTGCTTTTGGAATGGATTACAGCACTGGACTCATTGTCACGAGCTTCGTGGTCGTGCTATACACATTTCTTGGTGGTTTTCTAGCAGTTAGTCTAACAGATTTTGTGCAGGGAACAATTATGTTAATTGCCCTAGTTCTAGTTCCTGCCGTGATGTTAATGGATCTTGATGGATTTACTAATACATTGCGTATTATCGAAGCTAAGAATTCATTTTACTTAGATATATTAAAAGGAAGTTCAGTCGTAAGTATTGTTTCATTGCTTGCATGGGGATTAGGTTATTTTGGACAGCCTCATATTTTGGTACGTTTTATGGCTATTAATGACGTAAGAGAATTAACCAAGGCAAGACGTGTGGGAATCGGCTGGATGATTTTAACGATTGGTGGAGCTATTCTTGTTGGATTATTTGCAATTGCTTACACATCTGCCCAGTTACCCGAAAAAATGGCATTTTTTGATGGTTCTAAAGAAAATGCGGAAACTGTCTTTATATTTTTCTCCCGGTACTTGTTTCATCCATTGATTGGAGGATTTTTACTTTCCGCGATTTTAGCTGCCGTTATGAGTACTATTTCTTCGCAATTATTAGTGACTTCGAGCTCGATGACAGAAGATATCTACAAAGCGTTTATCAAACGAGATGCGAGCTCAAAATATTTGTTAATCATCAGTAGAATAGCTGTTTTATTAGTCGCAATTGTTGCCTTTTTACTTTCCTTAACACCAAAAGATAGCATTCTTAATCTTGTAGGAAATGCATGGGCTGGTTTTGCTGCCGCCTTTGGACCGTTAATTATTCTTTCGCTATTTTGGAAAAACACAACTACGCAAGGCGCATTGACAGGAATGATACTAGGTGCTTTGACAGTATTGGGGTGGGTCTATATTCCACATAATTTCAAAGAATTGTATGAAATTATTCCTGGATTTGCAATTAGCTTTTTAGCAACAATTGTGGTGTCTTTATTTACGAAAAAGGAAAATACTGATATTGAGCATGAGTTTAGCCAAATGGAAGATATAATCCACAGCTATAAATCAAAATAAGAAAGATAAAAGTAATTTTATTTAATGGAAATACGTTTTACAATAGTTTCAGAGCCTGAAGCTACACGCAAAAAATAAAAGCCAGGAGTAACTTTTTCATTCGAGTCAAAAAGATGATTTTGATTGCCCTCATCTAGATTACCGTTGAACAGATGCAAAACTTCATTGCCCAAAGCATCCATTAATTTGATTGTTACAGAAGATTGCTTAGCCAAGTTAAATGAAACAACGATTTGTTCAACCACGGGATTATAAGAAGCTTTCACATTGGTAATCAATTTGTCGGCGGTTTCTTTTTCTCTATCTATTGACATTGAAGCATCAACGGGCAAAGAATTTGCATAAACAGCAGAACCGAAGAACCCAAAAGAGAATATGGCTAGAGCAAGTACTCTAACTTTCAACATATTACCAACTTTTAAATTAATTCTATTCATCTTCTCTATTCGACAATTAATGATGGTTGTGGTTTAAGATTGAAATCTTTTATTCATTTAATCGATATTACAAATGTAACTCGATTTTGGTTATCAGGAGTTAAAAATAAATATTTTTTTTGAACAATTAACAATTTTTAACAAGATTATTCGTTATGTCGAATAATTGCTATAAATTGGCTACCGAAATAAATATTATAAGATAAAAGAAATATATGGGCTCCCACCATAATCCACACTTGAATCGGCTCAGTGGAGCAGGTTTATTAATTTCCCTAGGCATTATTTTCGGTGATATCGGTACTTCACCATTATATGTTTTTAAAGCTATTTTCAACAACAATATTATTAACAAGGACTTGGTTATAGGCTGTGTTTCCTGTGTATTGTGGACATTGACAATTCAGACAACAATTAAATATGTCCTTATTACCTTGAATGCAGATAATAAGGGTGAAGGAGGAATATTATCCCTTTACTCGCTTGTGCGACGTAAAGCGAAATGGCTTATTATTCCTGCTATTGTAGGTGCCTCCACGCTGTTAGCAGATGGCATGATTACCCCTGCTATTACCATTTCCTCTGCAATTGAGGGTCTTGCAATTTTTAATCCAGACATTCCGACAGTACCAATCGTTATTGCAATTATATCTTGTCTATTTTTGATACAGCGTTTTGGAACTTCAATTGTTGGAAGAGTATTTGGGCCACTAATGTTGGTTTGGTTTAGTGTTATTGGGATTCTTGGGTTTAATGCTATTGATCATGCTCCAGAAATATTAAAAGCTATCAATCCATATTATGCATTACAAACCATAATCCACTACCCTAATGCCTTATTTATAATTGGTGCTATATTCTTGTGTACTACCGGTGCGGAAGCCTTGTATTCGGATATGGGACACTGTGGAAAGGATAATATCCGTGTAAGCTGGATATTCGTAAAATTAACCCTCATTTTAAATTATTTTGGACAAGGCGCGTGGTTGATTGCACATGATGGTCAATCTATCGGAGAAATGAATCCATTTTACTCCATAATGCCAGAATGGTTTTTAGTATATGGAATTGCAATTGCGACAATTGCTGCTGTCATAGCCAGTCAAGCGATGATAACAGGATCATTTACATTAATATCTGAAGCTGTAAGATTGAATATATGGCCGAAGGTTAGCATTCGGTATCCAAGTAATCAAAAAGGGCAATTATACGTTCCATCCATAAATTTGATATTATTTATTGGCTGTATGCTGATAATTTTCGTATTCGAAAAATCCAGTAATATGGAGGCCGCTTATGGATTGGCAATCAATTTAACGTTTTTGTCTACGACAATCTTAATGATCTTCTTCATGTTGAGACGTAGAATCAACAAACTGTTGATCGGAGTTTTTGCTGTTGTGTACTTTACCATAGAAGTAACTTTTCTCTTTGGTAATGGCGTTAAGATTACGCATGGAGGATGGTTGACACTACTTCTTGCAGCAAGTATATTTATAATTATGTATGCATGGTTTAGAGCGCGTAAAATTAAAAATGAATTTGTCCGTTTTGTAGCGATAGACGAGTATTTCCCTATTATTGATGAGCTCAGTAAAGATCGTTCGGTGCCAACATTTGCGTCTCAACTGGTATATCTAACTAGTGCAAATAACAAACATGAAATTGAAGCTAAAGTCATCTATTCCATTTTAAATAAAAAACCAAAACGCGCTGATGTATATTGGTTTGTTCACGTAGATGTGACTGATGCACCTCACGGTAGAGAATATACGGTGGAACAATTAATTCCAGGCAAATTAATTCGAATAGATTTCAAATTAGGATTTCGGGAAGAACAACGCGTGAGTTTACTTTTCCGAAAAGTTGTGGAAGATATGGTTCAAAAAGGCGAAGTAGACATCATCAGTCAATACGACACGCTTAAGAAACACAAAATTCCGGGAGATTTCAACTTTGTCGTATTGGAGAAGGTATTTACCAAAACTTCTGCTTTGACTTGGCCAAATCGTATTGTAATGGAAATCTACAAAATTCTACGCCGATTCAGTTTAAGTGAAGAAAAGGGCTTTGGTTTAGACAGCAGTTTTGTAACACTGGAAAGAGTTCCGCTTAATATTCCGACAACAGAGAATATTCGACTTCATCGAACTAATTAAAATAATACAGCCACTCTTTCTGAAGTGGCTGTATTATTTTAATTCTTTATGTAAATTTCTTTTATTCCTGTGTTCTTAATTTTGAATTTTTGTACCCATACATAAAGTAGATTACCAATCCAATCGCTAACCAAATTATAAATATAAACCAATTACTGGCACCTAACTCTGTCATCAGATACAGGTTGACTAATATTCCAATCACTGGAAGCAACGAAAAATTATGCTTATAAGAAAGAATACTCATTATTAACCAAGTCAGCCAGAATATAAGCACGAGCGATTTATGTAAAATAACTTCCGAAGCACCCAAAGTTTTCCATTCTGCCAAGCTATCTTGACCATACAAATACATCAACCCTATTCCCACAATAAAACTCAATCCGACTATATATTTTCCATTGACGTAAGGCACTTTAAATTTAGACTTCGCAGAAAGCCCCGATTTATCCATATAAAGTACACCTGCACAAACTAATATAAAAGCAAAGAATGTCCCTACTGAAGTCAAATCCACAAAGAAATCCATTTTGAAAAATAATGCTGGAATTGCTACCACAAAACCTGTAACAATTGTAGCAAACGATGGAGTTTTATATTTGGGATGGATTGTAGCGAATTTTTTCCACAATAAACCATCGCGACTCATCGTCATCCAAATGCGCGGCTGTGCCAATTGGAATACCAATAATGCACTAGTAATAGCAATTACAGATGTTACCGAAATAATTCCTGCCATATGGTCAAACCCAACATATTGGAAAACATAAGCCAATGGATCTTTCACATTCAATTCCGTATAATTAACCATTCCTGTCAAAACCAAAGTAATCAACACATATAAGACAGCGCAAATTACCAAACAATAAATCATCGCTCTTGGCAGGTCACGTTGTGGATTTTTACACTCTTCAGCCGTAGTCGAAATCGAGTCAAAACCAATGAAAGCAAAGAAAACAGCTGCAACACCACTCATCACACCTCCAAGTCCGTTGGGTGCGAATGGTGTCCAGTTTTCTGGTTTGACGAAGAAAAGACCTCCAAAGATTACAGCCAATATTATCCCAATCTTAACGATAACCATAATATTACTTGCTCGTTGTGATTCTTTTATTCCAATATAAACCAACCACGTCACCAATACGGTGATTAACCCTGCTGGCATATCAAAAATGATAGGTATCTCTCCTATTTTAGGCGCAGTTTCATATGCTTGCAAAGCGATTTTGTCAATTCCAGTCAATTTATCAACGCCTACTTCAAGCATTTTTGCGTGCGCTTCTGTGGCATATCCCGGAGCCATTGTCATCCATTTGGGGAGATGTATCCCAAATCCTTCGAGCATTGACACAAAATATTGCGACCATGAAATAGCGACTACCATATTGGAAACCGCATATTCTAAAACCAATGCCCATCCAATAATCCATGCAAATAATTCGCCGAAGGCCACATATGCGTAAGTGTAAGCAGATCCTGAAACTGGAACTGTACTTGCAAACTGAGCATAAGAAAGTGCTGTAAAAACACAAGCAAAGGCAACAAAAACGAATAACATCGATACGGCAGGGCCACCATTATATGACGCCAAACCAATTGTACTAAAAATCCCAGCACCGACGATAGCAGCTATTCCCAACGAAACCAAATCCCGAACACCTAATATTTTAGCTAGTCCACTACCTTTAGTCTCTGCATCAAGTAGTATCTGGTCAACACTTTTCTTTTTGAAAAGTTGGTTTTTCATATAATTAATATTTTGGTCATTAAAACTTTTAATCCAGCTGTTGCGTGATAGATATATAGATATCGTAATAATCTTTCAATTTCTCGCGTTGGTATTCATCTAGCTGCATTGCGAGTACTTCAAAATGACGCTTTTCAGGTGTAAATTTCCATACTCTCTTACAAATATTGAATAATGCATGTGGAAGATTTTCCACTTTTGCATAGTCAAAGATATATTTTGAGGAAACAAATCTATCATAAAAGTTGTAAAATCTTTCTACATCCACTGTCTCAAAAGTTTCCAAGTACTTTGTTAAAGTAATTTTATCAATATGTTCTAAATGTTCGTACAATCGAGATACGGAAAGTAGATTATTCGCTATAAGCTTGTGGTCAAGTAATAATTCTAAGCTAATGTGGGCTAAAAAAGATGCTCTAACTGGTAAATCGACAACGTTTTGCTCAATGATTTTACGAATTTGATGGGTATGATGGTAAAAGAAATCTGAACTATGAAAAATTTTATCTACCAAAAGATGTCTTTTCCATCCCTCCGTAATCGATTCACTCTTTATACCTATCGGCAGCATGGGTGAAAATTTATGAAGCTGAAAAGAATTGTCTTTGTCTGCATTCTTTAATAAATCAGGCAAAAGTCCGCCTAACACTTGCTCAGAATGAACAGCATATCGTTCGAAATAGTAATGTGACAAAAAATTCAAAATGCAGCAATTACAGAATTATTAGTCGTAATATACGTCATAATCTGCTATCTTTGCAATCTTAAATCAAAAAATATATAATCATATCGTTATGAGTTTTGTAGAAGAATTACGTTGGAGAGGCATGCTTCAAGATATCATGCCGGGAACAGAAGATTTACTGAACAAAGAAAAAGTTTCAGGTTATATCGGTTTTGACCCAACTGGCGATTCTTTACATGTGGGGCATTTGACTCAAATCATGACTTTAATCCATTTTCAAAATGCAGGACACAAACCTGTTGCCCTTGTCGGAGGTGCTACAGGAATGATCGGTGATCCATCGTTCAAGTCTGCAGAAAGAAATCTTTTAGACGAAGCTACATTGAATCACAATGTAACTTGTCTTAAAAATCAATTGGCAAAGTTTTTAAATTTTGGCGACGGCGAAAACGACGCTAAAATGGTAAATAACTACGATTGGTTTAAAGATTTCAGCTTTTTGGATTTTATTCGTGACGTAGGTAAGTTGATTACGGTCAACTATATGATGTCTAAGGATTCGGTAAAGAAACGTTTAGAAGGTGATAACGGATTATCGTTCACGGAGTTTACTTATCAACTGATTCAAGGATATGATTTTTATTATTTGTGGAAACACCACAATTGCAAAATCCAAATGGGTGGTTCGGATCAGTGGGGAAATATTGTAACAGGTTCGGAGATGATTCGTCGTCAAGACCAAGGTACAGCTTACGCATTGACTACGCAGTTGATTAAAAAATCTGACGGTCAGAAATTCGGTAAAACGGAATCTGGTGCAGTATGGTTAGACCCGAAGAAAACTTCGCCTTTCAAATATTACCAATTCTGGTTGAATGCAACGGATGACGATGCGAAAAACTGGATTAATATTTTTACACTACGTTCGAAAGAAGAAATCGAAGCTATCGTAGCTGAACATGATGCTGCGCCACATTTACGTATCGTACAGAAAGCTTTGGCGGAGGATATCACGATCCGTACACACTCTAAAGAGGCTTACGAGACAGCGGTTAAAACTTCCGAGTTCTTATTTGGTAATGGTTCTTTGGAATTCTTGGCGAATTTAGAACACGATACAGTTTTGGAAGTTTTTGATGGTGTACCTCAATTTACAATTAGCAAAGCTGAATTGGAATCTGGAGTTAATATTTTGGACTTATTAGCCGTACAAACGCAAGTTTTTGCTTCAAAAGGCGAAGCTAAGAAAATGTTGACTGGCGGTGGCGTATCACTGAATAAAGTAAAATTAGGCGATATCGAACAAACTGTAACAGCTGGCGATTTAATCAACAACAAATATTTAGTTGCGCAAAAAGGTAAAAAAAATTATTTCTTGATTATCGCAGAATAATTAGGTCTTTTAGATATTTTGTAAAGCCTCAATCGTTGATTGGGGCTTTACTATTTCATATAGACAACAGAAAGTATCTAACAACTTTTCTTCTAATTAAATGAGTTTATTATTTTACTCCACAACATTTAAGGTAATATATCGTTGATTGTTATTAGTAAAATATATAGGAACCATTTGGTGATACGTCACTTCGTTTTCCCAGTACTCAACCTCTAAGAATGTATCAAAACTTAAGTTTTTATTCTCCGATAAATATCGAAATCTAACTCCCAAAAGATAATTTTTACTTTCTAAAAGTTCATAATAAATAATTTGTTCAAAATAAGTTTCATTATTATGACTTACGATTGAATTATTCATCTTACTAATATCAAATAATGGAGATAAATATCTTCCATCATTGTTATTATTATCAAAAAGTATAAACGTGCTATAAATTGCAGAACTAAATCCTTTCCAATTATTCCAGTCACTTTTATTAACCTTCAAAACACATTTGATTATATCTCCGACTTTATATACATCTTTAGCTGGTGTAATAGTGGCAAAAACTTTCGCATCCTTTAATTCTTCAATTGGAAAGGCCTCTGGACGAACTGGTTCACAATGAAAAGCTGTAGTCAAAAGAAATATTCCAAATAGGAGAAAACTGATATAGTTAATTTTCATATTTATCTTTATAAAGTTATAATAAACAATTACAATAAGAATTATCAACGAAAATCTCTTGTCCAATACCATTGGTATAATAACATCTATTCATATTATCTTTTTTAGTTCGATATCCTTCATAACTACATATTAGATCATTAAATAATGGCTCACAGCTACTCAACAGTATAATGGACAAGAAAATATAAAAATATTTCATAATAAAAGTCTTTGATTTAATTCTAAGGTAAAATTATTGATAAAAAAAACAAACAAACATTAACTTTTTCACTTAATTAATCATTAGTACCTTTGTCCTATGATTAGTAATAGAGAGCTTTTCCTGAAAAACACAGCTCAAACATCAGAAAGTCCACGACTTATAGAAATTGAAAAAGCTGAAGCTTCTTACCTTTACGGACCTCAAGGACAGAAATATTTAGACTTAGTATCTGGTTTTAATGTAAGTAATATTGGTCATCGCCATCCTAAAGTGATTGCAGCAATTCAAGAGCAATTGGAAAAATATTTGCACGTAACGGTTTATGGGGAGTTTGTACAAGCGCCACAAGTACAGTTTGCGACTAAACTATTAGAAAACCTGCCCTCATCTTTTGGTTCAGTTTACTTAACCAATTCGGGCGCGGAGGCTGTAGAAGGTTCGATGAAAATTGCGAAACGATACACAGGTCGTCGGCAAATTATTGCGGCTAAGAATGCGTATCATGGCAGTACACAAGGTGCTTTGAGTTTAATAGGTGGTACACAATATCAAGAAGCTTACGCTCCTCTCCTACCAGAAATTGACTTTATCGAGTTTAACTCCCAGACAGATTTAGAAACTATTACAGATAAAACTGCTGCAGTCATTGTAGAAGCTATCCAAGGCGAAGCAGGTGTACGTGTACCATCTGCGGAATATATGCAAGCATTACGTGCTAAATGTACGGAGGTTGGTGCATTATTAGTCTTCGATGAAATTCAAACAGGTTTTGGACGTACAGGTAAGCTGTTTGCATTTGAACATTTTGGTGTCGTTCCTGATATTTTGATGTTGGCAAAAGGTATTGGAGGCGGTATGCCTTTAGGTGCGTTTGTAGCACCTAAAAAAATTATGGATGTTATCAAAGCCAATCCGATGTTGGGACATATCACGACATTTGGTGGTCACCCTGTTTCTTGCGCTGCAGCATTAGCTTCGCTGAAAGTAATTCTAGAAGAGCAGCTGGTGGAAGGAGTAGAAGAAAAAGCACTATTATTCCGTCAGGAACTAGCGCATCCAAAAATCAAAGAAATTCGCGGATTGGGTTTAATGATGTGTTTGCAGTTAGAAAACTTTGATCAAGTATATAATGTTAGTAAATACTGTGCTGACAACGGCATCATGATAGACTGGTATTTACACTGCGAAACGGCTTTACGTGTAGCGCCTCCATTGACTATTTCTAAGGAAGAAATCAATGAAGCTTGTCAAATCATCAAGCAAGGAATTGATAAATTCTGTTAATATCGCTACTTTAGGGTTATAAACCTTAAACTATGAAAGACAGAAGAAGTTTTCTAAAACAATCGCTTGCAGCTATCGGCACAACTGTTATTGGCAGTAACTTGACTCATGCTGAATCATTTGCCGCAAAAAATAATAAAATTGAATTACGCAAAAACGACATCATTCTATTTCAAGGCGATTCGATAACAGACCACGGACGTAGTAGAGATCGACTTGGTCCGAATGATTTAGACGCGATGGGGAAAGGTTATGCTGCACACGCTGCACGTACACTTTTACATAAACATGCTTCTAAAGATTTGCAAATCTATAACCGTGGAATCAGTGGTCATAAAGTACCTCAATTAATTGAGCGTTGGCAAAAAGATTGCTTGGATATTAAGCCAAATGTATTGAGTGTTCTGATTGGTGTCAACGATTATTGGCATAAACGAAATGGAAACTATAACGGATCAGCAGCGGAGTATAAAGCACAATACCAAAAAATGCTGGATCTTACGCTTCAGCATCTTCCTAATGTAAAATTAATCATCGGAGAACCTTTCGGTGTCAAAGATGTACAACATGTGGACAACAGCTGGTATCCTGAATTTGGCGATTATCAGCGCGTAAGTAAAGAGATCGCAACTGAATACAAGGCAGTATTCATACCTTACCAAAGCATATTTGACAAGGCAGGAAAAGAAGCCGATGGAAAATACTGGGCATATGACGGCGTACATACAAGTATGGCAGGTATAAGCTTAATGGCAGAATCTGTATTACAATGTTTTAAATAAATCAAAATTAGCTAATGTTAACATTAAGTTAACATTAGCTTCATACTTTTGTAGGGTTAACTTTATATAAGTATGGAACACTACCTTTATTTAGTCATCATTACACTTATAGTTTTAGCAGTCATCGACTTGATGGTTGGTGTTAGTAATGATGCTGTGAATTTTCTAAACTCTGGTTTAGGATCAAAAGCCCTTTCTTTCCGACTAATTATGATACTTGCATCAGCAGGTATTCTGTGTGGTGCGGTTTTTTCCAGTGGGATGATGGAAATTGCCCGAAGCGGGATTTACGTCCCGAGTATGTTCAGTTTTAATGATGTCATGGTCATATTCCTTGCCGTCATGATTACCGATATTATCTTGCTTGACGTATTTAATTATTTTGGATTACCTACCTCTACCACCGTATCTATAGTTTTTGAATTACTTGGAGCAGCTGTGTGTTTAGCCTTATACAAAATAATGATGTCCTCAGGTGATTATAGCACACTTTCACAATATATTAACACAAAAAAAGCTTCTGAAATAGTTGTAAGTATCTTATTGTCTGTAGCGATATCATTTACATTGGGTATGCTCGTACAATACGTATCACGTGTGTTGTTTACTTTTCAATTTCAAAAACGAATAAAGACTTTTGGTGTTTTCTTTGGAGGTCTTGCACTAGCTTTGATTTCTTATTTTATTTTAATCAAAGGATTAAAGTCTGTAACATTTATTAGCAAAGATGTGCAATCTTGGATAAGCACACATGAATTAACCCTATTAGGGGGAAGCTTTGTCGTTTTTACTATTTTTAGTTTTATACTTACGCGTCTTAATATCAATATACTTAAAGTAATTATTGGCGTTGGTACTTTTGGTCTGGCACTTTCTTTTGCAGGAAATGACTTAGTAAACTTTATCGGTGTACCTGTAGCTGCTATTCAGTCTATAGGATTTTTCAAAGCGGCTGGTACAGGAATAGATCCCAATACATACATGATGTCAGAATTGGCTTCATCGGAGATTGTAGCTCCAATGTGGATCTTATCTGTCAGTGGATTGATTATGATCTTTACATTATGGACATCTAAGAAAGCTCGTACGGTTATCGAAACAGAAATGAGCTTGAGTAGCCAAGACTCATCTACAGAAAAATTCCAACCCAATACATTATCAAGATGGATTGTAAGAGGTTTTGTAAATTTAGGTAATGTGTTATCGTACGTGATGCCTCGTACATTGCAATCAAAGTTGGATAAACGATTTGAGCAGACAGTATCAGCTACTACACAAAAGTCAAAAGATGAACCTATGTTTGACATGGTTCGTGCATCTGTAAACTTGATGGTAGCGAGTAGTCTAATCGCTTTGGGAACTTCAATGAAATTACCTTTATCCACGACTTATGTGACTTTCATGGTGGCAATGGGTACAGCATTTGCAGATAGAGCATGGGATCGTGAATCTGCGGTATATCGTGTATCAGGTGTTTTTCATGTAATAGGTGGATGGTTCTTCACAGCAGCTTGTGCATTTACTGGTGCATTTGTAATCGCTTACTTCTTAAAAATTGGCGGCATTGTAAGTTTTGTTGTCGCATTGATCGTGTTGGCTTTATTATTATTCCAAAATGCACGTAGCCATAAGAAAAAAGTGGCTGAACAAGCAGAACGTAAACTTCAATTGGAAAAAACAGACATTCGTTCTGTTCAACAAGTGACGGAAGCGAGCTCCAATCAGATAAGTGAAGTAGTCGCAAAAGCAAACTTATTCTATAGTGAGGTAATTGAGAATCTTATTAAAACAGATTTAACGTCATTATCCATCAACAAAAAACTAATTAAGAAGCTCAATAAGGATTTGGATTCTACTAACGATAATTTGTATAACTTCATCCGCAACTTGGATGATAATTCAGCTAAATCAAGCCGTTACTACATTATTTCGTTAGGTTATCTTCAAGATATTATTGAAAACCTGTACATCATTGCCAATAATGCACACAGTCATGTTGACAATAATCACAAGCCGCTAAGAACGAGTCGTGGTGAAGATCTTCGTCTAGTTACCAAGCAATTGAGTAATTGGTATGCTGAAATATACAATATGTACAAGCGCCTTGAATTTACCAATATTGATAGTGTAATGAATCAACGTAACAAGATTCAGAGCACCATCAATGAATTAATGGATCTTCAAATCAATGATATTAGAACAACAGATACTAGTCCAAGAAATACGAGATTATACTTCTCTATCTTACTTGAGACAAATGAAATGGTAAGTTCTACTTTCAAATTGTTAAGACTTCATAAAGAGTTTTTAGAATTCAAACAAGCAAATAAGTAACAAATACTTTTTAAATAAATTGAATGGGGCTTTATCAATAAGCCCCATTTTTATGTCCTAATAAAACGCTATGCTGTAGCAATAAACAAAATGTATGTTGAAAATGTAGCTAATTCTAACCTTTTAATACGTGATTTTTGAAACACTAATTAAGCCTGTATATTTAACAAATAACAACTAATGATATTCAATGGATATACTCAATAGAGTTAATCCAATTGTATAAGAGCAATGCAACAGTTTTAACGAAGCATAACTATTTATACTATCACTCATTTAATGTTGAAACTTTTTGGTAATAGTTTAAAGCAAAAAAAAGCGATGAAATTAATTTCATCGCTTTTCTATTGAGATTCCCGAAGGAATTATTTAGCCGTTTGAAAGTGCAGCTGCACCCGAAACAATCTCTGTAAGCTCTGTAGTAATAGCTGCTTGACGAGCTTGGTTGTATGAAAGTTTCAATTGCTTTAATAAGTCACCAGCATTTTCTGTTGCCTTATCCATCGCAGTCATACGTGCTCCGTGCTCCGAAGCATTAGAATCTAATACCGCTTTGTACAATTGAATCTTAATCGCTTTAGGGATTAATTCTTCAATGATTTTTTCTTTTGAAGGCTCGATAATGTAATCCAATTCTACAGTGTCTTCTTTCTTTTCTTCAGGCAATAGAGGTAACAATTGTTCTGAAGTCAAAACTTGTACTGCAGCATTGCGGAATTGGTTGTAAACAACCTCTACACGGTCGATATTTCCTTCTTTGAATTCATTCATGATGTATTCAGTCACTTTAGATACGTTTTCGAAATCTAAGTTGTTGAATAATTCATTATGATTGCCAATAACGTTGAAATTACGCTTAGAGAAGAAGTCATGACCACGCTTACCAATAGCAATCATACTTACATCACCTCTCGCAAATTGATCCGCATATTTAGCAGCGATCAAGTTATTCGTCGTTTTAATAGCATTAGCATTGAAAGCTCCTGCCAAACCTCTATTTGAAGTCACTACTACGATCAAAACCTTAGTAGGCACTCTATCTTGAGTATATGGAGAATCATTTCCTTCTACAGAAGCTGAAACTTGAGCAAGAATATCTCTTAATTTATTGGCATAAGGGCGCAATTGCACGATAGCATTCGTCGCACGCTTTAATTTTGCCGCAGAAACCATTTTCATGGCTTTGGTAATCTGCTGCGTGGATGTCACCGAGGTGATACGGTTTCTTACTTCTTTTAAATTTGCCATATTTTAATAGAGATTTGAGTAAGGAGTATTGCGTATTGAGTAAGATACTCCCTACTCAATACTCTATACTCTTATCTAATTAATATTTTGAAGCTAATTCTTTAGCTACTTTTTCTAAAACGTCTGTTAACTCATCTGAGAATTTACCAGCTTTTAATGCTGACAATACTTCTGGATGACGTTGCTCTAATTGCGTCAAGTATTCCTCTTCGAATTGACGTACTTTGTTCACAGGAACATTACGCAACAATCCTTTTGTACCTGCATAGATGATAGCTGTTTGCTTTTCAACTGATACTGGTGAGAACTGACCTTGTTTCAAGATCTCAACGTTACGAACACCTTTATCTAATACTGATTTAGTAGCTGCATCTAAATCCGAACCGAATTTAGCGAAAGCTTCCAACTCACGGTATTGTGCTTGATCTAATTTTAATGTACCAGATACTTTCTTCATCGACTTAATCTGTGCGTTACCACCTACACGTGATACCGAGATACCTACGTTGATCGCTGGACGGATACCTGCGTTGAATAAGTTAGATTCTAAGAAGATCTGACCATCTGTAATTGAGATTACGTTAGTAGGGATATATGCGGACACGTCACCTGCTTGAGTCTCGATGATAGGAAGAGCTGTCAATGAACCACCACCTTTTACCAAGTGCTTGATAGACTCAGGAAGGTCATTCATGTTACGAGCTATATCATCTGAAGAGTTGATTTTCGCTGCACGCTCTAATAAACGAGAGTGAAGGTAGAAAACGTCACCTGGGTAAGCCTCACGGCCTGGAGGACGTTTCAATAACAATGACACCTCACGGTAAGCTACCGCTTGTTTTGACAAATCATCATATACGATCAATGCTGGACGACCTGTATCACGGAAGAATTCTCCGATAGCAGCACCCGCCATTGGCGCGTAGAATTGAAGTGGAGCAGGATCAGCAGCAGAAGCAGCAACTACAACTGTGTAAGCCATAGCACCTCTTTCTTCCAATACACGTACAATATTAGCTACTGTAGAGTTCTTTTGACCAACTGCAACATATATACAGAATACTGGTTGACCAGCATCATAAAATTCTTTTTGGTTGATGATAGTATCGATACATACCGCTGTTTTACCAGTTTGACGGTCACCGATTACTAACTCTCGTTGTCCACGACCAACAGGAATCATCGCATCGATAGCTTTGATACCAGTTTGTAATGGCTCAGTTACTGGCTGACGGTAGATAACACCAGGAGCTTTACGCTCGATAGGCATTTCATAAGTTTCGCCAACGATAGGTCCTTTACCATCAATTGGTTGACCTAAAGTATTAACTACACGGCCAAGCATACCTTCACCTACTTTAATAGATGCGATACGATTTGTACGTTTGATTGTATCACCTTCTTTGATTTCATCTGAAGGACCTAAAAGTACAACACCTGCGTTGTCTTCTTCTAAGTTTAATACAATACCTTGTAATCCGTTTGAAAATTCAACCAACTCACCTGATTGAACTTTTGTTAAGCCGTAAACGCGAGCAATACCGTCACCAACTGTAAGCACGGTACCTACTTCCTCTAATTCGGCCTCTGACTTAAAGCCTGACAATTGCTCTCTTAGAATTGCCGAAACTTCATCTGGTCTTACCTCTATCATTTTACTTCGTATAAGGGGTTTTAGATTCTATTAACTTTTACTACATCAATGTGATTAAACACCTTGATTGATGAAATGTCTTTCTAATTTATTTAATTTTCCAGCAATACTCTCATCCAATTGCTTATCGCCTACTTTAATGATAAATCCACCGATCAATGATGTATCTACTTTATTCGTAAGGATAACATTCGCATTTATTTGTTGAGCAATTGTATTGCCTAAAGATTGTACATTAGCTGCAGACAATGGTTGTGCTGAAATAACTTCAGCTTTCACGATACCTTTCAATTCGTTGTATTCACGAACAAACTCTAAAGCTGTAGCGTATACTAATTCGCCACGACCTTTGCGTACCATGATATCGAAGAATGTAGACACTTCTGCACTTACTTTACCTTCGAATAATGCTTTTAAGATATTTTGCTTCTTATCTGTTTTTACGATAGGATTCGCCAATACAGCTTTCAATTCCGAACTAGATTTGATTACTTTCGCAACCTCTTCCATCTCGGCTTTCACCTGCTCTAACGTACCTTTCTCTTTTGCCAAATCCAAAATAGATTTAGCATATCTCGAAGCAACTTTGAATACTGACATTTTATAAAATTAAAAATTAAAAACTATTAATATTAAAAAGCTAACGCTATCAATATTAGTTTAATTTCACGTCTTTCAACAAGTCAGACACTAATGCTTCTTGTTTACCTTGGTCTTCAAATTCTTTTGTCAAAACTTTGCGTGCGATGTCTAATGACAATGCAGATACTTGGTTTTTAACTTCTGCCAACGCTTTTAATTTTTGATCTTCGATCTCACGTTTTGCAGATTCAATTAATTTTGCACCTTCAGTTTGCGCAGATAATTTCGCTTCCGCAACGATTTTATCTTTCAACTCTTTTGCTTCTTTCAAGATTGCGTCACGTTCTTCGCGTGCTTCTTTCAACAATTGCTCGTTTTCGTTAGTCAAACGTGCCATTTCCAATTTAGCTTTCTCTGCAGAAGCCAAAGCATCAGAAATTCCTTTTTCACGTTCCTCTAAAGCATTAACGATAGGTGTCCAAGCAAATTTTCCTAAAATAAAGATTACAATCAATAAGATAATTAATTGCCAAAAGAACAAACCGTATGAGAACTGATTAATTAATGCGTCCATTATATTTGCTTATAAAATATGAATTTTTCTATTTGTTGTCTTTAATTTTTTGTTTTAAACATGACTTACAACCAACCGTTGCAAGTCATGTTTAGATCTTTCAATCAACTTGGATTATTTACCTAAGATTAAAGCACCGAATGCTAAACCTTCTACTAAGGCACCAATGATGATCATCGCAGTTTGAATTTTACCAGCTGCTTCAGGTTGACGAGCGATAGCTTCCATTGCAGAACCACCGATTTTACCTAAACCTAAACCTGCACCGATTACGATTAAACCTGCTCCAATTAAATTGTACATAATGATTTATTTATAAAAATTTAACAAAAAATTCTGATTAATGATGCGCGTGCTCTTCTACAGCCATACCAATGAATAGTGATGACAACATCGTGAAGATAAACGCTTGTAAAAATGCAACTAACAATTCTAAGAAGAATAAGATCAATGTCAATAACATAGACACACCTATACTACCTCCCACTGTTAATTGTTGTTGGAATAAATAAACGATAGCAATCAAACCCATTACTACAGAGTGACCTGCAGTGATGTTAGCGAAAAGACGCAACATCAATGAGAATGGCTTCGTGAACATCCCTAAAACTTCGATTGGCGCTAATACAATTTTAAATGGCACTGGTACACCAGGCATCCAAAAAATGTGCTTCCAATAATCTTTGTTTGCTTTGAAATTTGTGATAAAGAATGTGAATAATGCCAAACACAATGTAACAGAGATATTTCCAGTTACGTTGAAACCAATTGGCGTAAGACCCATGATATTCAATAAGAAAATCAAGAAGAATACAGACAATAAATAAGGCATAAATTCTTTGTAACGGTGACCAATATTTGGTTTAGCCATTTCGTCACGTACATATAATACTAAAGGCTCTAAGAAACGACCTACTCCAGTAGGAATTGCGTTCGCACCTTTTTTGTAAGTTTTAGCTAATGCAGTAAATCCTAAGAACAACAACAATGCAGCTAACATTAAACCTACAACGTTTTTCGTGATAGAAAAATCCCAAGGCTTAGCATTTGTTGGGTGATGCTCAGCGTCGTAGTTGATTGTTCCAGCAGCATCAGTTTTGTAAATTTTACCGTGGTAATTTTTGTAAAACTGACCATCTTTCTCGACTACACCGTTTCCTTTTTTGAACTCGCCAGAAGAAAACACTTTCAAACCACCATCAATCAAAATTACTGGCAATGGAAAACCTACATATTCTTCACCTTTTTTGAATAAAGTAAAATAGTGATCATCTTGCAAGTGATGTGCGATGTGCTCATTAATTTCTTGCGCTTGAGACTTTGGAGTTTCACCGTGTGCGTCTTCAGCAGCTAGAGATAAGAAAGGATTGGCAGCAAATAAAATTACTGTTAAAAATAAAAGTGCTCTTTTAAGATTCACCATTTTAGATTACTATTGAATAATGAAAAATTTTGTGCAAAAATACAACTTTATTTGGCATATAATATGTTTTACTTAAACTTTTTTATAAAAAGTTTACTGCGCATTATTTTCTTGATTAAGAGCCTTAAATGCTACAAAAACATCGAAAATAAGGAACAGAAAAAACACAACTAAGAAATTATATTCAATAAAGTCATTTTCAAATTTATTTAAGCCATTTTTGATGTAAATGTAACTTGCAATAGCATTAATTGTCATCAAAGCCAAAAACACAAAACCCAAATTTTTAGGCATTGCGTATTGTGTCAACAACGTCAATACGACTACAAATAAGGAAATCCCAACACCAAAAGAATACATCCCCAACAGGGTATAATCCGTTTGCTCCCAGAAATGGTTAGTTTCTATTCCGTTTAATACTAAAGTATGTGCAAAATAAGACGCTACCCCAACGACGAGTAACATCACAATATATCTAATATAGTTATTCATTTTTACTTATTCGGTTGGCTTGTTTGATAAATTGAAATAATGATACCGTAACACCCAACATGGTTAATCCTTTGGTCCACCAACCACCTTCGACTTGATACTTGCCATCCAGCCACTCTCCTAACAGATAAAAAACATAAATGGTCACCCCCATTTGAAATGGCATGGAAGTAAATACTAACCATTTATTCAGCTTAGAATCTTTCTTTTTATCTTTATTCGCTGTCAAAGCCTTCAAATTAACACAACAAATATATTACAATAAAGGCTTATCGCGAAGACAATGCTAAACTTTAGTTTCTAACACTTTTTGACCAATCTTAATTTCTGGATAAGAATAATCATCACCTAAGATGATTTTGATTTGCGAAGAAGACTTACCTTCGTTTGCTTTAAGGACATCAAGAATTCTATCCAGTTTTTTGAGATCGATCAATTCTTCAGCCTCAATTTCTGCACCTACATAATGAATCAAATGCCCATACACCGTACCTTCGACCATTCCTCTTTTTTGCGCAATCTGCGCAATATCCACCCCATCCTGATACATATCTAGCGTAATTTGCTTAGTATCTTTCTCTTCATTAACATCGTCGTCAGCTACTTTTACTGATTCATCTTTTACGACATTTATCTGCAATGGTAAATCATCCAAGACTTGCTCTTTGGTCAATGCTTCCGCTATAGTCAGACAATGCTTCAAAACTTCATATTTACGTTTGAAATCCAGCAACAATGCTTTGACTTCTTGAATATATTTCTTCGTTCGCTTACGAATAGTCCAGTCTTCGATGTGTTTTTCGGTAGCTTTGAGAAGCTCCTCATCCATTTTTGGCAAAAACCAATTAACAGCAGAAGTCGTGCGCTCGCAGATTTTGTGATAATCCAATGCTGCCTTGTCCGAAAGCATCACATGCAATTGCTGCATAAACTTATGCGCGACTTTTTCTTGCGTCTTAATAGACTGTTCTAACAAATAAAAGAACGAGACCACGCCTTCTTTGTTATCGATGTTACGGTCTTTCAAACTTTCCTGCAGCTCACTTACAGCTTCCGTCAAGCTTGTCCAACGAAAACTTTGCAATAAAATCTGTCCAAGATAGGCGCGTTGACTATTTTTTAAAATTTCATCGACTTCATCTTCCTTCACGAGCTGCTTCATAAAATCCACAACCTGAAAATCCGTACGTATCGCATGTGGCGCAATTTTGGAACGAAGCACCAAGCCTTCCAAACCCGTCAACCTACTCAGCGCAACATACACTTGTCCTGCTGCAAACGAAGTTCCGGCGTCGATAATTGCTTTTTCGAAAGTCAAACCTTGACTTTTGTGAATCGTAATCGCCCAAGCCAACCGCAACGGAAATTGAGAAAACGTACCCAATACCTCTTCTTCTATCTTGTCTTCTCCCTTATTGTACTTGTATTTGATATTTTCCCAAGTCTCACGACGTACAACCACATCTTCGGAACCGTCCTTAAATCCTACCAAAACCTGATGTTTGTCTAAATTTAGTTCTTTGACAACACCTATCTTACCATTAAAATATTTACGATCTTCGCCTGTATCATTCTTAATGAACATCACTTGTGCGCCAAGCTTTAGTGTTAACGTTTCCTCTGTCGGATAGGCTCCTTGCTGAAAATCATCCTTCACAACCGCTTTTACATTGTGCATTTTGCCCGAAAGCTTTGCCAATTCCTCTTGGTTAATTTGATCTGCTAATCGATTATGTGATGTTAATGTAATGTATTGCTCGTTTTTCTCTGGGACAAAATCCTCTTTATAGTGTGCATTCAATTCCTCCAAATCCTGTTGATCACACTCATTATTTCGGATATTATTTAGGACAGAAATAAACTTATCGTCACTTTGTCTATAGATATGTTGCAATTCCAATTTAATCATTGATGTAGCACGCAACACCTTTGCATTGAAGAAAAAAGGACTCGTATAATGATTGCGCAAAATCTGCCATTCCTGATCGCGTACAACAGGTGGTAACTGGTACAAATCTCCGATAAATAGCACTTGAACACCACCAAAAGGACGCATATCGCGACGTACAGACTTCAAAATCACATCAATTGCATCTAGCGTATCTGCACGCACCATAGATACTTCATCGATCACTAACATTTCCAACTCTTGCAAAATTGCTCGACGTTGTTTGGTTAATTTGATCGTGGAGAATAAACGATTTTTGTTATAAATATTGTTGTCTTGCTCATCCCACTTCAACTCATAATCTTCGACAAAAACACCAAAAGGTAACCAGAATAAAGCATGCAAAGTTGTACCGCCTGCATTCATCGCAGCTACACCAGTCGGCGCCGTGATTGCCATTTTCTTATAACAGTTTTCACGGATATATTTCAGAAAAGTAGTCTTTCCCGTTCCTGCCTTCCCTGTAAGAAAAAGATTTTGGTTGGTTTGATTGACAAAGGCAACAGCCTTTTTGAAAATTAGATTATTTGCGTCGATCTTTTGTTCACTCATATCTTCTACAAAGATATACTAATGTCTAAGAATAAGTATTACTATATTAATTTTTAAATTTTCGAAAAATTTTGTGGATATTAGTTCATAATAAAATTTTAAAAAACTTAAATAAATTCTTACTATGGCATATGTTGATAAAAGTGAGTTATTCAATCAAATTCAGGAAAAACTAGATGGCTTGGGTTTCTCTATAGAAAGTATAGATCAATCTAGACCATGGGGAGGTTTTTTTGTAATTGACGAAAGTCAAGCTCAAAAATTCGCAAATGAATTTTTTGATGGTTTAGATACACAAGAGCTTAAGATTTCAGGAAAATTAAGTCCAAAAATTCTTATAGTGGGTCCGAATAAGCGTTTATCGTGGCAATACCACCACCGTCGTGCTGAAATCTGGCGTGTAATTCGTGGGGAGGTTGGTGTCGTAACTAGTCCAGATGACGATGAGCATGAATTAAAAATACTGAAAGAAGGTGATTTTATACGTCTTTCACAAGGTCAGCGCCATAGATTAGTTGGTTTAGCCGAATATGGTGTAGTCGCAGAAATATGGCAACACACTGACGCAGTTAATCCTTCAGATGAAGATGATATAGTGCGTGTTCAGGATGATTTTGGAAGATCTATTTAAAAAAATAACGAAAAGCCGAGAAATTAGCATTCTCGGCTTCTTCATTTTTAAGGATATAATAAATATTTCTTACGCATTTTCTTGTAAGAAGAAATCCCTGGTTCCCAAGTTTTTCTGATTCGTTGCTCACTCCAACCCGCTGCCAACTGTTTTTTAAATTCACCATCTCCGATCAAAAAATCAATATTTCCGATTTGTCTGCTTATGCTTCTGTCAAAAAACTTGTCTTTGTTTGGGTGGTTATTATACAGCTCAATCATCCAAGAGAGATTTATCTTCTTACTTTTCACTAATTTCTCCAAATCATAATTACGTAAATCCAAACCATAGCATACTTGATCCTGAAATACAGGATCTTCAGCCATCCCTGGTTTACTTACGGGTGTGTAACTAAAAGAATATTTTTCCTTCAACATTGGGCCACCAATAATCGTAAATGGAAAATCTGTACCACGACCATGATTCAATGCAACACCTTCAAATAAACACGTTGATGGATAAAGCAAAATACTTTGTGCTGTATTCAAATTTGGCGATGGATTGATAGGTAATTTATACAACATACTGTGATTGTAGCCTTCCATTGGAATCACTTCCAAATCACACTTAATATTATTCGCCATCCAACCTTCACCATTGACCATAAGTGCAAATTCTCCCAATGTCAAGCCATGTACCACAGGAATTGGAAATTGCCCAATGCCAGATTTATGTTTCATATCCAATATTGGACCATCGATAAAATAGCCATTTGGATTTGGGCGATCAAGTATCATGACCGATTTGCCATTTTCAGCACAAGCTTCCATCACATCACGCATGGTATTCATTATGGTATAAAATCGGCAACCTACATCTTGAATATCAAAAATCATCAGATCCACATCCTTTAAGTCTTCTTTGCTTGGCTTTTTCTTATTGCCATACAAGGAAACGATTTTTAATCCTGTTTGGATATCAACCTCGTCATTCACGGTAGTGCCATTACTTGCATTACCTCTAAAACCATGTTCTGGTCCAAATACTTTTACGATATTAATACCAAGCTTCTGCAAGCTATCAACCAAATGTGATTTCCCAAGTATTGTTGTTTGATTGGCAACTATAGCAACACGCTTCCCTTGTAGCTTTGGTAGATAAAATGAAATCCGCTCAGCAGCTGTTTTTATTTTCGCATTGTCGTACTTTATTTGGGCAAATGAAGACATTACGAATCCAAGCAGCATACAAATAATTAAGAATCTTTTCATTAGGCATGTATTAATTGATTAAGATTTAAATATAACAACTTTAATATTCTTTTTGTGGTTTATTAATGTAACTTTTCGCACATCTTAATTCCTCTCTTTATCGGTATTTTTTTTATATTTTTGTTTCAAATTTTTGGATAAATCATGACAGCATATAACGAAGACAGTATACGATCACTCGACTGGAAAGAACATATTAGATTACGTCCAGGTATGTACATCGGTAAGCTAGGCGATGGCTCTGCTTATGACGATGGTATTTATGTATTGCTCAAAGAAGTCATGGACAACTCGATTGACGAATTTGTCATGGGAGCTGGAAGAACTATTGATATCACAGTAACAGAAAATAAAGTTTCGGTACGTGACTATGGACGTGGTATACCGATTGGTTCTGTAGTCGATGTAGTTTCGAAGATTAATACTGGTGGTAAATACGACAGCAAGGCTTTCCAAAAATCTGTTGGTCTTAATGGTGTCGGTACGAAAGCTGTGAATGCACTTTCTACCAGTTTCACTGTGCAATCATACCGCGAAGGTAAAACGCGTATTGCGACTTTTAGCAAAGGCGAATTGCAAACCGATGAACAAAAAGATACAACACAACGTAATGGTACGTCGGTAACATTCTATCCAGACGACAGTATTTTTAAACACTATAAATACCGCATCGAATTTGTCGAAAACATGATCTGGAATTATGTTTTCTTGAATTCTGGGCTGACAATCAATTTCAATGGTCAAAAATTCGTTTCTGAAAATGGATTAAAGGATTTGTTGGAAAGAAATGTAGATACCGAAGGTATGCGCTACCCTATCATTCACCTAAAAGGTGAGGATATCGAGATAGCGATGACGCACGGTCAACAGTACGGAGAAGATTACTATTCATTTGTAAACGGTCAACATACGACACAAGGTGGAACACACCAAGCGGCATTCCGTGAAGCTGTCGTAAAAACAATACGCGAGTTTTATAAAAAAGATTTTGATGCTTCGGATGTTCGTGCATCTATTATTAGTGCTATTGCAATTAAAGTACAAGAGCCTGTCTTTGAATCACAAACTAAAACCAAATTAGGTTCACAAAGCGTCGGCCCTGAAGGCCCTACCGTTCGTACATTCATCAATGATTTTGTCAAAAAAGCCCTTGATGACTACTTACATAAAGATTCAGCCACGGCAGAAGCGTTATTAAAACGAATTATGCAGTCCGAGCGTGAACGTAAAGATATCGCTGGTATTAAAAAATTAGCTAACGAACGTGCTAAAAAAGCATCTTTACACAACCGAAAACTGCGTGATTGTAAAGTCCATTATGGGGATAAAAGCGACAGAAATCTAGAGACCACGCTTTTCATTACCGAGGGTGACTCAGCATCGGGTTCGATTACAAAATCGCGGGATGTGCAGACACAAGCGGTATTCAGTTTACGTGGTAAACCCTTGAATTGTTATGGTCTAACCAAGAAAATCGTGTATGAAAACGAGGAATTCAATTTATTGCAACATGCTTTAAATATTGAAGATGGCATGGACGGACTACGTTACAACAATATTGTAATCGCTACCGATGCCGATGTCGATGGTATGCACATTCGACTGTTGATGATGACTTTCTTTTTGCAATTTTTCCCTGATTTGGTGAAAGCGGGCCACGTGTATATCCTGCAAACTCCATTATTCCGTGTGCGTAACAAAAGGGAAACTATTTATTGTTATTCGGATCAAGAACGTTTTGATGCTATAAATAAGTTAGGCGGAAAACCAGAGATCACACGATTCAAAGGTTTGGGAGAAATTTCACCGTCTGAGTTTGGTCAATTTATTGGTGAAGATATCAAACTAGAACCTGTTATCTTGAACAAAGACAATAAATTGCCACAAATCTTGGAATATTACATGGGTAAAAATACACCTGATCGTCAACGCCATATTGTAGATAATCTGCGCGTAGAACTTGACTTAGAGGAAGAACTGGTGAAAGCAGCCATCTAAAAAACACCATTCAGCCTCTACCAATTTAGAGGCTGAATACCATTATAAACAACCTAACCAAACATGACTACACAAACTTTAATACTTATTCAATGTCAAGATGCTGTTGGATTGGTATCTAATATATCTAACGTACTTGCTAAGCATAAACTCAACATCATAACGATGCGTGAGTATGTCGATGAAGAAAACAATAAATTCTTCGTTCGTGTAGTGTGCACAGGAAATGCAGAAGAAAGCAATGGTCTATATAGCCACCTGAAAGCCGTTTTACCTGAAAAAGCATTGATTAAAATAAATCCTTCGAAAAAGAAAAAAATAGCTGTATTAGTCACCAAAGAACATCACTGTCTAGGAGATATTTTGGTTCGTAATTACTTTGGAACGTTGAATGCTGAAGTTTGCGCTGTTATTAGTAATTATGACAATTTGCGAGATTTTACAGAAAGATTTGACATTCCCTACTATTACATTACGCATGAAAATAAGACAAAGGATGACTTTGAAAATGAATTAGCGATTCAACTGAAAGAGATAAATCCTGATTTCATCGTTCTTGCCAAATTTATGCGCATTCTATCTCCAACATTTGTGAAAGAATTTGAACACCGAATTATTAACATTCACCATTCTTTCTTACCCGCATTTATTGGTGCCAATCCATATAAACAGGCGCACGATCGTGGTGTAAAAATAATTGGTGCAACAGCCCATTTCGTGACAAATGATTTGGACGAAGGCCCAATTATTGTTCAAAATACAAAGTCTATAGACCACAGTTACGATCCACAAAAAATGCGTACTGCAGGTCAAGAAATTGAAAAAGCGGTTCTTACGAGAGCAATACAATTGATTGTAGAAGATCGTGTAATGCTCAATGGAAATAAAACTATTGTTTTTAAGGCATAGTTCTGAACTTATTTTGCTCTTACTTTATATTTTATAGATACTAAAATGTGCTTTAAAACACTTTTTAGTATCTACTGCACTATTTTTTAGTACGTGATATTTTAGGTAATTGTGTCATATTTCAAACTATGACACATACATTCCATATACCCGTCTTAGGACTTGCTTTTTCTATTGATTCTCCTATCAAAGTTGCGCAATATGGTATCTCATCTGTAATATCTATTGTCGATGACGAACTCATCGAGCGTATGCGCAAATATTACAGTAGCCAAATCGGGATACCATTTCAAGGTATTTCCGCTTTCGAAGAAGACGGTAGAGCCAAACGAATCACTGCTTATTTGGATTTGGTGCAAGATATTGTTAACACGCAAACCCAAAGACTTAAAAATTCAAGACTAGAGATTTCGGATTCACTTAAAAAATATATTGATCTACAACCAGATTCTTCGCCAATCCGCGAAACCTACCAGCAATTCTTAGCAGAAGGTTCGGAAGAAAAAAAGAAGTTAATTTTTGCTGATTTAGTGAATTGTATTGAAGCTGGACAGATAGATGTAAACATCATGTCTAAAGTGGATAAAATTAATCACGACAGAAAAGGAAATGCATTGGAAGGACACTATTCTGATGCCAGTGCAGCTTTACGCGGTTTCGCAAATAGTAAAGTTAAGTCTTCTGTTGTATTATCCGCAGGAATGAATCCAAGGTTATACAGTTATATAGGGGAACTTCCATCGTTCTTTCCGAATGAGGCTGGAGAATTCGATAAAAAAATAACATTAAAAGTTTCTGACTTTAGATCTGCCCTTATTCAAGCTAAATTTTTGGCAAAAAAAGGAATCTGGATTTCTGAATACCGTATAGAATCGGGATTAAACTGTGGAGGTCACGCTTTTGCAACTGATGGATTTTTAATTGGTCCGATCTTAGAAGAATTTAAACAAAAACGATCGCAATTAAGGGAAGAGCTTTTTCCTATATACCAATTCGCTCTAATTGAAAAAAATATAGTCCTTGACAAGGCTCCACCGATAAAAATCACTGCACAAGGAGGAATTGGAACGGCTGCAGAACAAAAATTTTTGATAGATTATTACAAATTAGACGGTACAGGTTGGGGATCGCCGTTTTTATTAGTTCCAGAAGCAACTACGGTGGATGAAAATACACTTAAAAATTTAGCTACAGCAACAGCAGACGACTTCTATATCAGTGGTGCATCACCTTTGGGAGTGCCTTTTAACAATTTCAAGAAAAGTACGGCAGAAATATTACGTGAATCTCGAATAGAAAAAGGTCGTCCCGGTGCGCCTTGCACAAAAAAATACCTTGTGACACCGTCGACGTATGAAGAAGAGCCCATGTGTTCAGCATCTAGAATATACCAACATCTAAAAATCACGGAACTGGAAGAACTCGAGCTTGATGAGGAAACCTACGCAGCAAAACTAGCAGAAATCACAGAAAAAACTTGTCTCTGCGAAGGATTAGCAAATGCCGCCTATCTAAAATACGACATGTTGGAGAAAAAAGATTCGAGCACTGTTGCAATTTGCCCAGGCCCCAATACGGCATATTTCGATCGGATTTACTCTTTGCAAGAAATGGTTGATCACATATATGGTAGACAGAATTTATTGAAGAATGTGGAGAGACCTTCTATATTTATCAACGAATTACGCTTATATATTGCACATTTAACCACATATATTCAATCGAATCGGCAAGACTTGGATACTAAAAAAGAGAAGTATATTCAGAAATTTAAAGCTGAATTGCTTGCTGGTATTGCATACTATCAAAATTTACGCGAAGCACTTTTTGATACAAACGCTAAAGAATATCATCATTTCAGTCAAAAGCTGGAAGAAGCTAAAGACCAAATCAACACTTTATAAAAATAAAAAGCTGCTCTGAAGCAGCTTTTCTATTATTTATTTCGAAAATCTTCTGAATTTACCAAAGACACCTAAAGGCAATTTTGGTCCTGCAGTAGCTTGTAAGTATAGCTCGCCTATTTCTAAATTTTCAACTTTAGGAAATGACGTACGTATTAAATTCTCAACGATTACGGAAGAAAATCCTAACGAATAGGTATTCAAAATCAAGAAGTGTTCTTTTGGATCCAACAATTGAACCACATCTTGCATCATTTCCATGATGTGATCTTCCAACTTCCACTTCTCTCCTTTTGGTCCATGACCGTAAGCTGGAGGATCCAAGATAATACCGTTGTATTTATTACCACGTTTCAATTCACGTTTTACAAATTTCAATGCATCTTCTACCATCCAACGTACATTGGACAAACCCGAAAGCTCCTGGTTTTCGTTCGCCCAAGTTACGACTTGTTTGATCGAATCGACATGCGTAGTATCCGCACCAGCCGCACGTGCAATCATCGAAGCACCACCTGTATATGCGAATAGATTTAAAACCTTTGGATTTGGCGTTTTAAAGGATTTAACCGATTCTGAAATATAATCCCAGTTCACCGCTTGCTCTGGGAAGATTCCCACATGCTTAAACGATGTTAATCCCAAACGAAAGTTGATTGCCACATCGTTATTCTTGTACTCAATATGCCAACGATCTGCTGATTTAGGATTTTTCTTAAGCCATTCACCACTAGTAGCTGAACGACCTTTAAACTTAATATGATAACGTTTATTCCATTCGGCATCGCCTAAAGTTTTTGGCCAAACAGCCTGCGGTTCTGGGCGAATCAAGATTAAATCACCAAAACGTTCTAATTTTTCAAAATCACCACAATCGATTAATTCGTAATCTTTCCAGTGTTGTGGCGTAAGTAGTTGGATATTTGTTGAAGTAGACAATGTGCTATTCGTTTAATTTTTTGCAAAGGTACGGAAAATAGGGAAATTAGCTAAAGCTATTCTACTTCATCGTATCCTTTGCTGCTTTCATCAATGGACTAGCAAATACGAAGTCATTCAATTCTTGTACATCCGAATGCAACATGTCTTGATTCGAGCCTTCCCAAAATTTCTGCCCCTTATATAAAAACATAATATACTCGCCGATTCCCATCACAGAATTCATATCGTGTGTAACCACAACAGTTGTACATTCATACTCTTGGGTCAATTCTAAAATAAGTTCATCTATCAAAATAGAAGTCGCCGGATCCAATCCCGAATTAGGTTCATCACAAAACAAATATTTAGGACTCATCGCTATCGCCCGTGCAATCCCGACCCTTTTCTTCATCCCTCCCGAAAGCTCAGCAGGATAAAGCTTATTGGTATTCAACAAGTTTACACGTTCCAAACAAAAATTAGCGCGATCACGTTTTTCGGATTTGCTCATTTCGGTAAACATATCCAAAGTAAATATGATGTTTTGCTCTACCGTCATCGAGTCAAATAATGCTGAATTCTGGAATAGCATACCAATTTCTTTTCGGACAGGAACCTTCTCCTCAAAATCCATCGCTGTGAATTCTTGCTTATCAAAGAAAACGCGACCCTGCTCAGGTTTATGCAACCCGACAATACATTTAAGCAAAGTACTCTTTCCAGATCCCGAGCCACCAATTATTAAAGAAACCTTTCCAGGTTCAAAAATCGCATCAATTCCTGTTAATACTTTTTTATCGCCAAAAGATTTATGTATATCTTGAACTTCAATCATTCTTCTCTAATTATAACATCAATGCAGTAATCACATAATCACAAGCTAGTATCGTAATACAACCGATCACGACAGCACGCGTACCTGCTTGACCTACTTCTAATGCTCCTCCACGCACATGAAAACCTTTATAAGCCGGAATAGTCGTAATGATAAAACCATAGACAAAAGCTTTCACCATTGCGACAGCTACTGTCAATCCGTTGAATCCGCCTTGAATACCTTGTATATATTCATTCGTAGTCACTGCTCCTGTCAACACACCACCTAATAGACCACCTACCAATGCACAAACTATAGCGATTATGACCAAAACAGGCATCATGATCACACCAGCAATCAACTTTGGCATAATTAAATAACCTGCAGCATTAATTCCCATAATTTCCAACGCATCTATCTGCTCAGTCACACGCATAGAACCTATTTGCGAAGAAATAGATGACCCTACTTTTCCCATTAATACAAGCGCAGAAATGGTTGGGCCAAGCTCAAGGATATTAGAGTCACGGTTAATTTGTCCGATAACAGATCTTGGAATAAAGTCAGAATTCAGCTGAAATGCAATTTGCATAGTCATTACAGCTCCGATAAATGTTGAGATGATGACAATCAAGCCCAAGGATCCTACGCCTATCTCACTCATCTCATGCAACATTTCTTTATAGTATACGCGCCATTTTTCTGGTTTTTTGAAAACCTTTTTTAATAAGAGAATATATTCACCAAAATAATAGAATATCATATGTGTAATTACGGTTTATGCTAAAATACATATTATATACTTATAACCCATAAAATTTGCTTTTGTTTAAAATTCAATAAACATCTACACATTCACCGAAAGTTTTCCTTTCTTTACCGAATATAGTTACCAAACATTAAACGACCTTCTTACATTCGTATCATATATAGAAGAATGTATATATTTACACTAATATGAAAAGTAAAATTTCCACCGGCATTTGGCTTGTATTTTTTGGAATCATTGCTTTATTGGACAATTTCAATATCATCGATTTTAATTTTTATGCCATCATAAAATATTGGCCTTTGCTGATTGTTTCCTTAGGTATCAATTTGATATTTCAATATAAAAACTACGGCACGGCTGTAATCATTGCATTAAATATGGCTTTGTGTCTGTTTTTATCTTATGTAGGATATACTTCAACAGATAAGTTTAATTGGTCAAATAAAGTGGTCTTGAATAATATGGCTAACGATACAACAGGGAGCGAACAATCTGTCGAAGTACCTTATTCAGATGAAATAAAGGAACCAAAGTTCACACTGAATATTGGCGCAGCACTGGTTGAAATAGATAGCAATACCAATCAACTTATTGAAGCGAACTCTCAAAGTAAAAGCTTAGGGTTCAACCTAAATAGAATTGATGACAACTTTGAATTAAATGCAGCTATAAGTGACAAAAGCGCCAAGAGCCATAAAATAAATTTAGCACTTAATAGTACTCCTCTTTGGAAGATGACTTTTAATATTGGTGCGGCCAAATTCAACGCAGATTTTTCTGCTCATAAGTTTTCGAAAATGGAAATCAATTCAGGGGCTGCTAACGTAATACTAAAATTAGGACAGCCTACTTTAGATGATGTCAAAATTGAAATAAACACAGCCGCTTCTACAGCTCGACTTTCTTTACCTAGAGATGTGGCTTGTGCCATCGATATGACGACAATTCTTTCAAACAATAAATTAGAAGGATTTACGAAGAAAGATGGGGTATGGCAAACCGATAATTACGAAACCGCAGCTAAAAAATACAATATAGAATTAAACGGTGCTGCGAATTCTCTTAAGATCGATAGATATTAAATCTATAAATAACTACCTTTGTTCTTGAAATGGACACACAACAAAGTTTGATATTGCCAGGTAGTTATTGCAACTCCAAATTAACATATTCACGATTCAAAACGCGTGAAATCCAAATTGGTCATCTTGGAATGGGTGGTGATAATCCTATTCGCATTCAAAGCATGACTACTATTGATACAATGGATACCTTGGGATCGGTCGAACAAACTATTCGCATGGTGGATGCTGGTTGTGAGATTGTGAGAATAACCGCTCCTAGTATCAAAGAAGCCGAAAACTTAGGTAATATTAAGAATGAACTTCGTGCAAGAGGCTATGACGTCCCTTTGGTCGCTGATATTCATTTCACTCCCAATGCCGCAGAAGTAGCTGCACGTCTGATCGAAAAAGTACGTGTCAATCCAGGAAATTACGCGGACAAAAAGAAATTTGATCAAATAGACTATACCGATTCGGCTTATCAAGCTGAATTGGATCGTATTTATAAAAAATTTGCGCCACTTGTTGGTATTTGCAAAGAATACGGCACAGCTATGCGTATCGGGACTAACCACGGTTCGCTTTCGGATCGCATTATGAGCCGCTATGGTGATAGCCCAGAAGGTATGGTCGAATCCGCAATGGAATTCATCCGTATTTGCGAAGATTTGAATTTCTATAACCTATGTGTTTCGATGAAATCGTCGAATCCAAAAGTCATGGTGCAGGCTTACCGACTCTTGGTGGAGAGAATGGTGTCGGAAAACATGAACTATCCATTGCATCTAGGCGTGACAGAAGCTGGTGATGGTGAAGATGGTCGTATCAAATCGGCTGTCGGGATCGGAACCTTACTGGAAGATGGTTTAGGAGATACTGTACGTGTTTCCTTGACAGAAGAACCTGAAAAAGAAACGCCTGTAGCTATTGCATTGGTAAATCGTTACAGCAAAAGAAAAGTTGCGCTAACACAAGAGCCACATAGAGAAATCTTAGCATTAAGTGAAGTTGGTAATACAACTCCTTATGTTTCACGTGAAGTAAATACTTTTGTTGGTGGTTCACTCGTTCCACGTGTCATCATTGATATTTCTGCTAAAAACTTGAAAGATCCATTTATTCTTTCGGAAGTTGGTTACAAATATGATGCAATCAACGATAAATACCACATGGGAGATCAATCGGTAGATTTCGTTTATTTGGCGGATCAATTGCCTTCGTTTACGATGCCGGGCAATCTAAAACAATTGTATAATTACAACACGTGGTTGTCCTTGACAAATAAAGCCAATATTCATCCTGTATATAGCTTAGCAGAATTTAATCAAGCTACGCTAAAAGATTCTGCATTGAATATGGTCCGTATTTCAAATGATGATTTAGCCAACGAAGAATTCAATAACTTACAAATAGACCAAACTGTAGTCTTTTTGTTGGAGACAACACATGCACACGGCATGGCAGATCAACGTCAGTTTTTCGCTAATTTGCAAGAAATTGGTCTAGATAATCCGGTGATTATTCGTCGCAGTTATGCCGCAGAAGATTTCTCTGGTCCTGTTGGTGACATTATGAATCCCGAAGAGCCAATTTCTAAGATTCAATTGTATGCAGCTACAGATTTGGGCGCTTTATTAATCGATGGATTGGGATCTGGAATTTGGATTGATTCCCCTGCAACGCCAACAGATAAACTAGCTTCAGTTTCTTTCGGAATATTACAAGCTACTCGTTCACGTATATCTAAGACAGAATATATTTCTTGCCCAAGCTGTGGACGTACATTGTTCGATTTGCAAGATACGACACAAATGATTCGTTCGCGTACAAATCATCTTAAAGGTTTGAAAATCGGAATCATGGGCTGTATCGTAAATGGTCCAGGTGAAATGGCGGATGCTGATTATGGATACGTAGGTGCTGGTCCTGATAAAATAACACTTTACCGTGGACAAGAAGTGGTAAAGAAAAATGTTTCATCAGCAAATGCTTTAGATGAACTTATAAATATTATCAAGTCCGATGGACTTTGGGTAGAAGAAAGTTAATCTTCATCCCTATAATGAGATTATAAAGCCTTTAGTGTCGATACTAAAGGCTTTTGTTTTTAATGTGTATATTTAAGTCTAAGGAAACCAAAATAAACTTTATGAAAAAACTAATTTTTCTATGCACTTTGCTTATTAGCAGTCTTTCACATGCCCAAAAATTTGAACCGAATTGGGAATCACTGAACAAAAGAGGAATTCCAGAATGGTTTAATCAAGATAAATTCGGAATTTTCATCCATTGGGGAGTATATGCGGTCCCAGCATATGCACCTGTCATCCCGAATAATGGATTAAGTTATTCGGAATGGTATTGGCAACGAATTGCTTCCAAAGAACCAAAATATTGGGATTTTCACACGAAGAATTTCGGAGAAAATTTTACATACGACCAATTTGAGCCAAATTTTAAGGCCGAATTATACAATCCCGCACAATGGGCTGAAGTATTCAAAAATTCAGGCGCAAAATATGTGGTTTTGACATCAAAACATCATGACGGTTATGCATTATGGGATAATCCACAAGCAGATCGCACCTGGGGAAGACCTTGGAATGCGGTTTCTGGCACGCCAAAACGTGATTTGCTTGGTGAATTAACAACTGCTGTACGAGATGCAGGATTGAAAATGGGCTACTATTATTCGCTTTACGAATGGTATAATCCACTATGGCAGTCCGATAAAAAGAAATATATCAACGACCATATGCTTCCTCAATTGAAAGATTTGGTTAACAAACACAAACCATCAATTATTTTTTCAGATGGTGAATGGGACTTATCCGATACCACATGGCGTAGTAAAGAATTCTTGGCTTGGCTTTTCAATGATTCACCTGTAGCCAAAGATGTAGTCGTAAATGATCGTTGGGGTAAAAATACACGTGAGACAAACCACGGAGTGACTTATACGACTTCCGAATATGGTAGCGGCATGAATGCGGATATTGTTTGGGAAGAAAGCCAAGGAATAGGTCATTCCTACGGTTACAACCGTAATGAAAATATCAATGATTACAAAACTTCAAAAGAACTGTTATTATTACTTATTGATATTGTCGCACGTGGCGGAAATTTACTACTCGACATTGGTCCTACATCCGATGGAAGAATACCAGTTATTATGCAAGAGCGTCTGACCGAAATGGGTGACTGGCTTAAAGTAAATGGAGAAGCAATTTACGGCACTAAAACTGTTAAAAATCCATACCAATGGAGTTCAACTAACATTCCAAAGAAAGATGACAAAAGCTATATGGCAGGATACAGTGCAGCAAAACTGGTAGAACCAAAAGCTGATGTAGCACATGTAGAATTATTTTTCACCATGAAAGACAAGGATCTTTATGCTTTCTTACCAAAGTACCAGTCAAAGGTCGTGTTGAAAGATTATAATATCAAGTCTAATACGACTGTAACTATTTTAGATTCTTCAAAAGTTTTAAAAGCTAAAAATATTGGAAAGAATTGTGAGGTGGATTTATCAGGCTTTAAACCAGGAGAAATCGCTGGAGAATTATTGGTATTGAAATTTAAGAATATACTATAATTGTTTATTGTAAATTTATAACGAAAAGGACTAGTAATTTAATTACAAGTCCTTTTTAGATTAATAATCTTATTTCTTCCAACTTGAATAATCAATTTTAAAAAGTTTCCGATGCAAGTGTATTCGTAGATAAATATAAAATCCAATTGAAATAGCTACGCCAACGCCTCCCATAATATATAGCGCATTTTTGAGTCCCACAGACTCCGCAATAGCACCTGTCAATAAACTTCCGATTGGAAATATCCCTTGGAAAGCCATTACATAATAGGACATAATTCGGGCTCTATAAGAAGACATCGAATGAGTTTGGATATAAGTATTGATACTTGAATTTTGCATCATCATCGCAAAGGAAACAGCCACTGTGAAGAAAATTGCTGAAGGTAGGTAATGTGCATAAGCCAAAAGCAATAACGAAATCCCCATCATCAAGGCAGAAAACATGACCCTATACCGAAGATTTTCTCCTGTCTTAAGACTTGCCATACGTATCGCACCAATCATTGCGCCTAGGCCTGCTGCCGACTCAAACCAAGAAAATGTTGTTTCATCACCATTGAACAAATCTCGAGCAACAGCGGGCAACAAGGAAGTATATGGGATGACAAACAAACTTGAGAATGTCATAATCACTATCAATGACGCCAAATGCGGTGAACGCTTTAGGTAATCGAAACCGTCGCGTAGCCCTTGCCACGTGGAACTTCCATTTTTCCTTATAATAGGTTTTTCAATCACCTTCATCAAGGACAAAGTCGTCAGTACGGGGATAAAACTTAGAAAATTCATTAGGAAACAAACAAATTCTCCATAGGTACTAAGCAAAATCCCACCAATAGCAGGCCCAACCATACGAGCAGCATTAAAAACTGATGAATTCAGGGCTATTGCATTGGGTAAATCCTTACGATTGTCGATTAAAGAAGAGAGTAAAGCTTGTCTTCCTAAGACATCAAATGCATTGATTACGCCTTGAACAAATCCCAATACACACAACCAAATGACAGTCTCCCAACCAAAATAAACTACTAACGCCAGTACGCCAGCTTGAATCATCAAAAGAATTTGCGTCCACACCACAAGCCGATACTTCGATCTTCCGTCCACAAAAGATCCAATAAACGGAGATAAGAAAAGTGATGGAGATAAGGATACAAATGAAACGAAACCCAACCAAAATACAGAGTTTGTTAGCTCATATACCAACCAACTGATAGCTATTCGCTGCATCCAGGTACCTAATAGCGACAACGACTGTCCTATCGTATGCAATCTGAAATTCGGATAGTGCAACGATCTGAAAATTTCCATGAGAACGATATAGCTTTTAATCTGAATAAATAACTACCTTTGTAACAGCTAAAATTATAGATAGTTTTAAATTTATTAAAATACAACAAAACCAAACAATGAAGTTTTTTATCGACACAGCCAACTTGGCTCAAATTAAAGAAGCACAAGACTTAGGTGTATTAGACGGTGTAACTACTAATCCAAGCCTAATGGCTAAGGAAGGAATCTCTGGCGACGAAAATGTAATCAATCACTACAAAGCAATCTGCGAAATCGTGGATGGTGATGTAAGTGCAGAAGTTATCTCTACAGATTACGAAAGCATGATCAAAGAAGGAGAAGCATTAGCTGCTTTAGATTCTAAGATTGTAGTTAAAATTCCTATGATCAAAGACGGCGTTAAAGCGATCAAATATTTTAGCCAAAAAGGTATAAAAACAAATTGTACATTGGTATTTTCAGCGGGTCAAGCATTGTTAGCAGCTAAAGCTGGAGCGACTTATGTATCTCCATTTGTAGGTCGTTTGGATGACATTTCAGTAGATGGTTTAGGCCTTATCGAAGAGATCCGTTTGATCTATGACAACTACGGTTTCACGACTCAAATCTTAGCTGCTTCAGTACGTCATAGCGCGCATCTTTTAGGTTGTGCGAAGATCGGTGCAGATGTTATGACTGGTCCATTATCGGTAATCACAGCGTTGTTAAAACACCCATTAACGGATAGCGGTCTTGCTCAATTTTTAGCGGATCACGCGAAAGCTGCGGGCAAATAATACACCCCCAAATACAGCTTAATAAAGCCTCTCTGACCACGCGTTAGAGAGGCTTTATTATACCAGCAATTATTCGTAAATTTACTCCTATGAAAACAACAGGTCACGAGGCACACAACCACAATCATCCCACAGATTTTACACAACTTTTAAAGTCAAATGGCTTGAAAGTTACGAAGCCTCGTCTGCGTGTATTGGAAGTTATTTCTGACAAAAAGACAGCCATTACACAACCTGATTTGGAGAAAGTTTTCGGTGCTGAAATAGACCGCGTAACCTTATATAGAATTCTTGCATCATTCGAAGAGAAAGGAATCTTACATAAGATTTTCGACTTGCAAGGTACAGCAACTTACGCTATCTGTTCGACTAAATGTTCGGCTGATCACCACCACGATCAGCACGTACACTTCATCTGTTCGGTATGCAACAGTGTATACTGTTTGGATGAAATCTCCGTTCCCAAAATCAATATCCCCACTAATTTTTCCTTACACGCTATCGCAATAAATGCCGTTGGTATTTGTGCTGGGTGTCAAGTACAGCAGGATTAAAGTAAGTTATTAGTAATTCATTCTAAAGATTTCTCTCGCATATATTACATGTGGGAAAAGGATCTTTGTTGTCATTTTTTAAGCACATTTTAAGCAAAAAAATCCAAAATATTTTTAGCTAAAAAATACTTATATATTTATTTTCCAATGTATTAAATATGCTAAAATAACAAATTAAATTATATGAATATTTTTCGAAAACACATACATTTTCAACAGCACCTCATAAACCTCTATTAAACACAGTTTAAAAAACATAATTTTAGCAAAACAAAAAGCCAAAACAATGTAATTCAAAAACTTATAATAGCTAAAATAAACAAAAAGTTAATAAATGTAATCTTAACAGTCCTTCACATCCCCTTGACTCAAAACTTTCGAAAACTCTGGCAGTATTGTTGTATATTAGTATTAGATTTTTTAGGGCATCACTTACAGGGAAACACCTCTCCTCTACCCTGCCTTAATTCATCTAAATAAAAAACAAATACGAATAACTCATATGAAGAGCAAAAAAGAAAATCCATATAAAGACGTAATAACTCAAATGATAATTGATGTGTTTGAGAAAAATGGCAACCAACTGATGAACTACAAACAGGTGGCCGCAAAACTTAACATCACCGATACAGATTCCAAAATAACTATAGCAGATATATTAAACGACGCTTCAAAACAGGGACACTTTCAACAACCCGAAAGAGGTAAATTCAAACTACGGCAATTGAACGTATACATCACCGGAACTGTCGATATGACAGCTGACGGTTCAGCCTATATTGTACCCGAGGATGAACTCGAAAATGACATCTTCGTCGCACCTCGAAAGTTGCGTCAAGCACTCCATGGTGACACCGTGAAAGTGCACGTTTATGAACGCAAAAAAGGTAGAAAAAGAGAAGGTGAAATTGTCGAGATTTTACACCGCGCAAAGACAGATTTCACAGGCACAATTGACATCTCCAAAACCTATGCATTCTTCCTTCCGGATGATCGAAAAATGCTGCACGACATCTTCATTCCACTAGACAATTTGAATGGTGCACAGAATGCAGAAAAGGTCGTCGTGTCTATTATCGAGTGGCCCAAAAATGCAAAGAATCCTATAGGAAAAGTGAAAGCTGTATTGGGCAAAAAAGGAGAGAATAATACGGAGATGAATGCCATCCTTGCGGACTTCGGATTCCCATTGGAATTTCCAAAAGAGGTTGAGCAAGCAGCCCTAAATATTCCGGAAGAAATAAGCCAAGAAGAGATTTCCTTACGTCGTGATTTCAGAAATATTTTAACATTCACGATCGATCCTTTTGATGCTAAAGATTTTGATGATGCGATTTCATTCCAAGTTTTAGAAAATGGAAATTATGAGATTGGCGTGCACATTGCAGACGTGTCTCATTATGTAACGCCAGATTCTATTTTAGATAAAGAAGCATTCCAACGTGGCACTTCGGTATATCTGGTTGACCGCGTAATACCGATGCTTCCTGAGCGTCTTTCTAACAATCTTTGTTCGTTAAGACCGAACGAAGATAAGCTCACGTTTTCCGCAGTATTTGAAATAGACGAAAAAGCCAACGTCGTCGATCAATGGTTTGGTCGCACCGTAATTCATTCCGATCGTCGCTTCACCTATGAAGAAGCGCAAGAGATTATCGAGAATAAAGAAGGAGATCATTCCGAAGCTATCCTAAAATTAAATGAGCTGGCTTATATTCTGCGTGAACGCAAATTCAAAAATGGCGCTATCAGTTTCGAAAGCGAAGAAGTAAAATTTCATTTGGATGAAAATGGAAAACCTTTGGGCGTGTACACGAAAGTTCGTAAAGACGCGCACAAACTTATCGAGGACTTCATGCTTTTGGCAAATCGCAAAGTAGCAGAATATATCGGTAAGCAAGGAAAAGGTAAAAACAAATTAGGTTTTATATACCGTTTCCACGATGTCCCAAAACCTGATGCCTTAGCTAGCTTCTCCCTATTTGCTGCAAAATTTGGGCACAAGTTGCTTACTAAAAATGATAAAGAAACTGCCAAATCATTGAATGAGCTGATGACAAAAATTGAGGGTTCCAAAGAACAAAACATGTTGACATCATTAGCCGTTCGCTCTATGGCAAAAGCTATTTATACAACCAAAGGCTCATCCCACTATGGATTGGCTTTTGATTATTACACACACTTCACCTCTCCTATCCGTCGATATCCTGATGTAATGGTGCATCGTTTATTGCAGTACTATTTAGATGGCGGCACAAAAGTAAATACGGAGCACTACGAAAAGCTTGCTGAACATTCTTCTCAAATGGAGAAACGTGCGGCAGAAGCTGAACGCGCTTCAATCAAATACAAACAAGCAGAATTCTTACAAGATCAAGTTGGTGTAGAATACACAGGCATCGTATCTGGTGTGACAGAATGGGGAATGTATGTAGAGATTCAAGAAAATAAATGTGAAGGTATGGTACGCTTACGCGATATCACGGATGACTTTTACACGCTAGATGAGAAGAATTACGCCATCATCGGCCAACGTAAAAAGAAAACTTACCAACTGGGTGATGAAGTTCAAATCAAAGTAAAGAAAGTAGATTTGGAAAAAAGACAAATTGATTTTACTTTGTTATCATAAAACAAGAAGACCGCTAATGAAAATTAGCGGTCTTCTTGTTCAAATATATGATTAAAAATGACATAATAAATTTAAAAAATATTAGGAATAAATTTCAACAAGCAAAACGATCAATATAATAAAAACTGTTATTTAGTTAGGTACGATATTTGAATATTATTTTTACCGTTAAAATAATTTAATTAAAATGAAAAGAAACCAGTTTTTTAAAGCTTTACTTGGATCGACTCTTGTTTTATCTTCAATTCTTGTTATATCTTGTGACAAAGACGATAAAAAATCACCTCAAGATAATAGCAAGGTGAAAATACAATATAAATTCATTGGCTCAGAAGGTGTAAACATTGGCACAGTGGTTTATTATAGTGGAACCAGTCCTGTTACGAATACATCAGAAAATAAAGGCTCTACATGGACCAGTCCTGAAGTCGAAGTTGGAAAACTATACGCTATTGCATCTGCAAATGCGATTGGCACATCTGACAACTCTACACTAAAAGCACAAATAATACAGGACGGAAAAGTTATAAAAGAAAATTCCGTTTCAACGGGAAAAGCTCTAACCACAAATATTAATCTTAATGATTAAGTTTTTAGATATTTCTTCTTCTATAAAAAATACGAAGACTAAAATAATTTCAATAAATACATTTTTGTTGAAATTATTTTAGTCTTTCCACCTAATTACCCTTCCATTAAACCCTTCAACAGAGTCTGGCAATGACTCTAAAAGAATATGACGATGCGAAGCTGGTTCATACCCTGTTATTTTGATATTTCCTATACCTTTTTGCCTTGGCAATTCTAATACGGCATAAGCTTTGGTAGCTTTGACTGGATGACCTAAGATTTCACGAGGACCACCACCTAAACAGCCTGCATGCAATAGTGTTATTTGCTCTTTTGTAGCTGGATAGTACGCATGCTGATGTCCAGAAATATACATATTCACATTATTTTCTTTCAGAAAATTCAACGTTTCATCCGCATCATTTAGCACTTCGCCTTTTTTATTTTTTGCCGCTACAATAGCGTACAAAGGCAAATGCCCTAAAACAATACGCGCTCGCGATTTAGTTGCAGCAGATGTTGCTAATTGTTCTTTCATCCATGATTTTACTTCAGCAGGAATAACAGAGGAAGAAGCATCCCAACTGATGAAGAATACATTATTTTTGATATATGAAAAATAGTACGGAAAATGAGTATCATCTACATACGTTAAATTTGCCTTGTGTTTGTTCATCTTCCAAAATGAAGAAGCAGCATTCCTATCCAAATGATAACTTGGAGAAGCGTCGTGATTTCCCATTGTAAAACCAAATGGGATGCCTAACTGATTGATTGGCGTAAGAACAGACTGATCAAATGCCAGCCACATCGAATCCAAACGTGATGCTGTCAATGACGCTTTCTGCCCTGCCACCATATCGCCCCCACACAAGATTATATCTGGTTGAATATCTTTGACGCGTTTCACCACATCATGGACTTCCTTGCTGTAGCCAACGGAACCATAGCTATCATTGAGATCCGAAATTAAAAGAATTTTAAGATTTCTATTTTTCGAATCCATCTGCTTGTGCTGTGTTACACAAGAAGCAAACAGCACACAAAAAGCGAAGCTTGATGCAATAAATTTTGGTAGATTCATGCCTCAAAGTTAAAGAAAGCTAATTAAAATACATGGAAAGAAAAGGGTTTCTATGGTTTGTAAATAAGTAATTTTATAATAAGGAAGAATTTACAGAGTTTTGCACCACAAATTAATGGATTTCAGATACGATATTGGCTTTTTGCGGGCTATAGCTGTTATTGCTGTAGTATTCTTTCATTTTCAAATACCTTATTTCCAAGGAGGCTTCATTGGCGTGGATATATTCTTTGTGATCTCCGGATATTTGATGACCGCAAACATATTAAAAGGCTTTCAAAACGGAAGTTTTAGTTTTAAATCATTTTACAGCAAAAGAGCACAGCGAATACTCCCAGCTTTGTTATTTATGCTAATTGTTGTGTGCATTGTTTCTTATTTCGCTCTACTTCCTAAAGATATTCATACGCTCAACCATTACGCTATTAGTAGTATATTATTCATCTCAAATATTTCCTACTATTTGAATAGCGGTTATTTTGATAACGCATCACTCACAAACTTTTTGCTACACACTTGGTCTTTATCTATAGAGTGGCAATTTTACTTCCTATATCCATTAATATTATTTCCTTTCAGATATAAAATCAAGACGAACAGATTGGTATTAAAAGCATTTTTCACAATCTCTATTGGTTTATCTTTTTCGTTGATGAAATTTTATGAGGAAAAAGATATTAATTTAGCATTTTATATACTACCAACACGAGCATGGGAAATGCTCATTGGTGGCGTGCTAGTAGTTTTTGAGAAGAATATACAATGGACTGGATTGGCACGAAAATCAATGTGCGTCCTTGGCTTGGTAATATTATGCGCATGCATATATTTACTCAATGAAAAAGAAATTACCTGGCCCTCCTACTATACTTTGTTCCCAGTTATAGCTACCGCTTTAATAATTATTTCGAATGCAGAGTTACGATTATTTAAAATTCAACTCTTACAGTATTTTGGAAACATTTCATATTCACTCTACCTTTGGCATTGGCCTCTGTTTGTATTCACCTATTACTTTGCAATAACACATTTCTCAACGCCTGTTTTTTTATTTCTACTATCCCTATTTTTTGCCAGCTTATCGTATTATCTTATTGAAAAAAATAAAAATTTCTCCTCTTTGAAATTTATTCTTACAACAAGTTTTGTTGGCATACTATTATTAATGGGATTAAACCACTACAAATCAAACCTTGATGATTCTGAAATTCATTTTCTATCCCATTACAATAAAACATATAGAGAAAAATACTTAGACTTACAATTTCGCAAAGGTGCTTGTCATATCGATGTCGACAATACATTTGAACAATTTGACCAAAAAGGGTGCTTGTTCATCAACAAAACAAAAAAGAATATCCTTTTGATTGGAGATAGTCATGCAGGAGCATTGGCACATAGCTTTGCGGAGCAATTGAAAAAAAAGAATATTAATTTTCTACAGGCCACGGTATCCACTACCTACCCTTTACTGAAAACAAAGGGGCCTAAAAATTCCATAAAATTAATTGATTTTGTATACGATGAATTCTTACCAAGAAATGCAAAACATATAGACAAGGTATATATAACTGCTTTTTGGGGTTCAGGACAATATGATGCCAATACCTTAAAAATAAAAATTCAGGATTTAATAGCTTACTTAGACAATCACAAAATCAATTACACTATCATAGGACAAACACCTGCCTATACCATGGGGTTTCCAGAGATATTAGCTTTGGAAATGAAAACAAACACTTCTCTAGAAGAAAGATATATTTTGAAACAAGCTGTAACGTACAATAACTTCTTATCAAATGAACTCAACTCAAATGTATATCTTGATATAAGCAAATTTCAATTTATAAAATATATTGACAGAGAAAGCTACATGTACGATGATGACCACCTAAGCATTTTTGGGGCAGATCAACTGGTAAACCATATACTCCATCAAAATAAATTATTTAATTTAAAAAATTCCTTCGATTAAAATTAATATTAAAGAAATATTTCTTACTTTTATTAACTCTCGTTTCAACAGGAAATCCATGCGATTAATAATATGTCTTTTATTGGTTTTAAATCTAACTTGCTGCAGCAAAGACGATTATTACTCCTACAATGCCGTTCCTCTACTCACCAAAATAGACTGGCAGATTGACACAGAAGACATAAATCCAGAAGTTAATCCTGAAAACGCTATTTTTGAATCGTTTGAAATTCCTGGAACAATAAACTGTGAATTGCCTCATAAATTCAAATTCAATTTAAACAACATATTGACGCAATATCTAATAGCTCCTCATTGCTATTATTCAAGAGAAAGGAATATTTATTCATATTCATTAGACACAAAAAACAATTTACTTACCATCAATAAATTTGTGCAAAATGATCCCTCCACGCCCTTAGAAGATATAGAATACCGGATTTTACTATTAAATGAGAAGCAATTAAAGTTATCTTATCTAGAGAATAATCAACAAAAAATACGTTCATTTAAACCCTATCAGAAATAAGTACTACCTCCCTGAACTTTTTTCTACACAACACTTTACAATTCAAAATCTTTCTTTATCTTTGCAGTCTTAAAAGATTTTTTAACAAAAATTAAAAACAAAAACAGGTAAATGCCTACTATTCAACAATTAGTTAGAAAAGGTAGAGTAGCTCTGGTTGACAAGAGTAAGTCACCAGCGTTGGACTCATGTCCACAGCGAAGAGGTGTATGTACACGTGTATATACTACTACCCCTAAAAAACCAAACTCAGCAATGCGTAAAGTAGCTCGTGTACGTTTAACAAACGGTAAAGAGGTAAACGCTTACATCCCTGGAGAAGGTCACAACTTACAAGAGCACTCGATCGTATTGATCCGTGGTGGTCGTGTGAAAGATTTACCAGGTGTACGTTACCACATCATCCGTGGTGCATTAGATACTTCAGGTGTAGCAGGTCGTAACCAACGTCGTTCGAAATACGGAACTAAGCGTCCTAAACCAGGACAAGCAGCTGCAGCTCCAGCAAAAGGTAAAAAGAAATAATTAAGCGGAGGAAAGAAAAATGAGAAAATCAAAACCAAAAAAGAGAATCATTTTACCTGATCCAAAGTTTAATGACGTTCAGGTAACACGTTTCGTAAATAATATGATGTTCGATGGTAAAAAATCTATCGCTTACTCAATTTTTTACGATGCAGTAGAATTAGTAGAATCAAAAACACAAGAAAACGGTTTAGAGACTTGGAAAAAAGCTTTAAACAACGTTATGCCTGCTGTTGAAGTTAAATCTCGCCGTGTAGGTGGTGCTAACTTTCAAGTACCTATGGAAGTACGTCCAGAGCGTAAAATCGCTTTAGGTATGAAATGGTTAATTTCTTATGCTCGCAAACGTGGTGAAAAAACTATGTTTGAGAAATTAGCAGGAGAAATCATTTCAGCTTCTAAAGGTGAAGGTGCTGCTGTTAAGAAGAAAGAAGATACGCACAAAATGGCTGAGGCTAACAAAGCGTTCTCACACTTCAGATTCTAATTTTGAAAGCAACACAATAAATATGATTACACCGACTATTGATAAAAGATTATTCCTTTATCAAAGTCGGTGTACTTATTTAATTACTGCATTAAAAGAAAACGTCGAAAGACAAATTGCATAAAAACAAAATGGCAAAAGATTTAAAATTAGTTAGAAATATCGGTATCGCTGCGCACATCGATGCTGGTAAAACTACAACTACAGAGCGTATTTTATTTTACTCTGGAGTAAACCACAAGTTGGGAGAAACGCACGAAGGTTCTGCAACTACTGACTGGATGGCACAAGAGCAAGAGCGTGGTATCACGATCACTTCTGCTGCTGTAACAGTATTCTGGAATTACCGTGGCAACAAATACCAAGTAAACGTAATCGATACTCCTGGACACGTGGATTTCACGGTTGAGGTAAATCGTTCATTACGTGTATTAGACGGATTAGTATTCTTATTCTCTGCTGTTGATGGTGTTGAGCCTCAATCAGAGACTAACTGGCGTTTAGCTGATGGATACAAAGTTCCTCGTATTGGTTTCGTAAACAAAATGGACCGTTCAGGTGCTGACTTCTTAAAAGTTGTTGGTCAAGTAAAATCAATGTTAGGTTCTAACGCTGTAGCATTACAATTACCAATCGGTGCAGAAGATGGTTTCGAAGGTGTAGTTGACTTAATCAACAACCGTGGTATGGTGTGGAATGAGGCTGATAAAGGTATGACTTTTACAGAAGTTCCTATCCCTGCTGACATGGAGGAAGAAGTAGCTGAGTACCGTGAGAAATTATTAGAAGCAGTAGCTTCTTATGATGAGTCATTGATGGAGAAATTCTTCGATGATCCTAATTCATTGACTGAGCGCGAAATCTTAAATGCATTACGTGCTGCTGTATTAGACAATGCTATCGTTCCTATGGTTTGTGGTTCATCTTTCAAAAACAAAGGTGTACAAACTATGCTTGATTTAGTAATGGAATTATTACCTTCTCCATTAGATATCGAAGCTGTAACTGGTACTAACCCTAATACAGGTGAAGAAATTTCACGTAAACCATCTGAGTCTGAGCCTTTCGCAGCATTAGGATTTAAAATCGCGACTGACCCATTCGTAGGTCGTTTATGTTTCGTACGTGCATATTCAGGAGTATTAGAAGCTGGTTCTTATGTATTGAACACGCGTTCAGGTAACAAAGAGCGTATCTCTCGTATCTTCCAAATGCACGCTAACAAGCAAAATCCAATCGAAAGAATTGGGGCTGGTGATATCGGTGCTGTTGTTGGTTTCAAAGACATCAAAACTGGTGATACTTTGTGTGATGAGAAGAACCCTATCGTTCTTGAGTCAATGGTATTCCCTGAGCCAGTTATCGGTTTAGCTATTGAGCCTAAAACACAAGCTGACGTTGATAAATTAGGTATTGGTCTTGGTAAATTAGCTGAAGAGGATCCTACATTCGTAGTAAAAACTGACGAAGATACTGGTCAAACAGTAATCTCAGGTATGGGTGAGCTTCACTTAGATATCTTAATCGACCGTTTACGTCGTGAATTCAAAGTTGAGGTAAACCAAGGTGCTCCTCAAGTAGCATACAAAGAGTCTATCACAGGTACTACAGAACACCGTGAGGTATACAAAAAACAATCAGGTGGTCGTGGTAAATTCGCGGATATCAAAGTTGTTATCTCTCCTGCTGATGAGGATTGGGATGTAGCTAAAAACCCTCTTCAATTCGTTAATGAAATCGTTGGTGGTGCTATTCCAAGAGAATACATTCCTTCTGTTCAAAAAGGTTTTGAATCTTCAATGAAAAACGGTGTATTAGCTGGTTATCCATTGACTGGTATGAAGGTTCGTTTGATTGATGGTTCATTCCACGCAGTCGATTCAGATTCATTATCATTCGAATTAGCTGGTAAAATGGCTTACCGTGAAGCATTACCTAAATGTTCTCCAGTATTATTAGAGCCTATCATGAAAGTGGAGGTATTGACTCCAGAAGAAAACATGGGTGATGTAATGGGTGACTTAAACCGTCGTCGTGGTCAGATGCAAGGTCTTGACACGCGTAATGGTGCTCAAGTAATCAAAGCTATCGTTCCCTTATCAGAAATGTTTGGTTATGTAACTCAATTACGCACTATTACTTCAGGTCGTGCAACTTCTACTATGGAATTCGATCACTTCGCTGAAGCTCCTCGTAACGTTTCTGACGAAGTAATCTCAAAATCAAAAGGTAAAATCAAATCTATCGAAGAATAATAATCTTTGATAATTCAAAATAAACCGGTCTCCTATTGTGAATAGCTCTAATAGGAGATCATTTTAAAAAACAAATATAAAATGAGCCAAAGAATCAGAATCAAATTGAAATCTTACGATTACAATTTAGTTGACAAATCAGCTGAGAAAATCGTAAAAACAGTAAAACCTACAGGTGCAGTAGTTTCAGGTCCTATTCCTCTTCCTACTGAGAAAAAAATCTATACAGTTTTACGTTCACCACACGTTAACAAAAAAGCACGTGAGCAATTCCAATTATGTTCTTACAAAAGACTTTTGGATATCTACTCATCAAATGCTAAAACTGTTGACGCATTGATGAAACTTGAATTACCTTCAGGTGTTGAAGTTGAAATCAAAGTGTGATAGATTTCAGTACTGAAAAAGAAAATCCTTCTCCCATAAAGAGAAGGATTTTTTATTTTAATCACATCCATCAGAGCCGCAAGTTGGTCCATCGCTAGTATTCTGAATTTGAATCGGATCAGCTTTTGATTGCCATTCTGAATAAGCTTTTTCTAATGTCTGGATAAATAACTCAACTGGCTGTGCGCCAGAAACAGCATATTTACGATCATACACAAAGAAAGGAACTCCTTGTACTCCAATCTGACGTGCTTCATTAATATCCATTTTCACTTCGTGATCCAACGAACCATCTACGACAACTTTTTGGTAAGCTACATCATCTAGACCTACTTGCTTAGCAATATCTTTAACCACTTCTATATCGTCGATATTTTTACCTTCGGTAAAATATGATTGAAATAATAATTCTTCTACTTCATCTTGCTTTCCAAATTGCTTAGCAAAATGTGTCAACACATGCGCTTTAAAAGAATTGGCTACAACGGACTTATCAAAGTTATATTCCAACCCTTCTCCCTTTGCCATTTGTGTTACTTGAGCATTCAAAGCTTTTGCTTGCTCTAAAGGCATTCCTTTATGCTGTGCTAAATATTCGTTAATGTTAATAGAAGTATCCGTTTGCATACCAGGATTCAACTGAAAACTTTTCCATTCGACATCAATTTTATCCTTTAGCGATGTGTTCTCTAATGATTTTTCAAATCGACGCTTACCTATGTAACAGAATGGACACATTACATCGCTCCATATTTCAATTTTCATTTTATTCATGGCAATTCTATTTTATTTAAAACTACAAAGAGAGTCAGAAAAATTCGTCACAACAGCGTAAATACAAAAGCATTAAAAAATAAATCCTAATATATAAATCATATAACATTGGAATAATATTAGTTTTTATAATTTTGAATATGGAAAATTTACAAGGAAAATATGCGCTAATTACAGGTGCAGGGCGTGGTTTAGGTAAAGCAACAGCTCTAGCGTTCGCTAAAGAAGGCATACATGTTGCAATCACAGGGAGAAATGAATCTAACTTAATTGATACTGTAAAAGAGTTAAAAGCTTTAGGTGTGCAAGCTACTTATAAGGTTTTTGATATCACTGATTACGATGCTGTAGAAAAAGCTGTTCAAGAACTAAATGTGGAATTTGGTATGTTTGATATTTTGGTAAATAATGCCGGTATTGCTTCTTTTGGATCGTTAGTAGACATGAATGTAAAAACATGGACAGATATTATTAACACCAATTTATTTGGTACGTATTACGTTACAAAAGCTGTATTGCCACAATTGATCGAAAAAAATCAAGGTGACATTATCAATGTATCTTCTACAGCAGGATTAAATGGTGCAGCAACAACTTCGGCATATAGTGCTTCTAAATTTGGTGTTATTGGTTTATCTGACTCTTTAATGCGTGAAGTGCGTAAAAACAATATTCGTGTTTGTACTTTAATGCCTTCGACAATAGCGTCGGACATGTCTATTGACTTAAAATTAACAGATGGAGATACAGAAAAAGTTTTACAACCTGAAGATTTTGCAGAATTAATCGTTGCTAATTTAAAATTACCAAGAAGAGCTATGTTGAAATCTGCATCTTTGTGGTCAACAAATCCATAAAACACAATACTCCCAAATATTGGGAGTATTGTTTCCATTATAACCTATAATTTTATTTTCTTTAAGAATGTAAAAAAGCTTCAGGTTTCCCTGAAGCCTAATTTAATTACACACACTCTACTTACTTTTAACACATCGTACGGAATTAGCACGTCTTATCATACTACCCAACTACTGGACAACTGCATAAATGTTTAAATTAGCAGTTGAGAATGAAAAAAGAACGCAGGAAATTCAGTGCAAGCTTTAAGGCTAAGGTAGCCATAGAAGCCATCAAAGAGCAGCAGACTATCCAAGAGCTGGCGGTTAAATATGAGTTACATCCCACCCAGATCAACACCTGGAAACGGGAATTTCTGGATAATGCAGAATCTGTTTTTACCACAGAGAAGTCTTCTTCAAAAGACGATTCCAAGGAAAAGGAACTTTACTCCAAGATTGGGGAGTTACAGATACAGGTGGATTTCTTAAAAAAAGTATTGGGCAAATGAGCTTAGAAGAGAAACGCGGTCTTGTTTGCCCCTCTTATAAGAAAATGAGCGTTTACAGACAGTGCAAGGTTATGGAGTTACCCCGTAGCAGTTATTATTTTAAACCCAAGGGGGAATCCCTATTCAACCTACAGGTTATGAATGCGATAGATCGTAAATTCCTGGACTGTCCATTTTACGGGG
>NZ_VIQM01000023.1 GCF_008520265.1 Sphingobacterium cavernae
ATGCTGGCAATACCATTAGATCGTACAAGGATTACGCTAGTATATTTCTTAAACATGTTAGCAAATATCCCTCCCTTGAAGAAATTCCACTGTCAGATATTGAGGCGTTTATAAACGAAAAAGTTCAAAATGGGAAAATTAGTGTTTCCTATCAAAAAGGATTAGTGGGCGCAATCAAGAAGATGTACGAACTGATATTGGACAAAAAAATCCAACTGGATTACTTATACCCGAAACGCTCATTTTCTAAATTACCTAAATTCTTTTCAAAAGAAGAAGTAAGAAATATTCTCGATAACACTCAAAATCTAAAACACAAGGCTATTCTGATGACAATCTATAGTTGTGGACTACGTCTTAGCGAACTGTTGAATCTCAAAATCAAAGACATAAAATCTTCCGATGGAATTATCAGAATCCATCAAAGCAAAGGTAATAAAGATCGGATTGTATCATTACCAGACAAATTGCTGGCGACTTTGAGACATTATTATCAAGCATTCAAGCCAAAGGAGTACCTCTTCGAAGGTGAGAAGGGTGGCAAGTATAGCGAACGAAGTGTACAGTTGATTCTGAAAAAAGCATTGATCAAAGCAAATGTTCAGTCGGAAGGCTCTGTACATACATTGCGACATTCTTATGCCA